>JBBDYF010000091.1:0-35127 GCA_040901775.1 Pirellulaceae bacterium | reverse complement strand
GCCCACTTCGCCCGAACCACCGCGCCAACACTAGCCGGGGCGTGAACGGTTACGCATTGGCCCAGCGCTCTAACACGCGCAGTTCGTCGGGATCGCGCGCAAGGACAAGTACCGGTTCCACTTTGTTCGTGCTGGCAATACGAGAGCCGAGGTAGTATGTGCCGCTAATCCTAATCTCGCCGCCTTTACGAATGCGTTCCCAAAATGGATCGTCATATGACTTAAGGTCGGGCAAAAACAGATGCCAGTAATACTTCTTTGGCTTACCAGGTAGAAATTCAACGATTTTGCCGCGCGGCGGATCGAGGCCAACGCCGCCATGCAGCCGTGGCGCATCGGAATCGGGAATCGCGGAGTCATACTCGCCGCGAACTTCAAACACGAACGTGTTCAATCCCGGATCGGGCGTCGGCCCCGAGAGCACCTTGTCGGTCGTATTGACGATGGTCACTTCGACGTACAGCGGATCGCCGAATACGATTCGACTTACGTGCGGCTGCACGGTAACGGCAAAGTCTCTGGCCGAGCAATCGACTGAGAGAGCCAGCACAGCGGCCAAGATAAGCAGTGGACGAGCGAGCATGACATTTAACCGCCGGATCACTTGGACCCATCCTTGAGTAGCGACTCGAGAGCCGGGACGCTGGGAAGGAGCAACCGATGCGAACTTGCGGACGAGTGCGCGGCCTTAGTCAACGCCTGCCGCTTAATGTCCGGCTGTTCTTTCAACCACTGCACCAAATCGCGGGTTCCCACGTCGCGCATTTCGGGTGGCGCGGCGTAAAGATCTTGCAGCTTTAGGGTCAACGTCAGCAGGTCGGCGATTTCCCCCGGCTGGATTTGACTGGCAAACTGCCGCGTCTGCCGCGGATTCTGCACCCCGCGAAGGTGCAAGCCAAAGCTGCTGGGCAACGGCACATTTTGGAAGCCGCGCGGGTCGGCCCAGGTCCAACGATCGAGATGGCGCAGTTCGTCATCAGGTCGAGGCTCGACCGCCAAATCAATCCATTTGCTGCGGAGCTCCTGCCCCGACTTGTCTAGCGTGTAAACAGCGCTGATCAAGTACGCTTGCCGCTCGGTACGGTTGGGCTGCCAAAATGGGTGATTCAACCAGAGCAGTCCCGGTACGAACGTATTCCAGTAATGGATAACCGGCTTTCCCGGTTCATAGGTCACGGGGTCGCAGCCCCCCAAACCACCACCACCAGGAGGCCGAAAGATTAGTTGGCGATCCACATCGTAGATTTCATATCGGAACGTACCAAGATAGTGCGACAGACACCGCGCTGTGGCCACGGCGTCGCCTCGGTTGACAATCGTAACTTCCACATAGAGCGGGTCGCCAAACACCACCTCGTTGGCGTGACCGCGGATCGTCATTTCCAAGCCGGCCGCATTCGCCTTGGCGAACAGCAAGCTGGCCGCAAGGAATGCCGCGCACACCTTACAAGTTGTCATGCGGGATAGTCCGTCTTTTGGATGATTTTGATCTGCCCGTCGGTCAGCACGGTGGTCATTGCCGTTAGGACTTCGTCAACGTCCATGATGCCCTCATCCGCTTCCGGCTTCGTTCCATGCCAGCCGAAGAATTGATGCAGGGCTTCGTGGGCAGAAACGCGGTCCTTTAGCTCTTTCAAATCGACCATCGCCATTACCCTGGAAAGCACGCAGACGACGACCCTCACGATTGCACCTTCCACGGCTACTCGGCCTGCTTGGCCTCTTCGTCGATCAGCTTTTGCAGCGCTTCGGTCGCGGCGGCCATGCGAAAGGTTTTTGCCAGCCGGTGGAGCTCCTGGGTCAGCCATTGGCGCTTGATGTCGGGCTGCTTTTTCAGGTTGTTGACTAGGATCCGAATGCGCTCCGGCTGGTCGGCGGGAGCCGCTTCAAAGACTTCCTGGAAACTGACCATCGTAAAGAGCATGTCTTGCAATTCCCCGGCCCGCAGGTTGGCGCCGATCGTCCGCGTATCTTTCAGGTTGAGCGGACTTTTGAAGCTAACTCCCAGGTTGGCAGGACTAGGTCCTCCTTCAAAGCCCAAGACCTCGTTCTGGGCATAGTGCTCCAGCAAGAGCATCTCCGACTTTTTGCGCTTGCCGATCCCGACATTCACTAAATTGCTGCGCAGCAACAGACCCGGAGCGATGCCATGCTGTGCATAAAGGACGACGCCTCCGCCATCTCGCATCGGTTTCCAAAACTTATTATCGACTTGCGTAAGTTTGGGCAAATAGATGTGCCAATAGTGCTTAACCGCCTGCCCTGGTTGATAGGAAACGTCGCTAGGAAATCCAACACCTCCCCCTCCCGAGCTTGCATTGATCGTCAGTCGTGTCTGCGGATCGTAAATTGGGAATCCAATTGTGTTCAAGTCAGGAATAGGCTTGGGCCCAGTAACCACTTCCTCCCCGCGGTTGACGATGGTCACCTCCAGGTAGAGCGGGTCGCCGAAGATCACACGTCGCGGATGGGCGCGAATGGTCATTTCCAGTCCGGCTCCGGCAACCGTTTGTCCGATTGCCAGCGTCGCGAAGAAGACGACAAATGAAAAAGATCGTTTCATTTGGGCCACGTCGTTTTTTGGATGACTTGGATTTGCCTGCCCGTGAGGACGATGGTTTCCTCGGTCATGGCAGTGGGCGCGTGCATGATCCCCTCGTCAGCCTCGGGACGCGTTCCATGCCAGCCAAAGAAGCGGTGCAACGCTTCGTGGGCGGAAACGCGGTCCTCAAGCACTGGCAGTTCGACCATTCCCGGCAGTTGCGGCTCGGCATGTATGTCTCGAATTGTCTCGTAAAAGACGAAATTGGTTGGATCATTACCGTCCGGTTCCGACCACCCGACGAGAAAATCCTCGGTGTTGGTGTCCGGCAATACCTCGTTGTCGTTGTCGAGTTCGACTTTCCACTCGTAAGCCCCCAGCATGTGAATGTGCCAAAAGTGTTTGGCGCTCTCGATGTCGCGCACCGGGGGATGAACCGTTGTATCAGACTTGTTATGCACGAAAAGGGTTTCGTCGCGCGTATCGTCTTCCGGATGGGCGTACGCGACGAACACCTTTGCGGGATAAAGGAGCTGGCCAAGCATCTCAATGGTCGGCTTCGGAGGGGTCATCGAAACGTCGTCGGTTACCCCGCCGAAGGTGCCAGGGGTCGCTCCATGCGCGTCGGGCGAGCCCATGTGGTCCGACTCGACCCACAGGGTCCGCCAGACTTCGAGCAGGGGCGAGAGATGCGCCGCGGGAACGTCGCGCTTATCCATGTCAAAGAAATAAAACAGCGTCAGGCCATCCTCGCGGAAGAACAGCTTCGCGAACGTAGCTTCCGTGTGATGCGCCACGGCGAGGAAGTTGTTGCCCGGCTGCGGCTTGGTAATCGTCAGCACCTCCGTCTCCGTCGCCGGCCCGCCGGCCAGGAAGGTGAATTCCGAGGTGCCTGGGGTGATCCCTAACGAGTACTGATCGCCGCCCCCTTCCAAATTGTCAACCGGCTTGTTGGGTGCTTCGTCATCGTTGGGGTCTGCGTCCCCCGCGAGCGAGTTGTCGGGATCGAAGATTCTGACGTAAAGATTTTCGTTGGCTCGATCCGCGGGGATGTTGATCTTGTCGTGGTTTTGATCGAGCGGCTCGCCCGCCCCATTTTCCGCGTTGGCGGGACGATTCTGTTCGGGGTAAATTCGTAGCGGTCCCTCGTCGGGAATGAAAAGATTCGTCTGCCCATCCCCCGGATCGACTCCTTCCCACTCCACCGACTGGCTATACGCCATGATCCGCTCGCCCGGGGCCTCGGCTTGCACCGACTCGCCGTGGGCCACCGCATACACGTACCAGTCCCCCGCGGGGAGCGTGCCCAGGGCCGGGATCGCCCCGTCGGCCGTGGCGAAGGGGTCGTTGTCGATGACGAGCGGCTCGGTTTGCCCCACCCAAACTTCCGCGAACCACTCGGTCAGCCAGACGGTGGGCATCGCCTCGGTTGGCAGGTACCCGGTGGTCCAGCGATGCTCGTCGCTGGTCCAGATCGAGTCGCCGGCGTCGTACCAGGTGTTGTCGTCGTCCCCCCAGTAGTGCTCTTCCACGCCGACCCCGGCAATCCGCAGCGCATCGACCACCGCGCCTTCGGTCACCGTGTGGAAGCCGGTGTCGTCGTCGTAGGCCGTCACCACGATCGTGTAGTTGCCGGTGGGGAACGGATATTCGTGCGAGGCGTCGAACGGGTCTTCGGGCTTGTTCGGAATCACGTCGGTGATGACCGTGAGAGGAGAGCCGTCTCCCCAGTCGATCGTGACCGTCTGCACGTCGCTCGAAAGGGTGACCTCGTCGTATTCGTGAACCCAGCCGGCGACGCTCCAGGTCTGGCTGAACGGGGGATAGTTCTCGATTTGAATCATCAGTTCCGGGTTCTGGTTGACGACGGTGACCTGGGTCGAGTCTCGATGAGAGCTTTCGCCCGTCGCCGGGAAACGGCACGCCGTCCGACCTTCAGCCCCTCGCGGTCACCCTCTGGCCCGAGGTGAGGGTGTTCATCGAGCGCATTCAGCACATGCCCTTGGTTTAGACCCCTCGCAAGGTAGATGTCAACGGTTTTTGTGGAAAACTGTATTTGGCCGATTGGCCGAACTTACGGAAAATCGGGACGCAAGCCGACGGCGACTTCCAGCGTCGTTTCCTGGCGGTCGCGCATCACCACCACGCGGGCGGTCGAGCCGATCTCAGTCTTGGCAACCAGGTTGCTTAGCTCGGCCGGTCCCGTGACGGGCTGGTCGTTCCAGCGGACGACGACATCCCCCCGCTGGATGCCGGCCTGGGCTGCCGGCGAGCCGCTCCCCGTCTGCTGCACGAGGTCGGCAATGTAAGCCCCCGTTTTGCTTTCGAGGCCCAGATCCAAGGCGTGCTGGTCGGTCATTTCTTCGAGTTGCACGCCCAGCCAGCCGCGGCGAACGGCCCCGTCGCTCCGAATTCGCTCGTACACTTCGCGGGCCACATTGCTGGGAATGGCAAAGCTGATTCCCTGGTAGGCATCGCCCACGATCGCCGTGTTCACGCCGATCACCCGGCCCTCGGTACTGACCAGCGGCCCGCCGCTGTTGCCGGGATTGACCGCGGTATCGGTCTGTAGAAAGTTTTGCAAAGCATTGCCCGCCAAGCCGGCCCGATCCTTGGCGCTGAGAATTCCCGAGGTGATGCTCCGCTCCAAGCCAAACGGGCTGCCGACGGCCCACACCATGGCCCCCGCCTGGATGTCGTCGCTGTCTCCCCAGCGAACCGCGGTCAGCTTGTCGGCCTCGATTTTTAGCACCGCCAGATCGGTCTCTTTGTCCAGACCCACAACCCGCCCCTCGACCTTCCGCCCGTCGGCCAGCGTCACCATGATTTCTCGGGCATCGCGAATGACATGCAGATTCGTGACGATGTAGCCGCCGGCGTCGGCGATGAAGCCCGATCCCTGGCCTTCGGTCGGAATGGGGCCGCGCATCCTCTGCATGGGCGTGGCGAAAATGTCGTTGTCGCCCCCCTGGGTGTTGATATGCACCACGCTCGGGGCCACCGCCTGCGATACCATCTGCGAAGCCTGCGAAAGCTGGGACAGCGGCGAACCTTCCAAATGCTGGAGCGCAAAGTCGCGCTCCGCGCGTTGGCGGCCGCGAGTCATGGCGTACTGGGTATTCTCGGCGATCATGGGCACCAGGTAGCTGATCGCCAGCAAGACCGCCAGAAAAGCCAGCAGCCACAGCAGCTTGGCCCAGGCGAGCCGCAGGCGGTGCGTCTCGACCAAGGCGATCTGTTGATCGATCTCTCGCCGGTCGAGGGGATGGATCGTCAGCGGGCGGGCCGGTTCGTCCGATGGCGGCGGATCGGCGGCCGCAGGGATGTGCAGCGGTGGATGGACCTCTTCGTCGGTGCGGTCGATAGGGGCGCGTCCCTCGAGCGACGACAGGGGCTCCTTCCAGGTTCCTTCAGCCGCTGAAGCAAAATCATCCATACCACACCCGGTTTATGCCCTTGGCCGAATGACTTGCGAGAACAAATGCCCTTGCGCAAAAAAAAGTGGCCTTTGGCAATTATACGCCTGGTCGATGCCGCGTCACGCTATTTTATCGGGCTGCCGGCAATCCGGCAGGATTTTACCCATTTCGCCGCTTCGGCTATCGTATAATCGATGCAAAATCCGCGCGAAAAGCCTCGTTTCCCGCCGGTCCAACAGGCCGGTCCCGAC
Organism: Pirellulaceae bacterium; assembly: GCA_040901775.1. Classification (GTDB taxonomy): domain Bacteria; phylum Planctomycetota; class Planctomycetia; order Pirellulales; family Pirellulaceae; genus CAYLLN01. The sequence goes on along the minus strand of JBBDYF010000091.1, from coordinate 28,915 downwards.
GGCCTCTTGATGACCGGTGGCTCGCTGAGCCCCGACTGGCTGCTGGCCGCCTATTGCCGCGGCATTTTCCCCATGCCGATCGAGGTGGAGCGGCGGCGCGTCGTAGCCTGGATAGCGCCCGACCCGCGAGGAATCTTCGAGATCGGACAACTACGCGTCTCGCGGCGACTGGCCCGCCGGTTGGCCCGCGGCGAGTTCCATTTCACCATCGACCAGGCCTTTACCGGCGTCGTGGCAGGCTGCGCCGCCCGGCGTCGCGAAGACACCGACGACGACGTCTGGCTGACCCTTGCCATGCAGCACGCTTACGTTTCGCTGCACGAACTGGGCCACGCCCACACTCTGGAAGTGTGGCGCGACGGCCGGCTGGTCGGGGGCGTGCTCGGGGTGACCGTTGGCGGGCTGTTCGCCGGCGAGTCAATGTTCCACCGCACCACGGACGCCTCCAAAGCGGCCCTGGCCGTGCTCATGCCGCATTTGGCCCAGCGCGGTTACACGCTGTTCGATGTGCAATGGACCAACGCTCACACGCGCAGCTTGGGGGCGATCGACATTCCACGTCCCGAATACATGCGTCGCCTGGCCGAGGCGATTGCGCGCCCGGCGAGCTTCGGCGCGGGGGGCAGCTTCGGCTAACACTTCTACTATTTTTTCGCGTCGGCCTCGTCGGCGATCGTTACGGTTTTCATGACATCCCCTTGTTTGATCGCATCGACGACATCTTGCCCGGCCAGCACCTTGCCGAACACCGAGTGCTTGCCATCGAGCCACGGGGTCGCAATGTGCGTGATAAAGAACTGCGACCCGTTGGTGTTGGGGCCGGAGTTCGCCATCGACAGGATTCCGGGTCCGCTGTGCTTCAAATCCTTCTGAAATTCATCGGCGAATTTGTAACCGGCGTCTCCCGTGCCGGTCCCCTTGGGGCAGCCGGTCTGGACCATGAAATCGGGGATCACGCGGTGGAACTTCAGCCCGTTGTAGAAACCTTGCACGGCCAGCTTCTCAAAATTCGCGACCGTCTTGGGCGTTTTGTCGTCGTATAACTGGGCGCGAATGGTTCCGCGGCTCGTTTCGATGATGGCGACTTTCACGGAATCTTCCTTACGGAGAAGTGGCGTGCGGGCGTGGCTGGCGACGTTTCGTCCTTTATAAGCTCTGGCCCCGGTCCGCGCGAATGTGGGAGCAAGCGATGGCCCCCGGGGTATTTCCACGCTGACGGATTGCAACTCTACCGCCCCGTGCTAAGCCGGGGAGCTACTTTCGCCGTTATTCGACTTGGCTTTCGCCTTGGCAAAGTCTTTCGGCCCGTACACCTTCAGCACTTCGTCGCCGTAGTGGTTGATAACCTTCACGGCAATCTTGCCCTTCTTGCCGGGCATCGGGAACGGTTGGCTTTTGGTGGAATAGAGGGCCGACCAGGCGGCTTCGTCGATGTCGGCCCGCAGAGCACGTTTCAGTTTTTCGTAGGGCTGGTCCGCGCCGGTGAAATAGGCGTGGCGGACGAAGAAACTGTCTTCGTCGTAGTCGGTGTCGATGAACCAACAGGCGATGTCGTCGGTCGAGTTGTTGCGGATTTCGCCCGTCGTGGGGTCGTACACGTCCACGCCAAAAATTTCGACAACGAATTGCTCCTCCACCTGCTTAGCCCCGACGTCCACCCCCGGTTTTCGCCGCGTGGGCGCGGCGGCTAAGCGTTTGATAACGATGTCCGGCTCGCCGAAGACCATGAACAGGTTGCCGGCCCCAGTCTTCTTGAGCAGTTCGTCCCCCATGCTCAAGTCGGGATTCATCCGGCAAATCTGCACGTTCAGATTGCCGTACCGCTTGGCTTCCTCATCGACGTGGGGATCGAAGGCGAAGCCGCAGACGTAGAGCAGGTCGAAACCGAGGCCCCGGCTCGCTTCCTTGGCGGCTTCCTTGACTAGTTCCGGCCCCACAGTCCCATGTTCCGGCCCAATGCAGACCGCGACCCGCTTCTGCTTGCCTTCGCTATCGGTGAACTCTCCGCTCGCGTGCAACCATTCCCCCGCGAACGGGCTCAGGTTGTCGAACTTCAATCGTTCGCGCCGCTCGCGGGTCTGAATGCCGGCCTTCCGCAGGTTGTCGATCATCGCCGTGCCGAACTTGTCGGGGCCGATCTCGCGGATATTCAGGCCAGGAACAAGCTTCGTACCCTCCCGCTTGTCCTGAACCGTCAGCCGGCGATGGGGCGAGAGGCTTTCGACGGTGAACGGGCCGGTCACGCGCAGCCGCTTTTTGGCTTCGTAGGGTTGGTCGAACAGCAACTCCTGATCGGCGGCCTTGGCGATCGAGGCGTCGATTTCCTGCTGGCGCTCCCGGCGTTTGTCCCACCACTGGGCCAGCTTCTTCTTGGCGGCGGCTGGCCAATCATCATGGGGTTGGCGGGGAACCTCCCATTCTTCCCATTTCTGCTTGGTCAGCTTGTTGAGTTCGGCCCGCAACGGCCCCAATTCTTCCTGCCAACGGCCATGAATCGCGTCAATTTCCTCGTTGTTGGCAATGGATTTCAGCGTGACGTGCGGCACTCGCCGATAGACGAAACCCTTCTTGATGTTGTCTTCGGTCTTGTAGGGCGGCGGCATCTGGCCCGTCAGCTCGGCTTCCTTGGCGACCCCTTCGGGCGAATCGGCGAGCAGGTAGTACGGAAAGCGTGCGGCCATTAGCCGGGTGCGGGCGAGTGCGAGCGCGACACGGCTAGTGTCGCACGTAATCCACCGGCGACCCCATTGTTCGGCGACATAAGCTGTCGTTCCGCTGCCGCACGTCGGGTCCAACACCAAGTCACCGGGATCGGTGGTCATCAAGATGCAGCGCTCGACGATTCGCGTCGTCGTCTGAACAACATATGTCTTGTCAGCCGCCGGTCCGGTATCAGTCCAGATGTTGGTGAGTTCGTATACGGGGAAATCGTCTATGAAACGCACGTACGACAGACTGGAGCCGGTCACCGCGACGCGGCCGGCAGTTCCGGCGCGCGACAACCCTTCCACGGTTGATTTCCAACAGTTATTGGGGCCTGGGTGATACGTCTTTCCCCTAAAGTCGAATGGCACAGTCGTGTTTTCACGAAACGCGCCTGACTTTAGGTTGTCAAACTTGAATGGACGGGCGTCGGCTGGAGCCAACGACGGGTTATCTCGTTCCTTCGTTGACATTGGACGACGACCGCCGTCGGCGAGTTCTAATTGGTCATACCGTTCTCCCGTTCCGGCTCCCATTCCTGCTTCTTTTCCGAAGTAGAACGGGCGGTACTTCACGGATTCAACTCTCTTGCAATACCAAATAATGTAGTCGGCCACGCGCTTGAGTTCGTTGCCGCCGAGTCCCCCAGTCTTTTTCGCTGTGATCAAGGCTCGGAAGTTTTCCGACCCGAATACCTCATCAAGCACGGCACGCACAAGATGGACATTTTCGTCGCCAATTTGCACGAATACACTACCCGAATCGGTCAATAGTTCTCGTGCCGCAATCAGACGGTCGCGCAGATAGGCCAAGTACGAATGAATCCCCAATTCCCAAGTATCGCGGAACGCCTTGACCTGTTCCGGTTGGCGGGTGGCGTCCTCGACCTTGCCATCCTTCACGTCCCGCTTGCGCGTGCTGACTTGCCAGTTACTGCCGAACTTGATGCCGTAGGGCGGGTCGAGGTAAATCATTTGGACCTGCCCCTTCAAGCCTTCCTTCTCAGCCAGGCTGGTCATCACCGCGAGCGAATCGCCCAGAATCATCCGATTCGTCCAGTGGGCGTCGTAGCGGTAGAAGTCGATCTTTTGCAGCGGCGTCAGGCCGTTGAAGTCGCCGAAGAAATCGAACTGCTGTTGCGCGTCGGGCTGGGCGAACCGCTCGCGCAGGTCTTCAATGATGGCTCGCGGGTGAATTTTCTCTTGAATATAAATCGGCAGCAGCGGCACTTCGAGCGGCTGTCGATCCTGCTCGTCTTTCCCCTTCCAGACAAGTTGCGGGTCCAGCGACGGGTCGCGGGGATAGAGCATCTTGCCCGGCTCGTCGCGGTACAGGTCGCGCAATTCCTCCGTCGGAATGTTCTTCCGCTTATCCTTGTGGCGGATGGTTTCCACGGGCGTATCGGTCAGCTTGGCAGATTTCTTTTTGGCCATGAGTGATTGCTATGCGAGCCAGGGACAGCGAACAACTATTTCTTGTCATCCGGCGGCTGACGTTTGTTCTTGGCCGGCGGCTTGGTCGGTGGCTTTTTGGGAGCGGGTGGCTTCTTCGTAGGGGGCGGCTTCTGTTTCTCGGATTCCAACCGTTTCACTTCTTCCACAGCGCGATCGAAATCGCTGGTTGGCTGTGTGGCTTCCAAACGGTGGCGCTCGGCCTCATAGCGGGAGATTCGCCCAACGATTTGCCGGCCTTCAAGCGTTCGTCGTCAAGCACAAATCCCTTGACCAGCAGCTCCCGCAAGTTGGCCGTGGCCCACTGGCGAAACTGCGTTCCCCGCGGCGAGCGGACGCGGTAGCCAACCGCCAGGATGGCGTCGAGGTTGTAGTGGTCAACCAGTCGCTCCACCTGGCGCGAGCCTTCGGTTTGAACTATTCGGAATTTCCGAATAGTTGGCCCAGGGTCTAGTTCCCGCTCGTCATAAATACTTGCCAAATGCTCATTTACCGTCGGCACCGATACCTGAAACAACTCGGCAATTAGCCGTTGAGGCAACCACACGGTCCCGTCGTGAACTCGCACGTGGAGAGTGAGGCGCCCATCCTCGCTTTTATAGAGCAGGAATTCGCCGGGCGAAGGTTCAGGAAGCGGAACAGGTAAGTTGGTGCTCATGCGGTAGCTCCGAGTTCTGCCTTCTCGCGCCGGTCCCGCAGTAGTTGCCGCAACTCCGTGGCGAGATTCCACGGGTCGCGGGCTTCGTAGAATTCCCAGCGGCCCCAGTCGCCAGAGTTGTTGACAGCCGGCGTCCACAGCGTCTTGGCCGTCGCCACTTTCGCGGCTTTGTCTTTCTTCTTAACGCCCGTGCATTCCAGCAAGAGTTGCAACGGATCATCGGGACCGTGGCCGTCATCAATGTGAACGATAAAGTCGGGATAGTAAGCCCGTTCCACACCGTTGAGCGTGTAGGGGATGGTGAATCCCAGGTGGTCATTCTTGACGTAGCGAATGACTTCCTCCATTTCTTCCAAGACCATTGCGACTTTCTGCTCCCAGGTGTCTGTATCGGCTGCGACGTGCGAAATGTGCGATTTGCGCGGGTCGGTCGCAAACGTGTTGCGGATGGTGCTGAAATCAACGCCGTGCGTGCGCGCTAGCGCGTCGTAGGGCTGTAAGACTGGCTGCAAGATTTTGCGGCCCGGATCGGTGTTGTCCCCATTCACGATGGCTTGATAGATGCGATCGGCGGCATCGTGGGCCAGCTCGATCAAGAGCAGCAGTTGCGGGAAGGCGTTGTCTTTGCACTTGACGCAGGTAGCCAGCCACTCGCGGGTGATTTCCAGCAGTTGTGGGAAGCGCCACGCTTGCACGTCGGCCGTGAAACGATGTTCGGCCGGTCTGCGGGCATCCCTCTCTCCGTCAGCACGGAAGTATTTTTCCAGCGTCAGCTTGGCGATGAGGAAGGCGACTTCGGATTCGCGCCGACGGCGCAGTTCGTCCAAATTGTGAATGACAGCCTGGCCCACGATCGGGGCGTTTTCGGTCTTTGTCGGCACGTCGGCCGCCGACAACGATAGCGATGAGTCTTTCGTGAATTTGTATTTCAGGTCCGCTTCGGCAATGTCGTAGCGGTAGCCAACCAGACGGGGGAAGGTGATGGCGCAGTCAGCCCGGTCAGGCAACGCGCGAACCCGCGTGGGGAGCGGTGGCGGATCGTTGTCGTCAGCCGAACCATGCGCGGCGATGAATGAGAACGGCACGCCGTACACGTCGGCATATTCGGGGCTGAAACGGCCGTCGTCGCCGATGGCATAGCTCATCCGCCGCAGGCCGCGGCCGACAACCTGTTCGCAGAGCAGTTGGGTGCCGAACGCCCGCACGCCAAGAATATGCGTGACCGTGTTGGCGTCCCAACCTTCGGTGAGCATCGACACGCTCACCACGCACTTGACGTTCTCGCCCAACTTGCCCGCCTTCCCCACGGTGTTCATTACTTCGCGGAGCAAGTCTTCGTCGGATAGCTTGTCCACGTCTCGGCCGGGGAAGCGGGCGCGGTAGTCGGCTTTGAATTCTTCGATTTCGACGGCTGCAATTTTTTTGAAATCGGCGCTCATCGCATCGCCCGATTCCAGTTGCTCGCTATCGACCAGGATCGTGTTCGGCCGGCTCGACCAGTTGCCATCGACCACGTTGCTGAAAATCGGCAGGGCACCGGGGACCAGCACCTCGGGCCCGGCTGGCAAGGGTTTAGGGTATCCGGCGATGTAATCGAAGATGAGCTTCGACACGCTGGTATTGCTGCACACGACAATGAAGACCGGCGGTGTCTGGCCGCGGGCGCGGGCGTCTTCGTTTTGCTCCCAGCGGATGTAGGACTTGCGGTAATGGCTGTAGAGGCTTTCGAGCGCCCCTTGTAGCTTCGCGGGTAGTTGAGGCGGGCCACTCAGCCCAGATTCCTTGACGTTCTTCTTGGGCAGCCCTTCCTTGATTGCGTGCCACAGTTCCCGATACGTCGGCTGCTGATCGACCATCGAATCGTCGGCTACGGGGACGCGCGGCACTTTCACGATGCCCGATTCGATGGCGTCGATAAGAGAGAAATCGGATACGACCCAGGGGAACAGGGTGCCTTCACCGTAACCGCTGCCCCGCAGGAAGAAGGGCGTGGCCGACAGGTCATAGACGGCGCGAATGCCGATCTTCTGTTTGATTGCCTCCAGGCCGCTAATCCAAACGCGGGCGTCTTTGTTCCGCCGCTCGGCTTCCTTACGTTCGTCACCCGTGAGCTTCAGTTGATCCTTGTCGTCTGCATCTACGGACGGCTTGCCTCGGTAGCAGTGGTGGGCTTCGTCGTTGATGACCACGATATTCCGCTTATTGCCAAGTTCACGGCAAACCCGGCGGACAACTTTATCGGGCGTTTCGGTGAACGGGCTGGGACCGCCTTGGGCCAGCATTTTCTTGGTGAGCGAGGCGGCCGATTGTTCCTCACGGGGAAGGAAAGCGTGGTAGTTCGCAATGACGATTTTGGCCTTGGCCAAGTCGTCCATTTTCCACGATGGCACGATGTCCCGCTCGCGGTAGTAGTTCTGCGGGTCGCCCGGTAGCAGCACCCGCAGGCGGTCGCGGATTGTGATGCCCGGCGCGACAATCAGGAAGGCATCGTTGAATTTGGCGTTCTGCGGGTCCGCGGCCTTGTTGAGGGCGTGCCAAGCGATGAGCATGGCCATCAGAACGGTCTTGCCGCTGCCCGTGGCCATCTTGAAGGCGATGCGATCCAAAAGCGGGTTGAACCGTTGGTTCTCCGTCCGCAATTCTTCGGCAATCCAGCTATCGCCGAATTTGGCGGCGGCTTCGGTGATGTAGATAGCCGTTTCGACCGCTTCCAATTGGCAGAAGAAAAACCGCTTATCCCTTTCGGGGGCATTCCAGTATTCCAACAGCCATTGCGTTGTGCGAGTGCTTTGGCTGTAGTGGCCTTCGCGCCACACCTTCACGCGAGAGCGCAGTCGATTGACAAATTCGCATTCCTCCATGCGATCCTTCGTCCATTCGGTGTCTAGGACGAGTTGCCTGCCCTTCTTTTTGGGCTGCGGGACCGGCAGGAAGTACGCGCTGATGCGCCGGGCGTTGACGATTTCGCTGGTGATGCCCTCAGCGTCAAAACGGAAGTGCCGCGTTGGCTCGTCATACGGGCCGTTAACAATCGGGTTCTCGATTTCGCGGCTGGGCATTGGGGGGCGTTCGCAGGGCAATGAGTGGCATAGGACCAGCAAGGCGAGCGGATTCTACTATGGTCAGCACCAGCCTTCCACCGCTTGCGGGGGATGTTATTTCACGACTGACGGTCAAACGAACCAGAAGTGACCAGAGTCGTCACCCAAAATTGCACGTCCCACTCCGGTTTGACTCGCAGAATGGCGGCAGCTATCGTAAGTCGAATCCACTTCGCCGCTTACGGCGCGGCGGTCGCGGTTTGCGGTCGCACTAGCCCCGCCGGTCGCCGCGTTATGCCCCCCTTTTCCGCTGCCTGGCGGCGGTCCCCTCCCATCTCGATGGAGCTCGGTGCGATGAAATGTTGGTCTTTGCTGTTGTTCGCTGCCCTGATCCCGCTGTTCTGCCTGGCACCCGCTGTCGCAGCCGAGGATGAGGCCGGCTTCGAGCCCCTGTTCGGCGGCAAAACGCTGGCAGGCTGGGAAGGCAACCCGGACTTCTGGAGCGTGCAAGAGGGGGTCATCACGGGCCAAACCACGACCGAGAACCCGACGAAGGGGAACACCTTTCTGATCTGGCGGAAGGGAAACCCGGCCGATTTTGAACTGCGGCTGGAGTTCCGCATTGTCGGCGGCAATAGCGGCGTGCAGTATCGGAGCAAAGAGACCGACAAGTGGGTCATGGCCGGCTACCAGGCCGACTTTGACGCGGCGGGCCAGTGGGCGGGCACCTTATACGAGGAAAAAGGGCGCGGCGTGCTCGCCAAACGCGGGCAGAAGGTGGTCGTTGCAGCGGATGGCAAAAAGAACGTCGTGGGCGAAACGGCGACCGAGCAGCAGATTCTCGATTCGATCAAAAAGGAAGATTGGAACAGCTACAGCATCACTGCCCAGGGAAACCACCTGGTGCAAAAGCTCAACGGCATTGTCACGGTCGATCTGACCGACGAGCAGGCCGACAAGCGTGCCGAGAAAGGTTTGATTGCCCTGCAACTGCATGCCGGGCCGCCGATGACCGTGCAGTTCCGCAATCTAAGGATCAAAAAGCTTGGTGCGGATTCGGCCCAGCCCGAACAGGCCGGCGCCGGTCGGAGCAAGAAAATCATCTTCATTGCCGGCAAGCCGAGCCACGCCTACGGCGCCCACGAACACAACGCCGGCTGCACTCTGCTGGCCAAGGAACTGCAAGCCGCGTTGCCGCGGATCAAGTGCGAGGTGCATTTGAACGGCTGGCCCGCCGACGACCATGCGTTCGACGGCGCCGATTGCATCGTCATGTATTGCGACGGCGGCAGCGGACACATGGTTCATCCGCACGCCGCAGAGGTCGATGCCTTGGCCAAAAAAGGGATCGGCATTGTTTGCATCCATTACGCCGTCGAAGTTCCCAAGGGGCCGGCCGGCGAGAACTTTCTCGATTGGATCGGGGGCTATTTCGAGGCCCACTGGTCGGTCAACCCGCACTGGACGGCGAGTTTCGCCAAGTTTCCCGACCATCCGATCAGCCGCGGCGTCGAGCCGTTTGAAATTCACGACGAGTGGTACTACCACATGCGGTTTCGCGAGGGGATGAAGGGAGTCACGCCGATCCTCACTGCGTTGCCCCCCAAGGAATCGCTCAACCGGGCGGACGGCCCGCACAGCGGTAACCCGGCAGTTCGCCAGGCAGTGCTCCAGCGCAAAGAGCCACAGCACATGGCCTGGGCTGCTGAGCGTCCCGGCGGCGGCCGCGGCTTCGGCTTCACCGGCGGGCACGACCATTGGAATTGGGGCGATCCGAACTTTCGCAAGATCGTGCTCAACGCGATCGTCTGGTGCGCCAAGGGCGAAGTGCCGGAACAGGGGGTCGAGTCGCCGCGGGTCTCGCTGGCCGAGTTGGAAAAAAATCTCGATAAAGATCCGCCCGGCAACTTCAATCGCGAGGCGGTTCGCGAAAAGCTGAATTTGCCCAAGAAGGACGAGGCTGCCGATCAGGCCCGCCAGCCGGGCCGGCGCAATCGGGCGAATCGAGCCGAGAGCAAGCCGGTCTATGCCAGCCCCGTCGTCAGTAGCGCGACCAAGGGGCACGCGGTCGAGATCGACGTCGATATCACGGGGGCCAAGCGTTTGTGGCTGGTCGTTCTCGACGGCGGCGACGGATTTAGCTGCGACTGGGCCGATTGGGCCGAGCCGCGACTGGTCGGCCCCGCGGGCGAAAAGAAGCTAACCGAGCTCACTCCCAAGTCGGCCAAGAGCGATTGGGGACAGATCAATATGAATAAAAACGCCAATGGGGGGCCGCTGAAGATCGCCGGCCAACCGGTCGAATACGGCATCGGCACGCACGCCAACAGCGTGATCCAACTCGATATTCCCCAGGAGAAGGGCTACACGCGGCTCAAGGCGCGCGGCGGGCTCGACAACGGCGGAACCGATCAGGGGGGCGGCTCGACCGTGCAGTTCCTGGTGTTCGCCAACCAGCCGCCGCCGGAGAACCTGACGGCTGGCCGCGGGAACGACTCGCCCGTTCGCGATCCCGATGCGGCCGTCGCCAATTTGGACGTGGCCGATGGCCTGGAGGCGAAGTTGTTCGCCGCCGAGCCGGACATTTCGAATATCACCAATATCGACATCGATCACCTGGGCCGCGTCTGGGCGGGTGAGGTGAAGAACTACCGCAAGCACAACGGCAGCCGGCCCGAAGGGGACCGGATTCTCGTTCTGGAAGACACCGACCGCGATGGCCGCAGCGACATGACGACCGTCTTTTATCAGGGGCGCGACATCGACTCGGTTCACGGCATTTGCGTGCTCGGCAGCCGGGTGATCGTCTCGGCGGGCGACAAGGTACAGGTCTTCCACGACGAAGATGGCGACCTGCGGGCCGACGACAAGCGCGAGGTGCTGTTTAGCGGCATCGGCGGCACGCAGCACGACCACGGCATCCATGCCTTCATCTTTGGGCCGGACGGCAAGCTGTACTTCAACTTCGGCAACGCGGGAAAGCAGCTTATGGACAAGGATGGCAAGCCGGTCGTCGATTTGGCCGGCAACACCGTCAACGACAGCCGCAAGCCGTATCAGGAGGGAATGGTCTTTCGCTGCAACCTGGACGGCAGCGAGCTGGAAACGCTAGGCTGGAACTTTCGCAACAACTGGGAGCTCGCGGTCGATTCGCACGGCGCGATTTGGCAAAGCGACAACGACGACGACGGTAACAAAGGGGTGCGGATCAACTACGTCATGGAGTTCGGCAACTACGGCTACAAGGACGAATTCACCGGCGCGGGATGGCAGCAAGCCCGCGAGAACATGGAGCAGGAAATCCCGCTGAAGCATTGGCACCTGAACGATCCGGGCGTCGTGCCGAATCTGCTGCAAACGGGGGCCGGCTCGCCGACCGGCATTTGCGTCTATGAGGGAACGTTGCTTCCCAAGGTTTTCCATAACCAGGTGATCCACTGCGACGCCGGGCCGAGCGTCTGCCGGGCGTATCCCGTGACGAAGGACGGGGCGGGCTACAAGGCCGAAAGCGTCGATATTTTGTACGGCGCGCGCGACAATTGGTTTCGGCCGAGCGACGTGTGCGTCGCGCCGGATGGATCGCTGTTTGTTGCCGATTGGTACGATCCGGGGGTCGGCGGCCACAACCAGCAAGATCTCGATCGGGGGCGGATCTTTCGCGTCGCTCCGCCGGGCGTGAAGTACAGCGTGCCCAAGTACGACTTCACCACGGTGGCCGGCGCTTTAGAAGCGATGAAAAGCCCGGCGCTCAGCGTCCGCTACCTGGCGTTCACCTCGCTGCTCGAAAAGGGGGATGCGGCCGCAAAGGGAATGCACGAGGCGTATCTCCAATCCGACGACTCTCGGTACAAGGCACGCCTGTTGGGCTGCGCCGCCGCCCTGCTCGCCAAGGGGGGCAAGCAGGAAACGCTCGAACAAATGCTTCAGCATGTGCTCAAAGAAGAAAATCCCGACTTGCGAGTGACGGCCTTGCGGCTCGCCCGGCTGCACGGGATCGACGCCACCCTGTTTGCCGAAGTGACACGCGACAAAGCGCCGGAGGTCCGCCGCGAACTGGCGCTCGGCTTGCGGCACAACGAGTCGCCTAAGGCGGCCGAAATTTGGGCCGCCCTGGCGACACAGCACGACGGCAAGGATCGCTGGTATCTCGAAGCCTTGGGAATCGCGGCCGACAAGCAGTGGGATGCGTTTCTCGCCGCTTATCTGGCCCAAACGTCCGAGCCGTGGACAACGCCGGCCGGTCGCGACATCCTGTGGCGCAGTCGGGCCAAGCAGACGCCCGAACTGCTCGTCAAAATTATGAAAGACCCAGCCACCAAGGAGGAGGAGCAGGCCCGTTACTTCCGCGCGATGGACTTCCTCAGCGGCCCGGAGAAGGAAGCGGCGCTGAAGAGTTTGCTGGAGTAGAATGAGGTTATTTGACGTTGTGTCGTATTGAGGAGGCGAGATCATGCCGGCGATCGCATTCGACCGAGATGAAATGGCTGGCTGGTACGCGCGCCAGCATCTTCAGACTGACCCGGGAGTTTCAGAAATCTACTACCTTCCCAGCGATTCTCCGGAGCGAGAAATACGCTTTGTCGAAGTTAACGAGTTGATTGCTGACCGTTTAGATTCAGCTCTTGAACCTGTTGACTTCGGTGTCGATCGCGATACCCAAACGGAGCACACGCTGCTCGTTCTCGACGTCACTCCAGATCAATGGGATCGAATCCACAAGCGAGAGCTTGCCTTGCCGCGGGGTTGGTCCCTATCGGGTGCGGTAGAATATGTAAAGAATTGAGATGAACGCGTACCAAGAGCGATGGTGGCTTCAGGCCAGGTCCGATCTCGCTGTACTGCTGCTATTGAGTGAGAAGCGTTGCGCTCCATGTCATCAGCTTCACTATCTGCAAATGACTACCGAGAAACTGGGCAAGGCATATTTCTGGCGCAAGGGCGTCCCGCCGCGCAAGGGCCATGCCTTCTTCGTTTGGTTTTTACGATCGCTTGGTACCGTTTCTGGCGTCAACCGCGGGCAGGTCGCGACCGCGTTACAGTTCAATCGTTATGAAGACGTTCAACGCTGGGTCCGCTTGGCAATGCCAATGGCCTATGCGCTGCAAGCACTTGCACCCGATCTTGCCAAGGATGGTCCGAATCCCGAGTATCCGTGGCCTTTCGATGCGCCCGAGTTTGTACCCGCAAGTCACGATTTCGAACTCTGGCGCGATCTTGCCACCGGGCGAGGCCGCCAAATGATGCAAGTGATTCGATTGGCGGTCGAACAGTTTCCGGTCTATGCCTGAAAGCATTGTCGTATGCCCCTGCTCGATCACTTTCATCCGCCGCTCAGCACGCACCGCCACTGGGAGTCGTTCCATACGACCTGGGCGAGCGCCATTGCCGACGCGCTGAATGAAAAATGGCTGCCGGAAGGGTACTTCGCCGAAGAGCAATTGCAGCCTTCGGCCCGCGTTGAAATCGACGTGGCAACGTTCGAGGAGCGAGACCAATGGGCTGGCGGCGGCGTTGCCGTGGCCCCCAAGACGGCATGGACGCCGACCTCGCCCACCTGGACGATGCCGGGAACGCTACCCGAGGGGTTGGAGGTGCTGGTCTTTTCCGGGGAAGGCGGGCCGACGCTCGTTGGCGCCATCGAGTTGGTCAGTCCGGCAAACAAGGATCGTCCTGCGACGCGTCGCGCCTTCGCCGCCAAGTGCGCCAGCTACCTGCACCAGGGGATCGGCCTGATCGTGGTCGATGCCGTCACCAGCCGGTCGGCCAATCTGCATAACGAACTGATCCGGCTGCTCGATCAGCCTGCCACTTTTCAACAGCCTGCGGCCATGCAGTTGTACGCCGTTGCCTACCGCCCGGTGCGCCGGGGGGGCGACGATCTGATCGAGATTTGGCCGGCCGAGTTGCAGATCGGCCAGCGGCTGCCCGACTTGCCGCTCTGGCTGGGACCAGATCTGGTCGTCCCCATTCATCTGGAAACGACGTACACCAGCGCCTGCCAGCGCCGACGGCTTTCGCCCTAAATACACTCTCCCTCTCCAGGCTCATGCGATCGCCTTTTTTTGTTGCACTCTTGCTTGTCAGCTCTCCGGATTGTCTTTGGGGCCAAGAGAGCGCGCCAGCCCCCCCCGCCGCCAATGTCGCCCAAGAGGCCAAAGACGCCCGGATTGTCCGCGCGTTGCTGCGGCTGCCGGGGGTCGATTTAAGCGAGAATCCCGCGGCCAAAGCCGCCCTGCTGCGACATCTGCAAGGGGAGCGAGGGACCGCGGAATACCTGGAAATCGTCGAGAAATTCCAACTGCGGGAAGCGAAGGACGAGCTGTTGCGGCTGGCTCTCGAGCAGTCGGAGGGGACGCTCGGCGTCAAGGCGGCGGGCCTGCTCGTCAAGTTCGGAGAGTCGGAACTGCTTGCCAAGGCGATCGACGCGCCCGATCCCGCCGCGGGGGCCAAGCTGGTCACCGCGCTCGGCCTGTTGGCCGACGCCAAAACGAACGAGTTGCTGACCCCCCTGGTGGCCGACGAGCAAAAGCCGCTCGCCGTGCGGGCCGCGGCGGTTGGCGCGATCGGCCGCAACGCCCCAGGGCAAAAGTGGCTGCTGGCGACGGTCGAAGTGGGCAAGCTCCCCGCCGATCTGAAATTTGCCGCCGCCAACGTGCTGCTCGGCTCGGCCGACGAGGCGATTCGCACGGCCGCGGGGAAGCACCTGTCGCTGCCCGCAGCGGCGGGGGGCGAGCCGATTCCGCCGGTGGCGGACCTGGTCCTGCGAACCGGCGACGCCGCCCGCGGCAAAGTGTTGTTTGCCACGACCGGCACCTGCGCCAAGTGCCATAAGGTGCGCGGCGAGGGGAAAGATGTCGGGCCGGATCTGTCCGAAATCGGCAGCAAGCTCTCGAAAGAGGCAATGTTCCTGTCGATTCTCGATCCGAGCGCCGGCGTGAGCTTCAATTACGAGACGCACCTGATTCGCATGTTGGATGGAACGATTCTTAGCGGCATCCTGGTCAGCCAGACCGACGACGCCCTGGAGCTAAAAACGGCGGAGGCGATCGTCCACAAGCTCGCCATGAGCGACATCGACCAGATGAAAAAGCAACCGATCTCGATCATGCCGGCCGACCTGCAAAAGCAGCTTCGCCCGCAAGACCTGGTCGATATCGTCCAGTACATGACGACGCTGAGGAAGGCGGACTAACGAATGAATGCTCTCTCCTCGTTCCCACGCTCCGCGTGGGAACACGCTCTCTGGACGCTCTGCGTCCTCTGCCTCGCGTCCACCACTGCCACACGAGCTGATGAAAAGGACGACCGCCTCGCCCGTTCGCCCCGGCAGGTGGCCGAACAACTGGCCAAAGTTTATGGCCACAAGCTCGACCAGGTCGCGTACATTCCGTCCTTGCCACTGGTGGCCAAGCTGCGCCTTGGCGAACTGACCGGCGACGATTCGCACGCGGCCGAAGTAAACCAGATCGCCCGGCCGTTTCTTTCCGGCGAAAAGTCATCCGTGCCGAAATCGGGAAGCGAGCAGGCGGGGCATTTGATCTTCGCCGAACTGGCCATCCGGTCTGAAGGCAAGGACCGCGAACGCTGGATCTCGCTTTCCCGGAGTGCTGCCGACCAGATCTTTGACGATCAGGGCCAGCCGCACGCGCTGATGCCCCACCACAACGAAATGAGCGACGCGGTCTTCATGGCCGGGCCGATTCTCGCCGCGACGGGCAAGCTGACCGGCGAGCGCAAGTATTTTGACGCGGCGGCCGCGCACTTCGCCTCGATGAAGAGGCTCTGCCTCCGCGGCGACGGCCTGTATCGGCACTCGCCGCTGTGCGAAGCGGCCTGGGGGCGTGGCAACGGCTTTCCGGCGCTCGGTCTGGCCTGGGCCCTTTCCGAATGGCCCGACGACCATCCGGCCAAGGGCGAACTGATCGCGGAGCTGCTAAATCACCTGGCCGCCCTCAAGCCGCATCAAGACGCCGCCACCGGCTGCTGGCATCAGGTGATCGACCACCCGGAAAGCTACGACGAATACTCCTGCACCTGTATGATTGGCTGGGCGATGCAGCGGGGGATCGGCCGCGGCTGGCTGGCCAAAGCCGACTATCAGCCCCACGTCGATAGCGCTTGGCGCGCGATCAACCAGCGAACGAGCCCCACCGGCGAGCTCGTCAACGTCTGCACGGGAACTGGCAAGCAGAAAACGCTCGCCGACTACTTTAAGCGTCCGGCGATCAACGGCCGGGACGACCGGGGCGGCGCGATGGGAATGCTGTTCGCGGTGGAGCTGCTGGCGGCGGAGCGGCGTTGAGCCAATGCGGCTCCACCGAAAGCGGCAGGGCAACCGGCCAGTATTCCCCAGGGTTACTGGCGAACGACGCTTGTTGCAGCAAGTGATTCAAGTGCCATCTCGATGTGACGTACAACTGCTCCTGGGACGTTTGGCGCAGTGCATAAGAACTTCGCTGTATTCACCAAGCATGTACGCCGACGAATATAAAGATGGCGCATTAAGACCCACGCCGCAGCCGCGATTGCCGCCAGCGTGAGTATGGACAACCACGGCGTATTCGAGTCGTTTGGGCGTATCAACACTCGTCCGGAGGTAATGAGGATCGAACCCCACATGAGTACTCGGCACAAATGAACTTCTGCATTGAGTTTTGCAATTCGACGACCTGCTTCCGGCGCATGCGAACAAACGGCATCGTATAAAAGTGGCAATCCGCTTCGGACTTCGTGAGGCGACGCGACGAGTTCGCGGGTGAGCCTCTGAAGGTCCCACTCCTTCCAGTCGTGATCGTGTAGAAGATATCCGATGCCACCCAAAAGGATCCCTACGACGTACGCAAGGACCAACGCACTGACGATGATCACAAGTGCCGAAAACGTTGAGGACGATCCGATTCTATTTATTTTTGCAGCGAACGAATGCGATTCTGGGAAAATGATCGCAACGCCCGCAAAAATTGCGATCCCCGGGATCGTTCTTCCAATGATATCGAAGAAAACCTGTGGAATTCCGGAAAACAAACGGGCTGGCTCCTCGTTCATTTGTTGGCTCCGTCAAATTTCCGATTGTCACTTTAGGGTAATATCCAAACGATGCTAGTCAGCCGTCTTACTGCGAGCAAACAATTTCTGCTTGAACGATTCATTCCCCGCAAAAGAGCTGGAGGAGACTATGCTGCTCCTGTGACAGCACCAACGTCGCATTGCGCGGGGACGGATAAATCTCCGCGGCTTCCCACAGTGCCCCTTTCACGCTTGCGGCGACGCCGAATCTCACGCCCCTGCTGCCGAGATCGGCAGCGATTGCTTTGCCATCAAACAGGTAAACGTGCTCAATCACGCACAAGCGAACAGTACCTTTGGACGACATGGCGACCGCTTTGGGGCCTGTCATCACTAGGAAGTAGTCAGGCTGCACACCTTCGTTAAGGGCTAGGATGCCCTCTTGCTTGCCGTACATTTTCACATCCACAGATTTTCCGGCAATCGCGCCCGAACGAAAGAATCCGTCGATCGCCCTGTTATTCGCGCGCGACATCAACTCAATGTCGAAAATGCGCGACGCGATGAATTCGCCAATGTGCCCCTGTGTCGCGGGCCGCCCGATCACCTTTGAAATTTGTCGGTCAATGTTATTGCGTTCTCGCAATAGCTGCGCAATGTGGATTGTTAAATCTTTCGACGGTTCCATGTTCAAACCTCCCTCAGCATCGTAACTTGATTCGTCGGCGAGCGCCGGCACTCGCCGGGCAAATAGCACCCTCTGCCGCCCTGCGACACTTCTGACGGCCAAAATTGTCCGACGTGTCGCGTTTGCAGGCCATCATGATGCTATTCGCCTTAAAAGGGCGACATTGTCGCTTGGCACAGGCTTTGCTTCAGACTGACCGTGCTGGCACGCCACCTCGTTAAACCGCTTTGCTCGCTGCGCGCACCAAGCAAAAGACTGTGTAATGGGGAAAGTCTCTCGGTTTCGGTCGTAGATCTTCTCCATTGCCTCTGGAAGGCGCTAGCTCCGGCTGGGTTCAAACCCGCCCGGAGCTAGTTGCTTTTTCGGCGCGCACCCTTCGCGGGCGACCAGAACGGAAAGCGCCGGCCAGATGCCCCACGGCAGCAGCGGCGCATAGACCAGGCCCCAGTAAAAGTTTTCTGGCCGCCCCAGAAAGGCAAACGCGACCAGATACCAGAGCGCCGACAAGCAGCAGAGCCGGCTGGTCTCGTCGTGCCGCTGGGCAAGGCCAAAGAGTGACGTGACCAGGTACAGCCACAACACCGCGGCCGGTGCGGCAAACAATAGTCCGTTCATCCGCACGGTGAGCAGGACGAAATCGAGCCCGCCGCAACGCAGCCACTGCGCCAGACCCGTGCCCGACGCCGACTGAACGCCAACGCGCTCTTGCACTTCCAGCACATGCCAGACCAGCAAGGCGGTAAACAGGGCGAGCCCCTTGCTCCACAGGGCGGCTTCGAACCACCGCCGGTGCCATAGCGCCAGTCCGCCAGCCACCAGGCAATACGGCAGCGCCAGTTCGCGAAAAGTCAAAGCCAGGATCCCCGCCGCAGCCGCTAGAATTCGCCAGCGGGGCGAAGTCGCTCCCAAAGCGTGCGCGCTGACCGAAATGACGAGCAGGATTCCGGCCCAAACTTCTTGCGCCAGATAAGCCTCTCCGTCGAGAGCCCAGCGGAACACGCCCAACAGCAGCAGCGTGGTCAGCGCCGCGGGGCCGCTGCCGTGGCGAATGCGCTCGGCGGCAAACGCCAGCCCCAGCGAAGCGATCCCCAACAACAGCAGCACGGCCTGTATCCAACACTTGTTGGGCAAGCACGAGAGCAACCAGGCATACGTGGGCAAACGCCAGTTGAGCGGCGAGCCGATCGGAAACCCGAAGCGGGGGATGTGCTCTTCCGCCGAATCGTAGTAGTCCCGCCCGTTGCGGACGTCGGCGATGATCGCCCGATAAAGCTGCAAATCGGGCGACGTCTCTCGATCGGCCGACATCGGGGCGACAGCAGCCGGTACGGCCGGCTCGTGACGCGGAAGCTCCCCCTTGTTCCAGCCGAGCGCGAGGCCGGCCACGGCAATCGCCGCCAGGACGCATAGCGTCGTCCGGAACGGATTCGGCGGCGAGTCGGCGCGAGGAAGAAGCACGGCATATCCGGTGGCTGGTGAAAGGGGCCGCGCAAGTGTAGAACATGCGAACATCCTTCTTCGGGAAGCCAGTTGCGCGGCGTGTGCGCTCTGTGCGGATCGTACCTATCAGGCAGGCCCCGCGCCCGCGCTCGCCACCGTGAGCAACGCCACCATGAGTAACATTGCCCCCGAGTTACACCCCCCGGTTCGCACCCTGCTGGGGCCTGGACCCTCCGACACGCATCC
This sequence comes from Pirellulaceae bacterium, assembly GCA_040901775.1. Lineage (GTDB taxonomy): Bacteria > Planctomycetota > Planctomycetia > Pirellulales > Pirellulaceae > CAYLLN01. The sequence goes on along the minus strand of JBBDYF010000091.1, from coordinate 9,682 downwards.
CCGCGTTTTGCAAGCGCTGGCCAAAGGGACCGTCGGGCATCTCGATCCGTATTATCTCGACGTCATGAACGGCTTGCAGGAGATGCTCCGCGGCCTGTACCGGACCACCAACCCGATGACGATGGCGATCAGCGGCACGGGTTCGGCGGGCATGGAGGCGGCGGTCGTCAACCTGATCGAGCTGGGCGACTCGATGCTGGTTTGCGTGAACGGGGTGTTCGGCGCGCGGATGGCCGACGTGGCCGAGCGGGCCGGCGCCGTCGTGACCAAAGTCGAGCGCCCCTGGGGCGAAGTCTTCACGCCGGACGATCTGAAGCAAGCCTTGGCGGCGCGGCCCAAGGTCGTCGGCATTGTCATGGCCGAAACATCGACCGGGGCGTGGCAGCCGATGCCCGAGATTTCGCGGGCCGTACACGACGCCGGCGCGCTGCTGCTAGTCGATGCGGTAACCGCCTTGGGCGGGGTGCCGGTCGAGGTGGACGACTGGAACATCGACGCAATCTATTCCGGCACGCAAAAGTGCCTGAGTTGCCCCCCCGGCCTCTCGCCGGTGTCGTTTGGTCCGCGGGCGATGGAGGTCATCCAGAATCGCAAGCGAAAAGTGCAAAGCTGGTATCTCGACATGTCGATGCTCGCCAACTACTGGGGGCAGAACCGCGTCTATCATCACACTGGTCCCATCAATATGACGTATGCCCTGTACGAGGCGCTGCGTCTGATCCACGAGGAAGGTCTGGAAAACTGCTGGGCCAGGCACCTTTTGAATCACAGGGCTTTGCGCGCGGGGCTGGCGGCGATTGGCATCCGCTACGCAACCCAAGAGGGGGCGATCCTGCCGCAGCTCAATGCCGTGTTCGTGCCCGCGGGGGTGGACGATGCCACCCTACGAACCGGCCTGCTGAATCGGTTTGGAATCGAGATCGGCGCGGGGCTGGGCGCCTACAAGGGAAAGGTGTGGCGGATCGGCCTGATGGGCTTTGGCTCGCGGCCTGCGAATGTGCTACTGTTTCTCTCGGCTTTAGAGCAACTCCTTGCAGAGCAAGGAGTTGCGTTCGATCGCGGGGCCACCATCGCAGCCGCCAATGAGACCTATGCGGCGATAGCACTTGGCTGATTGCACGAGGCTGCTGGCAGTGCTATAACGGCGCGAAGTTGACCCACGTTTGCCTAGGAGTCTCGCTCGTTAGCAAGGAGTGCTGTCATGCTGGTTCTCAGTCGCAAAGTTGGCGAACGGATTTGGATTGGCGATCAGATTTCCGTCACGGTCGTCCGCATTGCCGGCGGCGGAGTGCGGCTGGGGATCGAAGCGCCCGCCGAGTTGCCCGTCGTTCGCGAAGAACTGAAAGAGCGCGCGGGGCGCGAGCAGCCGGCACAGGAATCGGCGGCCAAGTAGCGAGCCCGTTCGACGTGAGGCGAGTCGGCTAATGCACGCGCATGCCGGGCTGGGCCCCTTCGTCCACCGCAAGCAGAAAGACCTCGGGGCCGCCGGGACCGGCCGCCGTCACCATCCCTTCCGACAGCCCAAACTTCATCTGCCGCGGCTGCAGGTTGGCGACCACGACCACCAGCCGTCCGACCAGTTCTTCCGGCTTATAGGCCGACTTGATGCCGGCGAAGACCTGCCGCTGCACGTCGCCTCCCAGGCTGAGCGTCAGTTTGAGCAGTTTTTTGGCCGCGGGCACCTCCTCGGCCGATACGACGCGGGCCACCCGCAGATCGACCTTGGTGAAGTCGTCGATCGAGATGAGATCGGCGACGAGGGGCTCGGAGGAAAGGGGCTCGGAGGAAAGGGGCTCGGAGGAGAGGGGATCGGGGCTGGGGGCTCGGGGCTGGGGACTGGGGGAAAGGGGTTCGGGGTTCGGGGTTCGGGACTCGGAACTGACTTCTGACCCCTGACCCCTGACCACTGACCACTGACCACTGACCTCTGCCCCCTCCTTGCTCTCTTCGATCATCGCGTCCAAATCCTTTCGTTCGACTCGTTTCATCAAATGGGTGAACGTGGCAACCGGCGTGGCAACCAACGGCTGCTGGGATTGCTGCCAACTGGTGATCGGGTCGTTCAACAGCGCGCCGGCTTGTTCGGCTAGCTTGGGTAGCACGGGGGACAGATAGACGGCGATCTGCCGGAACAAATTGAGGGCGACCGTGCAAATCTGTTGCAGTTCGATCGCCCGCGAGTGTTCCTTGGTCAGCTTCCAGGGCTCCTTGGCATCGACGTAAGGATTGGCCCGGTCGGCCAGTTCCATGATCAGCCGCATGGCCCGGTTGAAATCGCACGCTTCGTAAGCGTCGGCGATTTCTTTGCCGGCCGCCGCGCCGCGGGCGAACAGGCCGCCGTCGTCGGGATAGCTGGGCGCCAGGCCGGTCGCCTGCACGAACCGTGCGGTTCGGCTCGCCAGGTTGACCACCTTGCCCACCAGATCGGAATTGATCTTGTTGATGAACTCTGTGGGGTTCAGGTCCAGGTCGTCGAGCCGGGGACCGAGCTTGCTGGCGTAGTAATAGCGCAGCCAGGCGGGGTCGAGATGTTTGAGGTACGTTTCGGCTTTGACGAATGTCCCCTTGGTCTTGCTCATCTTCTCGCCGCCGACGGTCAGGAACCCGTGGATATGCACCTTGGTCGGCAGGCTGAAGCCGGCCGTCCGCAACATGCCGGGCCAGAAGAGCGTGTGAAAGTAGGTGATGTCTTTGCCGATGAAGTGGTGAATCTCGGTGTGGGGCGACTTCCACCAATCGTCGAGCCGCTCGCCCGTCCGCTGACACCATTGCCAGGTGCTGGCGATATAGCCGATCGGCGCGTCGAACCAGACGTACCAATAATTGCCGGGCGAATCGGGGATTTCAAAGCCAAAATAGGGGGCGGGCCGGCTGATGTCCCAATCGCGCAGCGGCTCGCCCAGGAAGTGCCCCTTCAGGTAGTTGGCCACTTCGTCTTGCAGGTACTTGCCCGACTGGGTCCACTCCTGCAAGAAGCCGTGCAGCTTTTCGAGCTCGACAAACAGGTGGTTGGCCGAGCGGGTTTCGGGCTTCGTGCCGCTCAGCGTGCTGAGCGGGTCGATCAGGTCGCTGGGCGAATAGGTGGCGCCGCACTTGTCGCACGAGTCGCCGTATTGGTCGGGCTGCTGGCACTTGGGGCACGTTCCCTTGACGAACCGGTCGGCCAGAAAGGTGTTGGCCACGGGATCGTAGAGTTGGCTCACCTCGCGCTCGACGACAAGATTGGCCTGCCGCAGCGCGGTCCAGAATTGGCCGCACAGCTCGCGGTTTTCGGGGCTGTTGGTGCTGCCGTAGTTATCAAACTCGATCTGAAATCCGGCAAAATCGCGCTGGTGCTCCTGGTTCATCTGGGCGATGAACTGCTCCTCGCTGACGCCGGCTTTCCGGGCGCTGATCATGATCGCCGTGCCGTGCGTGTCGTCGGCGCAGAGATAAATACAGCGATTCCCCATCAGCTTCTGGAACCGGACCCAGATATCGGTTTGGATGTATTCGACCAGGTGCCCGATGTGGATCGGCCCGTTGGCATAGGGAAGGGCAGAAGTGACGAGGATCTGGCGATTCACGCAGAGGCTCCGCAGGAGTCAAATAGCGGCTACGAAAGGCCCAATTGTAGCCGAGCCGCTCCAAACTAGGGAGGCGAGCGACGGATGGCAGGTTCGATCGTCGAGACGCAAAAATTACCGGGAACTTTGAACCGGCTGCGGGCGGGGTTATGCTAACAAGCGCGTGTCCAACTTTTTTGTCGTGCGAGAGAGTTTATGACGATTGTGCATTGTCCCCGCTGTCGGGACGAAGTGGCTGTACCGGGGCGGGCTTCGGCCAAGGCGCTGGTGCGCTGCCCTTTGTGCCTGGAAGAGTACCTGCTGGAAGAGGCGATCGTGCCTCCGGCGTTGATCGTGATCGACGGCAGCGTGTCCGAAGCGGATCTCGCGGGCGCGGGTGCGGCGTCGTCCAAGTCCGATGAAGGCAATGAATATCGCCTGTCGGGCGGTGGGATCGAGTCGGCGTTCGCAGCGCGCCCGTCCGCCAATGCGACAGTCGCCACGCGGCCGGCGTTGACCGGCATCCGGCCCGCCCGAAAAGAAAAAAGCGTCCTCGGCGAGATTGTCAAAGTGGTGCTGGGGGGCGCGATCGGCATCTTTCTCGCGATGGTCATCCTCTGGTGGGTGGCCGGGAGCGACGCGTTCGGGATCGGTCCCAAGATCGCCCCCTATGCTCCGTGGATTGTCCCCGCGAAGTTTCACGGCAAGAAAACTGCGTCGGCCAGCGATGCGGCCAGTGCGACGCCCGATCTAACGAACGACAGCGCCACCTTGCCCGACAGCAATGTCCCAGCTCCCCCCGAGCCAGGTTCCGCGCTGGTGGGCGAGTTTCCGCTTGGCTACGGGGTCGAACCGGAAAGCACTGTGTCGGCAGAGGACAGGCCGGCGGACGGCAGCCTCGGCGGAGTCGCTTCGCCGAGCGAGGCACCACTCGAGCCCGACCTCGGTTCGCTCTTTCCGGATGTCGCGGAACCAAAGGTCGAGCCAGCTCCGCCGCTGGAAACGAATCCGGAGCCTTTGATCGCGGAACCCAAGCCTGAACCAGAACCCAAGCCCAAGCCTGAACCAGAACCGGAGCCCAAACCAGAACCGGAGCCAGAGCCTAAACCGGAAACCGTTGCCGTCGCTCCAGCCGATTTTGAGGCAGCCGTCGCGGCAGCGACCGAGGGGCTGATCAAGGTGAACGAATCGACCGGGCAGCCGGCCGGCGTTCGCAAGCAGCTTTATACCGACATGTACCTGGCCGCCTGCGACGTGGGGCGGACGATTTCGTATCTGAGCACGGCCGACGCCGATCTTCAGGAAAGCGTGGACGCCATGCAGGCATTCCTGTCTGGATTGGCTGTCCAGCCGGGAAAGGTAGGAGCGCTGAATTCGTTGACCGACATTCACCTTCCGCAGCGCAAGCACGATGAGGGGGTGCTCGTGGCCGGGGTGGTGCAAGACTTTCAATCCGCGGGGTCGGTCTTCGAGTGTACGCTCAAGGCCGGCAAAAAAATGGCTTCGACCTCCGTCATTTGGGCGACAAACCCGCAGGATTTCTGCAAAGTGGGGGACGAGGTGCTGGTCGTGGGCCGGATCGTCGAGAATCCGAAAGAGCAGATCGCGGGCTACGAGGGGGAACAGGAGCGCGTCGTGCTGCACGGCTATGCCGTCGTCGTCCCGCAGGCCGAACGATAGGGCAAACCGCGATCAGGCAGCGCGGGCCAGCGGACGGGCAAATATCTCGCGCAGCCGGGCGACAACCGTATGTTGCTCGACCGCGGTCAGCTCCGGAAAGATCGGCAGGCTGAGCACTTCTTTCGCCGCTCGCTCGGTCTCGGGCAGACTGCCGGGCCGATAGCCGAGCGATCCAAAGCACTCTTGCAGGTGTAGCGGCACCGGGTAATACACCTCGCTGCCGACGCCCGCTTTGGCGAGCTGCGCTTTCACTGCGTCGCGCTGGCCGTTTTTGACCCGGATGGTGTACTGGTTCCAGACGTGTTCGCAGTGCGGTTCGGCCCGCGGCAGGACGAGATGACGGTCGAGCCCCGCCTTGGCGAGCAGTTCGTCGTAGCGGCGGGCGTTCGTCTTGCGATCCTCGGCCCACTGTCCCAGTCGGGCGAGCTTCACGTTCAGCACGGCCGCCTGGATGGTATCGAGCCGGCTGTTGATGCCGACCACCTTGTGGTAATAGCGCGGGTTCATGCCGTGGGCGGCGATCAGTCGCAGCCGTTGGGCAAGATCAGCGTCGCTAGTGGTGAGCATGCCGCCGTCGCCGAAGGCGCCGAGGTTTTTCGTGGGATAAAAGCTCAGGCAACCGACGGCGCCCAGCGAGCAAGCGGGCCGGCCCCAATATTTGGCGCCGATCGCCTGGGCGGCATCTTCGATGACAAATAGCCTGCGCCTTTGGGCCAGGTCGCCAATGGCGTCCATTTCGGCGCATTGGCCAAACAGGTGGACGGGAATGATCGCCTTCGTGCGGGGGGTGATCGCGTCGGCTATTCGCTGGGGATCGATGTTGAACGTCCGCGGATCGAGATCGACAAAGACGGGCCGAGCGCCGAGCCGGGTCACGGCGCTGGCGGTGGCGAAAAAGGTGAAGCTGGGGACGATCACCTCGTCGCCGTCGGCGATTCCCAGCGCCATCAGGGCCAGCAGCAGGGCGTCGCTGCCCGAGGCGCAGGCGATGGCGTGCTCGACGCCGCACATTTCGGCGACCGATCGCTCGAGCTGCTGCACCTCGGGGCCGAACAGGAAGCGGCCCGAATCGACGACCCCGGCGATGGCCGCCAGGATTTCGTCGCGCAGGGCGGCATTGCCGCGGTTGACGTCGAGCAGCGGCACTTGGGCCGCCAGCGAAACGGACGATGAGGACAGCGAGCCGGAGCCGGCAGCGGTCATGGTACTGCATCCATGCAGGGGGTAGAGTCCTGAGAAGCGGCGTGAGAGTACGGAAAAGGGCCCCTGCAGGTCAAGGGCAGGTGGTGCTAGCGAAAAAGCTCGCTCAGATCGATTGCCACCTGGGGAAATGCCAGCGGACTGAGTTGCTGGCCCTCTTTGTAAGTCAATCGCTGGCCGTAGCCCCGCTTGCCCGGTTGGCGAAACAGGTGGACCGTGCGCTGCTGCACGTCCACCACCCAATAATCCGCTATCCCGCCCGCCGCGTACAGGTTGGCCTTCGCCCCGCAATCGAAAGCGAGGCTGCTATCGGCGACTTCGATCACCAACAGCACTTCGTCCGGCAGTGGATGATGGTCGTCGTAGCTCTTGGGCTGGGCCCAGACGATATCGGGCTGGGGGCCACTGTCGAGTTCGGGAATGCCGATAGGATCCTGAATTCGCACCTTGACGCGATCCGGCGGCGGCTTGAGCACGCTCCAGTGGGTCAGTCGGCTGACCAATTCCGAATGGGACGGTCCCGGTGGGGCCATTTCTCGCAGCTCCCCGTGAATTAGTTCGATTCGCTTCTCGCGCATCGTATCGAAGGCGCCAGCTTCGATCATGTGCAGGTAGTCTTCGTAGGTGATGTGTAGCCCGACGCTCATCTGCATTTCTCCCTATTTCATTATATCGGGGCCATTGCAGGCCGCAACATTTTGCAGAGTGTGGGTTTTGCGGAGTGTGGCCATTCTTTCTGGCACCGAATCCGTGGTGCATCGCTCGCCAGGGCATCGGTCTTAATTTTCAACGCAAAGCCGCCAAGTTCGCAAAGGCCGCCAAGGAATACATGATGCCTTCCTTGCGTCTTTGCCGCCTTTGTCGCTTTGCGTTAAAAACGCGGAGGGTATGACCCTGAATACAGGTCTCGCAGTGATCGACTTTCGGTTTCGATGGGCACTCGCCAGACAGTTTGGCCAGACACGATTCACTCCACGTTCCCCCGGTTGATCGCGTCGATCAATTGCCGCAAGCGGCCAAAATTCCGCCGGTTAAAATGAAACACGAGTCGCGGCTTGTCGAGCAGTTCGGGGTCGTCGTGTTCGAGCGGCAATGCGTCGCGCTGCTCGAACTGGCCCGCCTGCAGCATGTCGACAAACCGCTCGTTGATCGCTTCGACCAACGCCTGCGAGAGCGGCTCGTTAAGCCGCAGCACGAGCTGCTGCTTGACGTAGCGCATGCTGTGATAGACGTGAAAGAATTGCAGCACCTCATCGACGGCGGTTTGATAGTCGTCACAGACGCGAAACAGGTGCAAATCCTCGGGCGAAATGAGGCGGTGGCCGAGCAGATGCGATTTCACGAAGTCGAACAGCACCTGCCAATAATTGCCTCCCGGAGGATCGAGCAGCACGACCGGCACCATGTCGCGTTTGCCGGTCTGCAGCAGGGTAATCACCTCCATCGCCTCGTCGAGCGTGCCGAATCCGCCCGGCAGGCAGACCACCGCGTCGCACTCCTTGACGAACATCAGCTTCCGCGTGAAGAAGTACTTCATGTGGACGAGCTTCGGATCGCCCGTGATGATCGGATTGGCCGATTGCTCGAAGGGGAGCATGATGTTCAGCCCCATCGAATGTTCGCGGCCGGCGCCGACGTGCCCCGCCTCCATGATGCCGAAGGCGGCACCGGTGACGACCATCCAGCCCGCCTCGGCAAAGGACCGCCCCAGTTTCACCGCCTCCTGATAGGCCGGGGCGTCGGTCGGCGTGCGGGCCGAGCCAAAGACGGTTACTTTGCGGCGTTTGCGGTAGGCAGCGAACACCTTAAAGGCATACCGCAGCTCGCGAATCGTGCGGCTGATGACCTTCAGATCGCCCCGGCTGCTGCCGTCGGCCGCCAGCTTGTCGGCCGAGTCCTTGATCGATTGGACGAGGTCTTCGACTTGGTGCCGGCGGGCCTCAGGGGCCACCGGATCGAGTCCGGTGATGTCGTCGTCCAGGGGCGTTACGGGATGTTCCGGCACAAATCGGCTCCAAGAACGCGTAAGTGGTCGCTGCCGCGCAATTATACGTTCCGCCGGGCGGGCCGGTTGACGCACGAAAAAAGCCCGGCAAATGCCGGGCCTGGTTGGGCGTCCTGCGCGATCACTGGTCGCGGCTATGGTTTAGGCGCTGGGCCGGCGAAAATGCTGATAGGCCATCAGCACCTCGTACAGATCGCTCGAGATCGTGATTTCGTCTTCGGCAAAGTCATCGACCCACGAGCGCCGACTGCGGGCCGCATCGAGCAACAGCGGCAGCACCTCGCCCAGGGGCAGGGTGACGGCGCTTTGCATGGGAATCGTCGCCGGTTCGGCCACAGCCGTCTCTTCCGGGCCGTAATAGACGCGCAAGCGATTGCGAGGCATCAAGGATCCTTCCTTGCCTGAGAGTCCTTCCAAAGGGAGCTAGCAACGAACTGGCAGCCCAAGGTGCGCACTGGGGACGCAAATCGGGGCGCGGCGCTCCGTCGCCATTCACGCTTATCGGCCGCGCCAGGCCGGGGGGTTTGACCAAACTTCGCCAGAATCGCGGTTCGCGGCTTGGCGCGGGCAAAAGCTTGCTATTGCGACAAAGATTGTCGCAGGTTGAGTTGGGGATAGTTAGGCTTCTCAACTTTCGGCGAGCGTGGTAACTTGGGGGATTCCAAACTGCCAATCACAACTAAACGACTGTTTGCGGAGTAGAACTCATGGCCAAACCCCATCGCACGCTCAAAAAAGCGAACCACGGCAAACGCCCGGCGAACGCCAAGGCCCGAAAGGCCAAACGCCGCAAGGTTCGGACGTAAGTGGTTGGCTGGCAGTGACATCGGCTGACGAGGACATCGGCTGACGAGGACATCGGCTGACGAGGACATCGGCTGACGAGGACATCCGCCGACGCGGACATCCGCTTTCGCGACATTCCATTACGCAGTAGCTGGCAAGGGACCGATTCGTGGCCGAGAAAGAGCTGCTCGTGGATTTGGCGCAGGTCGATTTTGACCGCCCGATTGCCACGCTCGACGACATCCGCAAGATCAATCCGCAGCGGTTCGAGATGGAACAGCTCACGGCGGTCGTCTACGCCAACGAGACCGATTTCTCGTGCGTCGGCTATAAGGATGTCACCGACAAGGAATTCTGGGTCCGTGGGCACATGCCGGGCATGCCGCTGATGCCGGGGGTGGTGATGCTGGAATCGATCGCCCAACTCTGCAGCTACGTCACCCAGCGGTACGACCTGTTGGGTGCC
>JBBDYF010000090.1:0-35690 GCA_040901775.1 Pirellulaceae bacterium | reverse complement strand
GAACCGCTTCGATTTCTTCGGCGTGCATCAACATCGCAATCCGCTGCAGCGTGGCCAGCATCTGCGATTGCTCCCAGGCCGGCAGCCGATTGAGCTGCGACGTGAACTCGTCGCGCAACAGGGGAGGGGCCTTGGCTTCCGCCTGGGCGCCCGCCTCGGTCAATTGCAGCAGGAAACTGCGGCGGTCGTTGGTATCGCGTTCGCGTTGGATCAGCCCGCGGAGCTCGAGCCGCTGCAAAATACCCGCCATGGTTTGCGGGCTCAGGTGCAGGGCGTCGGCCAAGTCGGTGGGCGTCGAGGTCTTACGCCGGGCGAGCTCGCGCATCGTGCCGATCTGGGGCGCGGAAAGCCCGCACTCGCCCAAGAGGTGGCGCGAGTACAGGTCGATCGCCTGCGCAATCTGCCGCAAGGCGGCGATAATCTGATCTTGTTGGGACATGGTGCTCACGACCTATGCTCCCCAGCGATTGGCGTGCGATGTGAAAGCAGAGCGATTCAGTAGCTCTTGGTCAAGTGCCCTAGGGTTTGGTCGAGTCAAATGGCGTCGGCTCTCGCCGCTTCACCGCACGAGCGGCTGCGGCGCGCTGTGCCTGCGTAGGCTGCAATCCGAGGAAATCGATTAGGCGATCAACTTCTCGCTGCGGATCGCCGAGCAAGCTGGCGAATTCGATTCGCAGATGCTCCTGGGACGCGAAAAACGCCTCCAGGGCATTCCACAAGCGAGTTTGCACCGTTTCCTCTTTGCCCGGCCACCAGCCGCGTCGCTGAAGCGATGCGATAGACTCGGCAAGCGGACGCCAGGTCCAGATGAATCGCGTTCGCGGCCCCCACGCCACCTGGAGGTCGGGCCCGCACAGCGAGAGGAGTGGGTGTTTGGCGCCGAGGTAAGCATGGCCTTCGCTTTCGCGGTCGCGCAGCCAGTTGGCAAGCGTCGTCACCCGCTGCTGCCGACTGACACGCTCAAGGAGGTTGGGCTCTTCCCACCAGCCGCGGAGCTGTTCGGCCAACCACGCTGCCTCGAAATAGTTGCGAAAAAACTCTCGGCCCAGATTCACGCCCAAACAATTCAGGACGTTTGCCGTTGCGGTCGAACCGCTGCCGTACAGACCCAGCACGGCAACATACTGCGCGTGACGTTCCAGGGGCCGCACGGCAACCACGGGTGCCCCGCCGCTTGGCCCTAGCGGGGAGGACAAATACGCCGCGTGACTTTGCCGCTCGACTTGCAAACGCAGATCGAGGGCCTTTTCACGCAGGCGGGCCACTCGCTCGACTTGGTCGCTATTCTCAAGGCGGCGATGGGCCGCCCTCAGCACGTCGTAGGGCGCTTCATACCAGGCGGGCAAATGCCGAAAGTTAATCCGCCGTTCCGGGGCCGCAATTCCTTCGCAGCAGCCCAGTGACGCCGCCATCTCTGCCCACCACACTGCCTTTTCAAACTGCCCCAGCCTCAGGCAACAGAGTCCGGCCAGCCAAGGGAGCTCTGGAAAGCCCGAGTGTCGGGCCAGGCCAAAGGCGCACATTTCCAACGCCTTCTTGTAATTTCCCAGTTCGTGCAGACACCAACCGGCGCGGTAACAGGCCCATGCCGATTCCTCGTCCCACCCGTCCAGAAATGCGCACTTCTGAAACTGTTCGACCGCGTCCGCTTGGCGACCCATCTCGGCCAGCGTCTGCCCCAAGTAATACCACCAGCGCGGGTTCTTCGGTTGAAGCTCGGTTTCTGCCTGCAAGATCGTCAAGTCGCGCTGGTGCTTCTGGGCGATTTGTTCAGGCGTCTTCGGAAGCTCGGAGAACTGGCTTCCTGGCAAAAGCTGCCGTTCGCCGTGGCCAGCGCCAACGAGCGCCTCGTGTGTCCTTCCGCGCCACGTCAGATGCGTCGGCAGCCGAACGAACCGTTCCTTGGCATAGCCGGTCTTACGGTACGGAACCAGCCACGCCACGACGCAACGATGCGAGTTCAATTTCTCGCGGAGACCTTGCAGGCCCTCATACCCGGGCAAGGAAAGACGCTCGTCGGTGTCGAGCGTCAGTGCCCATGTCGCCCCCGCCTCGGCGGCCGCCTGGAGCGCGAAATTGCGCGCGGCGGCAAAGTCGTTTTGCCAGGGATACCGCACCGTGCGGAACTTTTCGCCGGCAACCTGCTCCACGATCCGGCATGTGTCGTCCGTGATGCCGGTGTCGATAAGCAGCACGAAGTCAACCCAATCGACAATGCTCAGCACGGCATCGGAAACGATGCCCGCGCTATTGCCGCTGAGGATGGTCGCCGCAATCGGGGTCACGGATCAAGAACTCCCCACTTCGCCGCGCCTGGCGGCAGTGTTTGGGTCGAAGGCAACGCGTTAAGGCAGGGTTTCTCGACTTCGTTTTTGCGGATGGCCACCTGGCTTCCCTTCGCCACGACGGAAATTTCGTGCCGGAACACATGCAGGAAGGCGTCGATTGCTTCCCCTGGGAAGACGCGAACGATCGGCATCCGCCACAAGTAATCGTCAAAAATCAGAATTCCGCCGGGCCTCAGGAGCGTGAACGCCAGCACGGCGTCGCGGAGCACTTCCGATCCGTAATGATCGCCGTCGATGTAGATGCCGTCAAACCGGCGGCCAGCGAGCGCGAGCGCGGCAAGGAACTCGAACGAGTCTCCTTTTCGCTTTTCAAAGCGGCCCGCAAAGGGCCGCAGGTTCTCATCGAACCGCGCTTCCACCTGTTCGCCCGTGTCGGCGTAGTTCCCCTGGATCGCCCCCGACCACAGATCGCAACAGGTCATCCGGCTGGTGGGATGGGTAAGCACGTTGGTCAAGAGCCAAACGGAGGCCCGTCCCTCAAAAGCACCGACTTCGAGACAGCAGGCCCCCTCGCGCCCCTTCAAGTCGGCGAGCCAAACCTTCCAGTTAGGAATGTTGTGGGAGAACCAGTCCGCAGTGAAGGGCATGAAAGTTCAAACCGAACGTATCTCAAGTTTCGTTCAAGGGGCCGAGAATATCGCCGCGAACGCCTCCCACGATCCCACGTGATTCCGCCGCGGCAGGCTCCCCAAACGCGGCATCCGGTTGCGGACCCTCACACTGCTTGCCGATTTGCTCTTTGGGGAGCGCACTGGAAGATCCGCATTATCCTGGGTCTCTTACAGGCGCTGTTGGGCCGGGGAGCGCTAGTTTCTGTAACACGCTCTGGACCGAGGCTCCTCCCAACGCAGTTAAAGGAGCCTTAACATCTCGGTCCTTGTCGACGAATGATACGTTGACGTAGATGGTTCGACCGTCAATTTGACACTTGGAAACAGTGGCAGTCGTTTTCTTCGTGGAAATCCAAAACTCAAAGAGCACAACATCGCGCACCACGTGCCATGAGAGTGGAAACCTGTGCTTTTGAGCGTCATCCTCAACCCGGAGCTTCAGGCGACCGTTGTCTGTAGCAACGGCACCTATGTACTGTACCGTAACCGCGTCGGGTAGATCTTGCATGCACAGCGCGACGAATCGGCGATGGAATTCATTGATTTCCCAAGCCGAAATGCGTTTGCTATCCGTAAGAATCTGTTTTTCAGGTTCGTCGTCGATCGCCGGCTCCACCGCCAACGCGACCTGAGCAAACAGCAGAACCACTCCGGACAGCAGGTACGGCACTGCTCTTAGCAAATTGGTTCTCAGGTGGTTAATCATAAAAGCCGTGCTCCCAAGACCCCAAAGCGAATGAATACGATTCATATTGGTCAACGATTGCGTCGTAGTTGATTCCCGCATCATTCTGCAAGTTAGTCTTGATCGTCGCCAATTGGGCCGGGGTAATTGTTCCCGCCGCAACCAGCGCGTCGATAGCAATTCTATCCACAAAAACGTAAGTGGTGTGATTGCTAAGAGTTGGGCCTGCCATTCCTGCGAGCGTGGTGCGTTGAACCGCATTTGGCACCCAAGGTTGCGCCGCAGGAGTGGGCAGTCTTTTCCCAGGAGCGTTGAATCCCAACGTCTTCCCGACTGTCTCGATGACAAAGACATTGGTCTCCCCTGGCTTGCCTGAAACACCGAGTTCATCCGTCATCCTGAGGCGCCGGCTGGCTTGTGTGACGTTATTGGTGTCCGCCAAAACCGGACTACCGGCCTCCAGTCGGAAAGTACCGGCCGCATCAACGACCCCTTGTTTCGCAGAGTAGTCGTTCTGCTGCCATGTCTGGTTACCCGGAAGGCGTCGTACAGGCGCATTGTATGCAAATTTCTGGGAGATCTTTAAATTATACCCAAAGCTGCCGTCGATCCCAATTTCCCCTGCTGTGTCCCAGGCTGGCAGCAGAGAGTGCTCCCAGACGGGCGGAGTTACCACCTGCAGGTTGACGAAGGCGTCGTCTGTAGCACCGCAAGGATCAGCCACCCTGTACTCGAATGAGTCGTACCAAAGTTCCAAACCCGTGTCGCCAGTTACCGTCTCGACTCCGCCGCTGTCCTCGGGGCCATCAGGAAGTAACTGGATGGTGCCGCCATGATCTACGACCTCGGTGGGTTCCACCGGAACCGTGTAGTAGATCACCGTTCCGTCCGTGTAAACGGTTCCGCCCTCGGTTGTTGAGCTTACGGAAATGATCGTCAGCGAATCCCCGTCGGGATCATCGTCGTTAGCCAACACATCGAGCACGATGGGGTCGGCATAGTCAACTGTGAAAGAGTCATCTTCGGCATTAGGAAGTTGATTACACATGCATCCAGTGCAGCCAGTCGGTCCCGTAGGCCCAGTCGGTCCCGTAGGCCCAGTCGGTCCCGTAGGCCCAGTCGGTCCCGTAGGGCCACTGGGGCCAGACGAACCGCTGAATCCGTTGAATTGGTTCGACATGGACCCCACGTCGGTTTGATCTACAACGTTGTCGCCATTGACATCGTAAAAAATCACTCGGCTCGGGTCGGGATCGGGGGTCGCGGTCACCTGCGCGCGAGTACCGCTGTTAACGCTGAGGTACGCGCTGAGCGCGTCATGATCCACTTGATCAACTTGCCCATTGGCGTTGACATCATGCGCGTTGAACGGGTTTTGCCACGCGGATGCGTCGAGCATTTGTCGCGATTCGAGCCGTTCGAGAAAGAGTACACGGCCGCGAGGTCGCACGGGATGGCGGGAATTCATCATTTGCCTCGACCTAGAATGGGACGCCCTGACTCAATTTCGTGTACGATTTATTGGAGCAAGCGCGGCACGCGCTGTCAAGCTGGTGGCAAAGCGCAGAGGCCGGACGCCGTTTACCTCGCCAAGGCGTCCCGCTGGCGGCCGAACCGGGCAGACCGGCCTGAAACATCGGGCGGTCGATGAATTGTAGTTGCCCGGTCTGAGGATGCTCGTGGAGCGTCCGCTCGACAAACGCCACGGCCTGATCGCGGTCAAGAAATGCCCAACGGCGAGGCCGTTGAAGGCCTCGCCGTCGGCATTGCCAATCGCTCCCGAACGGAGTTTCGTTTCTGGCGGTCTTGCGGTCTGGCGGCGAGCGGTTGAGGAAGTGGAGTCGATTACGGCAGCAGGTAGAAGCCTCCGACAACGGCCGTCGCCTGCGCCGCGGCACCCCGCAGCGACAAGGGGATCGGCTGGATCATCCACGGGGCACAGTTGCCGGGGCGATAGTAGCCCAGGGCATACTGGCACTCGTGCGGCGGGTTGATCGCCATCTTGTAGGGGAGAGCCGCGATGTTCACAAAAAAGTGAGCCCCGCTGATGATCGGCTGGCGGATTGGGCCAGCCGTGTGGCCATAGCGCTCGAGCTGGATTTCTTCAAAATACAGCGGCTTGTGGCATAGGGCCGAGGCGTGCCAGTGAAACGTGCTGGGCAGAAAGTTGCGGGCGACCAGCCCTTCGCCACCTAGCGGGCATTCCACGGGCAGCCGCCAATAGGCGTTGATGTAGCAGAGTTCGTCCTCGCCCAGCTCTTGCCAGGGAATGCGGGCGACTTCCTCGCCACTTTCGTCTGCGATCACGACGCGGCCGTTCGCCAAGTTCGTCATGGTGCCGGTGGCGATCACTTCGTCCCGGCGGTTTCGCCAGTCGCGACTTTCGAGCAGCCGCAAACGATCGGCGCGGGTCGCTTCGTCTTCTGCCAGGGGCAGGTCGGGCATGAAACGGGGCGTGATGTCGAGCGAGATCGTGCGAATCGAATCCGAGATCAACTGGTCGCGGAACGCTTTGCAGCCGGCAGCGACATCGCAGCAGTTTCGGTCGTTATAGATGCGGTCGCAGGGCATCCCGCGGCCTGGCGGCGGCGGGGTCAACTCGGGTGCGGGCGGGGTCGGCTGCGCGGTGAACGACGGTTCGATCGGCGTAGCCGCGGGCGAGGTGACACTGCGCAGGTGCCGAGGGGCGGGCAATTCTTCTACTCCTCCGGCGGCCGCAGCCGTGCCGGCCGTGCCACCCAGTTCGGCTTCGGTCGGTTCCAGTTCGATATCGGCGGTTTGGCGGACCTCGCCCCGATCGCCAAACGGATCGGTAAACGGGTCGCTGGCAATGGCCTGCGCGGGTTGAACCTGGCCATCCATGCGCGTCTTGTTCCAGCCGCGGGCAGGCGTGGCAACCGCCGCCATCCGAGGGCTGTGCGTAACCGCCGGCGAGCCGGCCAGCGGCTTCGACTTCCAGCGAAGCGGCGCGGCGCTCGTGGGCGCAGAGGGGGTTGACCGCGCGGCGATCGGCTGGGCAAAGGCATCGGCGGCGAAGCCTTGGGGCTCGGCGGCCCAACACCAGCCAGGAATCGCAGCAGCGATCAGGGCAATAGCGATTTGCAGTACCCTCACCGCGGCCCCGACTTCCGACCTCCGACCTCCGACCTCCCCATCGGGAGGCTTACACCTCCCGCTCGCCAACTGACCCCTGGCAACTGACCCCTGGCCCCTGGCCTCTGGCTCAGTCTCCCCCCTTGCCGTCGTGGTATTCGGGGCTGTAGTTCGGAGCTTCCTGCGTAATCGCAATGTCATGGGGGTGGCTCTCCCGCACACTGGCGGCCGAGATTTGTATGAACCGCGTTTCCGTCCGCAGTTCTTCGATCGTATGTGTTCCGCAATAGCCCATGCCGGCTCGCAACCCTCCGACCAGTTGATACACGAAGTCGGAAAGAGCCCCCTTGAACGGGACGCGTCCTTCCACGCCTTCTGGCACCAACTTGCCGGTTCCCCCATCGCTTCCGCCGGCCTGGCGGTAACGTTCGCTCGATCCCTTCACCATCGCGCCCAGGCTGCCCATTCCGCGATACGCTTTGAACGTGCGTCCCTGGTACAGGATGGTCTTGCCCGGACTTTCGGCCAGGCCCGCAAACAAGCCGCCGATCATCACGCAGTGTGCGCCGGCGGCAATCGCTTTGGTCATGTCGCCCGAATAGCGAATCCCGCCGTCGGCAATGATCGGCGTGCCACTCGCTTTCGCGGCTTGGGCGGCTTCGTACACGGCGGTGACCTGCGGCACGCCCACGCCGCTGATCACGCGGGTCGTACAAATCGACCCGGGTCCAATCCCGACCTTCACGGCGTCGGCGCCGGCGGCGATCAAGTCTCTGCAGCCTTCGCGGGTTGCCACGTTTCCCGCGACGACGTCGATCTCCCACTTTTTCTTCAGCTCGCGAACCGTCTCGATCACGTTCTTCGAGTGGCCGTGGGCGCTATCGACCACCAGCACGTCAACTCCCGTCTGGATCAGGCTTTGCGCCCGCTCCAGGTCGTACACCCCCACGGCGGCCCCCACTCGCAGCCGGCCGAGCCGGTCTTTGCAAGCATCGGGAAACCGCTTCATCATGTCGATGTCGCGGATGGTAATCATGCCGGTCAGGCAATAGGTATCGTCAACCAGCAAAAGCTTCTCCACCTTTTTAGCCGTTAAAATCTTCTCAGCTTCCTCAAGCGTTACAGTCCCGCGTGCCGTTACCAGGTTGTCCTTGGTCATCACCTCGCGGATCGGCTGGCCGCCGTTTTCGAGGAACCTCAAATCCCGCCGGGTGAGAATTCCCACCAGCTTGCCGCTAGCATCGGTGATCGGAAACCCGCTGACGTTCTTCAGCTTCATCAGCTCTTGCGCCCGGCTGACCGGCTCGTCGGGGCGGAGCGTCTCGGGATCGACGATGATGCCGTTGGCCGAGCGCTTGACTTTGTTCACCTCTTCGCTCTGCTGCTGGACCGACATGTTCTTATGGATGATGCCGATGCCCCCTTCCTTGGCCAGGGCGATCGCCATCTCGTGCTCGGTCACCGTGTCCATGGGGGAGCTGAGCATGGGGATGCTCAGGGCGATCCGCCGCGTAAGCTGCGTGGACACGCTCACCTCGGCCGGCACGACATCGCTATACCGCGGCTCGAGCAGCACGTCGTCGAAAGTGATTCCCTGACGGATAAGCTGGTCGTCCATCGTCTTGCCTCCTGGGCCGAGCGCTGTATCGAATCTCGCATTATCGCCCGCCGGGGCAGGGCAGGGCAGGGGGGCAGCGGCAGCAAGGCGCGATCGTTTTCAATGGCGAATGGTGTAGAATTGATGTTAGCGGCTTGATTTGAAAGGCGCAACGAGCGGTGGAGCAATTCCCATGCTGAAAAGTCCCTTCCCTGGTATGGACCCCTACTTGGAACAAGATTGGCTGGATGTCCATGCGTCGCTAGTAACCTACATCCGCGATCAAATTCAGGATCAGCTTCCCCCCGCGCTTTGCGCCCGCATGGAATCGCGCGTTTTGGTCGAAAGCGACGGCGATGCGGACGAGCGCCATCAATATCCGGATGTCCGCGTCATCGACGTCGGAGGGTCTTCAAGTTCTACGGCGGTCCTTGAACTTCCTCGCCAATCAACCGTCGAGCCCGATCTGCTGCTGGTCGAAGCGCGCGGCGAACCAGCCACACAAAGATTCATCCAGATTGTCGATTCGCCGACCCGCAGCCGAGTGGTGACGACCATCGAGCTGATTAGTCCCACGAACAAACGGCCCGGCGCCGGCCAGCGACTGTATCAAGTGAAACGGGACGAATGCCTTGCGGCCGAGGTGAATTTTGTCGAGATCGATCTGACGCGCAGTGGCGACCGTCTTTCGCTGCTCCCGGAGCTGGGTCGAGTTCATCCGCCACCTACCTATGTCGGCTGCGTTCGGCGAGCGCAGCGGCCCGACCAAATAGCCGTCTATCTGATGCCCCTCGACCAGCCGCTGAAGCCAATGCGCATTCCCTTGCGGGCCACGGACGAAGACATCGTGCTGCATATGCAGCCCCTTGTCGCGCAGGCGTATGACCGCGGGCGGTATGGCAACCTCGACTACACCCGCCCGCTTAATCCGCCGCTAACGCCTGCGGAAGCCGAGTTTGCCGAGCGGGTTCTCAAGGAATCGGGCAAACGATAAGTGATTTCCGGGTCTGGGCCTCAGTGACGCAATCGTTTTGACGTTCGAATGGTGCAGGATTGAGTAGCCTGCGGCTTTGTGGCCGCAACGCAATGAACGGTGGAGGATTTCGCATGTCCAAAAGTCCCTTCCCAGGAATGGACCCGTACTTGGAGCCGCATTGGCTCGATGTGCATCAACGGCTGGCGACCTACCTCTGCGACCAGATCCAAGACCGCCTTCCCCCTGACCTCTGCGCTCGGATGGAAGAACGAGTCATCCTCGAAGATGACGGCGGTTCGTTGTTGGGGTCGCGGCATCCCGATGTGCGTGTGATCGAAGAGGACGTGCCCGGCGGCAGCGTGGCCGTCGCGGTCGATACGGCCGTGGCCAGTCCCAGCCGGGTTGTGGTGGACGTTTCTCCAGAGCCGTTTCGCGAGACTTTCGTCGAAATCGTCGATGCCAAAACTCGCGGTCGGGTCATCACTTGCATCGAGCTGGTCAGTCCGACAAACAAGCGGCCCGGCAATGGGCTCGACGTGTACGTCGAAAAGCAGGCGGAATGCCGCGCGGGCCGGGTCAACCTCGTGGAGATCGATTTGACTCGTGCCGGCAACCGCCACGCCATTTTCCCCTGGCTTGCGAAGGTTCGTCCCCAGCCGACCTATCTCGCCTCGGTACGCCGAGCCGAGACGATGCAGCGCGTCGAACTGCATGAGTTTCCTCTCGACAAGCCGCTCAAACCGATCCGAATTCCGCTCCGGGCTACCGACCAGGATGTCATCCTCGAACTGCAACCGTTGATCGCCCAGGCCTACGTCCGCGGCCGCTACGGCAACACTGACTATTCCCGCCCGCTCGACCCGCCGCTGCTGCCTGCTGAGGCCGAGTTTGCCGAACGGGTGCTCAAGGAATCCGGCAAGCGCTAATTTCTGGTTTTCTCGTTCGCCCGCGAACCCGTCTTGTCCGATCCGCCGCTCACGGCCAAGCTGGTGTGACGTTTCCTCCGCCCGACCTCCGCCCGCACGCCAGACCGATCTTTTTGCATGTCGGCTCCGCTTCCCGACGACATTCTCGATCAGCCCGTCACGCAGCACATGCGGTTCGACTTCTGCCGCCTGCGGGCCGGGCAGACCGTCGGAGAGGCGCTGACCGACCTGCGCACTCTGCAGCCGCAAGGGCGAATCATCTATTTCTACGTCATGGACGACGCCGACAATCTGGAAGGGGTCGTCCCCACGCGGCGGCTCTTGCTCAGCCCGCCCGAGGCCAAAATCCGCGAGATCATGGTCGCCGGCGTTGTCACCGTTCCCAGCACGGCGAACGTGCGCGAGGCGTGCGATCTGTTCCTGGCCCACAAATTCCTCGCCTTTCCCGTGATGCACGGCAAGCGGATGGTCGGCATCGTCGATGTCGAACTGTTCGCCGAAGGAATCGACGATCTGGAGCGGACCAACCGTCAGGACGACCTGTTTCAACTGATCGGCGTACACCTTTCGGCGACGCAGCAAGTCTCGCCCTGGCAGGCGTTCGTCAGCCGTTTCCCGTGGCTGCTCTGTAATATTGGCGGCGGAATTCTGGCCGCTGTTTTGTCCAAGTGGTTCGATGGCTTGCTGGTTGAGGTGGTCGCCCTGGCGCTGTTCGTGCCGGTCGTGCTGGCCCTGAGCGAAAGCGTCGCCATTCAATCGGTCACGCTGGCGCTCTTGGTCTTGCACGGACAGCCTCTCGACAGTCGCTCACTGGCAAATCGCATCCTCCGCGAGGCAGCCACCGGGCTCTTGCTGGGCCTGGCTTGCGGCTCGATCGTGGCCCTGGTCGCCATCGTCTGGCTGGGCGAGGCGCGGGTCGCCTTGTGCCTGCTGACCGGCATCGGCGTGGGGGTCACGTTCTCGGCCGCGTTTGGTCTGTCGATGCCGCTGGTCATGCGACTGACGGGGCGCGACCCGCAAGTCGCCTCGGGCCCGATCGCCCTGGTCGCGGCCGACATGCTGACGCTGGTCGTCTATTTCTCCGTCGCCCAGTGGCTGTTGGGGTAATGGGAGTGGTCTCGGTTTCGCTAATCGTTTATGCCTTTTTTCGGCAGCGCTGGTTTTGCTTATAACTTGTAACTCATTGGAAGTCCGGTACTTACGTCGTTATTAGCGATTCGCCAGCCTCGTTTCGTTTATACTGGTGATGAGCGTAATGAACGAATCACCGTCAAACGGGCAAACAGATTTTGGCATGCAAGCTGCGCTCGACATGCAAAGAAATTGTACACTTTCTCCGCCAGTATGTCAATATGTCCACTTGGCATTTTTTCTGAATCCCGCTCGCTCTCTAGCCGCCGCTGTCACTGTCCGCCGCGGGCAACACGACGTGCAGCGTGCGGCCGGGAGGGGTCGCGGCAGCGAGGATGGCGAGATAGATCTGCCGGTTTTCGCCCCCCGCGCCAAAGGGCAACGCTTCGTGAACGATCGCCACGCTCTGGCCGACTGGCAACCACGACAAATCGCCCAGGCACTCTTCGAGCGCGTCCCAGTTCCAGCCGAAGTAAGCGGGAAAGCGAAGCTTGTCGGCCAGAATGGCGAGCAGCTTTTGTTTGCTGCGAATGCCCGCGGGAATGCGAACGACGAGCGGGCTGGGGCCTTTTTTGTCTTCCGTGCCCGGTTCTCTACTCTCCGCTTCGCTCATGGCTCGTCCAGCCGGCGAAAGGTTTGGTAATGATCCGGCGTGTAGTAGAGCTCGCCGTTTTGGCCGGCGACGATTCGCTGCGGGCCGGGGCCGCCGAGGCCGGGCGTCGGATGCACGTACTCCTTGTAGTAGCCGGCGGCCTGCCGCGGCAGGCGGCGTTCGCGGTTCTGAAATGTGCTGCCGTCGTTGGGAAAGCCGAGCCGCTCGCCTGCCTGAATCCGGGCAATCGTGGCGGTCAGGTCGATCTCGCCCTCGTAGGCGACGCGCCCTTCCCGATCGTAGATCGTCTGACCGGCGACGACCGTTGATGCGGGCTCTCCTGCCGAGGAGCGGCGGACCACCTTCTCGGGCCGAGCTAACTCAGCGGCGTTGTCCTCTGCCGGAGGCGCAATCGGCCCTTGCTGCCGCTGCCACAAGCCGTACAACGCAATGCCGATCAGCACCAGGCCCGCGATCAGGCGGACCCAACTGCGGGCCCGGCTGTTGGGGCGCTGTCCAAATCTGTCGGTTCGCTTCACGCGCTCGCTCTCGAAGATCGAAGACAAGTTTCCCACCGCGCCGCCGAAAATCTCGAGTCATTCTATCAGACGCAGCAACCCACGCCGCACACTGGCAAGCGGGCGAGCGATGCCGTAGAACATCCCTCAGCGACGACGGAATGCCACCCAGGGCATTCCCGGCATGTGAGTTCCAAGTTCCAAGTTCCAAGTTCCAAGTTCCAAGTTCCAAGTTCCAAGTTCCAGCCCCGCATCTCTCCCGGAAATCTGCCATGGGCATTCGCCTGGAAGTCATCGACTTTTTCGACGAAACGAACCGCTCGCTCGTGCATCGCGTGCCGCCGGAAGGCTCGGCCGACATCAAGCTGGGGGCGCAACTGATCGTGCAGCCGAACCAGGAGGCGGTGTTCGTGCGCTCGGGCAAAGCGCTCGACAAGTTCGGCCCCGGCCGCTACACGCTGTTCACGATGAACGTCCCCCTGTTGACCAGCCTGCTCACCATTCCCTGGGAGAAATCGCCGTTTCAGGCCCAGGTCTATTTCATCGGAATGCAGACCTTCCTCGATCAAAAATGGGGCACCCGCCAGCCGATCACGGTGCGCGACAAGGATTTTGGCATCGTGCGGCTGCGGGCGAACGGCAAGTTTGCCTTTCGAGTGCAGGATCCGGTCAAGCTGCTCGACGAACTGGTCGGCACGCAAGGCAAGTACACGACCGACGAAATTTCGTCGTATCTGAAAGACCTGATCGTCTCGCGGCTGACCGATCTGCTGGCTACTTCGCAGACGAGTCTGCTCGACCTGCCGGCCCAGTTCGACGAGATCGGCAGCGGCGCGACCGGCAAGATCGGCCAGGAGTTCGGCAAGTACGGGCTCGAACTGGTCGAGTTTTTCATCAACGCCATATCGCCGCCCGAAGAGGTGCAAAAGGCGATCGACGCCCGCAGCTCGATGGGGGCGATCGGCGACTTGCAGGCTTACACCGTGTATCAAGCCGCCAACAGCATGCGCAATATCGCCGAGCAGGGCGGGGCAGGGGGCTCCGCCGCGGCCCCGATGGGAATGGGCCTGGGGGCCGGCTTTGGAATGATGCTGCCGGGAATGATCCAAAATGCCATGCAGAGCGGCGCGCGCGTCAATCCGAACCAATTCCAGCCGGCGGGCAAACCGAGCGCGGCGCCGCCGCCGGCCGCCGCCGCCGCCGCGGCTGGGGGCGCGGCAGCCGACGCCGCCGCCAGGGCAGGGCAGGGGGGCGGCATGGATTTCGGCGGCTTGCAACCGGCACCCGCGTCGCAGGCGACCGATCCCAAGGGGCTGGTTCGCGCGGTCGCCCAGTCGGCCGGCTGGCAATGCCTCGAATCGGGCGAAACCTGGCAGATCGTCGTGACGGTCGGCTCGCTCCGCAAGCAGACGGTCGATGTCCGCTTCAATCAGAAAGACGCCGAAGGACACGCGCTAATCTCGTACTCGTCGGTCTGCGGCCCGAGCACGCCGGAAAACGCGCTGCAGCTACTCAAGTTCAACGCCCTGATGGTGATGGGGGCGTTCGGCGTCAACAGCACTCCCAGCGGCGACATGGTGGTCGTCTGCGCCAGCCAACTGGCCGCCACCAGCACGGCTCTCGACGTGAGCCGCACGATCACCTCGATCGCCTGGCAGGCCGACAAGGTGGAGGAGAAGCTGGGGGGCGGGGACTCGATTTGAAAAGGCGAGCGGGGGGCGTGAGCCCCCTGAGGCCGATTTGGTCCGCGCGCGATGTCAGTCCTTGACTCGTTGTACGACACTGCCGCGTCGATGGATGTAATCGGAGAGCACGCCACTATCGAGCAAATACCGCCTCATGGCTCAAGGCCCATTTGCTTCTTTACTGCGGCGATGGTGTAGTCCTTGATCCACTGGCGTGCAGCTTGCCACTCCGCCTCTTCCTCCGAAGTCAGCTCGATGGGCGCGAATGAATCCATTTGCCCGATTAGTTTGGACCGAAACTCCGGCGTGTCCTGGTAAGCAGACTCCTCAAGTCCCCAATCGGCATCAGCAGCAAAGTCGCCCGCTCGCAGCGACTGGGTACCATTCGATTCCAAAACGACTCTCACCCGCTCACCATCCGGCCAATCGACCGAGCCGTCGAGCTCGACATGGCCGTTGCGAAACGTTCCGTTGATCTCAAACATGGTTGAATCTCCCTCAGCGAGCGTTGCCACGGCCACCATCAATTCTACTATCCCGCCCGCGACCAGCCACTTCGCTCAGATATTTCCCTTCCTCTCCAGCATCTTCACCAGCACGAAATGACCTGAGCCGCCAGGCCCGGCGGCCCGAACCTACAAAAACGCCGCGGCGGAAGTCGTGCCAACCCAGGGCAACCTCCGCCGCGGCAAACTGCGGCTGGCCTGGCCGGGCCGCGCCGCGGTTACAACAAGGCGAGCGGGAGGCGTCAGCCTCCCGGTAGGCTCGCATCGCCAACGCCGCGTCGTTAAAAGATCGACACTATCAGGGTGCTTACGCACCCCGCTCGCCTGAATTGCCTTAATACTGAGGCACCTGCTGGCCGTCTTGCGGCATGATTAGCAACTTCAAAGTTTTGGGATCGAGCTGTTCATCCAAAAACTTCACCGCGCCATCGCACAGGGCGACGTTGTAGCCCCCTTTGAACCAGCCGCCCAACTTGGGCAACTCCTTGGCATCCGGGTCGAACAGAATGTCTTCCGGCTTAGTCCAGGGAATGTCGCGACGGGCTTCTACGACGGCCAGCGTGTTCGACATGCCGTCGTGGATATGGCTGAAGGGCATGCCGTTTTTGCCGCTGAACGCGGTGGCAAAGCCCTCTTCTGGCGGTTCGGCCAGCAGCATTTCGCTGCGGAGGACGAAGTAGCCGGCGTTGGTCGATTCGGGATCGTCCAGCGGATGACGGAACTGTGGGGGCATTTGAGCCAACACCTTCTTGTTCGTTTCGCTATCCCACGGCTCGTCAAAGTTGTAGGCTTCATACAAGGCCGCCTGCTCGACAAACGGGAGCAGCGCCACCCGCCAACTATGCGGCACACCCCCTCTGCCATTCCTTCCCATCACCACCGGCGGCGGAAAGCGGCCGCCATAGGTGTCGGCCCAGTTGTGCAGCCCCAGCGCAATCTGCTTCATGTTGTTGGCCGAATTGCTTCGCCGGGCTGCGTCGCGGGCTTTCGAGATGGCCTCGATGGCCTTGCCCGCAACGGCGGAACCCGCTTCGGGAAACGCGGTTTTGGTTTGCGCGACAACGAGTTTGTCGGTCCGCTCGACCGCGACCGATTTGAGCAGTCCCTCGACCATTTCCATGCCAACCCCAATGAACTCGGGGATATCGGCTTCCCGCTCGCGCAACGAGCGAAGCCCATTGCGAGCCATCGTCAGGGCGGCTTGGGTCGTGTCGGCCACGTTCTCGGCGAGTTTGCCGTCTTGGCAGGTGGCGATCGCCCGCAGATGCACGGTCTTCCCTTCAACGATCGCGCCGGCCAACAAATACTCGCTGTCCGTCCAAAGGGGCGCAAGGCCCGTCAGCGCCTCGAAAGGCCCGGCGGCCGCGCTGCCCGGCCGCGCAGCGCGGAACTGCTCGCGGATCGGCTGCATGTCGAGCGCGGCGACGATCGCGCCGTTTTTTACCTTTTCCCAAGCCTCGCCGGCAGCGATGACAGGCGCGCCCTTGCGGCGGTTGGCAAGATACCGCGGCAATACTTTGGCCGATCCCAGCGCGAGCGTCCTCTCGTCGAGCACTGCATACGCTTTCTCCTGTGCCGCCCCGCTGGCACGCTCGTCGCTTGGCAGGCGGCGGGCCCCTTTCGGCCAGGCGCCAGCCTCGGAAATCGCCTCAAACGTCGTCGGCTCGCTGAACTGGACGACGACCACAATGTCGCTGTCCCAGTCGTCCGGCTCGACGCCCGCCGGCCCGATCACCGTGAGCTGCCGCAAGTTTTTCGTCGCCATGAGCTTCAGCAGCGCCGGGCCACTCCCTACCGTCGCCGCTTCGAGCGCGCTGCGAACTTCCGAGTGCTGCATGAGCTGGGCCGGGCGAATCGCCAGCAGCATTTTCGCGTCGTTGGGAACGTGGCTCAGGTCGATGTTGCCGGCGGTCGGCTGCGGCGCGTCGCGCTCTTTCGCCGCGTCTTCCGCTGTGTCTTGCGCACTGGCAACGGCGTCCAGCGGCGAGCCGGCAGGTTGGCCGCGCAGGCCGGCAGCGAGCACCGCCCCGATCACGAGCAGGCCGACCGCCCCCCAGCGCAGCGCCGCGTGCGGCCGGGGCACAGCGCCCGCCGCGAGTTTGGAATCCCGTAGCATTTCGATTCTCCTCAGAAACGTGCCTTGGGTCGGCAGAAAGGTATGGGCCGGCCAGCCCAACGGTTGCTCGGGGGTATGCAGCGCCAGCTCCGCCAGCGACTGCAAGTAGTTTCTGCGTCCGCCGGCAAGCTGCGCCGCGGTGGCGTCGGCGGCGAGCTCTTGCTCCAGCCGCAACCGCGCCGCCAGCCAGTGGACGAGCGGGTGATAAAAGTGGATCGCCACGCTAAGCTGCGCTAGCACGCAGGCCAGATAGTCGCCGCGGGCGACGTGGGCCAGTTCGTGCGCCAGCACGGCGCGGCGCTGCTCGCAGGTCCAGCCGCGCCAACAGCAAGGCAGCAGGACGACCGGGCGCGACCAGCCGACGGTCGCCGCAGTCGCCAAGTGCTCGCTTTCGCGCAGTTCGACGCCCCGCGCCAGCGACAACTCCGCGCACAGACAATCGGCCAGCTCGGCCAGTTCCGCGTCGAACAGCGGCTGGCTGGCGCGGCGAAACCTACGCACCGAAAGCAACCCGCCGGCCAATTGCAGCAGGCCCAGCACCACTCCGGCGGCCAAGACTGCCGTGAGCGCCGCCGGTAGCCACGACCACAGTTGCTCGGCGAGCGTGGACGTGGCGGCAATCGGCGACGATGCGGTTTCCGACGCGACAGGCGGCGCGACATCGGCGGGATCCATCGCCGGCTGTTCGTCGATCGTTGCGGGCCAGTCGAACGGGAGCGGGGCTGCCAGTAGCGAAACGTCGTCGTCAGCCGGCAGTGGGGCTGCTTCGTCACTTGCCTCCGGAAGATCGACCGCGGAAGCCGTCGCCGCCTTCCACTGCGGGCCGTAGCGCCACCCGCTGGGCCACGGGACAAACGCGCTCGCCGTGAGCGCGACGACGGCCGCTAACGCCACGGCGGGAACCGCGGCGGTGGCGCCCGTCCCCCAGCGGCTAAGCGCCGCGCACAGCGACGTCGCCAGCAGCCCCACCAGCGTTACTTGGACGATGCACCACAGCAGCGATTCGATGAATGGATTCATGGTGGGCCTCTATTTCTTCTTACCGCGCTGCGAACTGGGCTGCGATGAACTGGGCTGCGATGAACTGGGCTGATCGTCGTCGCGCAAGATCTGCTGGAGCATGGTCCGCTCTTGCGGCGTAAGCTGCCGCTCCTCGAGCAGCCGCAACAGGAGTTGCTCGCGTTGGCCGCCAAACAGCCGCTCGACCAGGTCGCCCACCAGGCTGCCCGAAACTTCGTCGAACGAGCGGCTCGGCCGATAGGTGAAGGGGCGTTCGTGATTCGTCTGGGCGAGGAATCCTTTGTCGCACAGGATGCGAATCAGCGTGGCGACGGTGGTGTAAGCGAGGTCGCGCCCCGCGGCCGACAGCTGGTCGCGGATTTCAGCCGCGGTCGCTTCGCGCGGGGCAACTTCCGACTGATCGGCCTGCCGAGACGCCGCGCGCCAGAAGGCGTGCATCACCTCTAGCTCGCGCTCGGTCAGGGTTTGGGCTTTGGGTCGTGCCATGATGTGGGTGATTCGCCGCGAGCCGCAGGAAATTGGAAACCAAATTTGGTTTCTTAGATTTCACCGAAGGTAACATCTGCGGGGTTCCGCTGTCAATCCGTTTCTTGGGGGTAAAACCTGGCGAACGCGCGGCGGGTGTCCTAAATGCTTTGGCGGCCTTGCGAACTTGGCGCTCTGCGTTGAAAAGGAAAGTGGCTGCCTTACGAGCGACGCACCATGTTCTTGCGCGAAACGACTACAATTGCACATACGACCTAATTGACAAAATCGGCTGCCCCAATCCACGAGATCTGCCTGCTGCGCAATGAAAAGGAAAAAGTGCATGCGATCCAGGCTGCTCGTCGGCTGCGGATTCGCCGCGTTGTGCCTTGCTAGCTGCCAGGGCCAGCCACCGGTGGCGACGCCAAGCGGCAATCCCGCGCCCCAGGCTTACACCCAGACTACCACTGCCGCGCAGTTGCCCGAAAAACTGGCCACGCGGCACTTGCCCAACACGTTTCGCATTCACGACAAAGTGCTTTCCGGGGGCCAGCCGCACGGCGAGGAAGGGTTTAAGGAGTTGGCGGAGCTGGGCGTCAAGACGGTGATCAGCGTCGATGGGGCCACGCCCGACGTAGCCGCCGCCAAGAAGTTCGGCTTGCGCTACGTCCACCTGCCGCACGGTTACGACGGCATCCCCGCCGAGCGGGCCCAGGAGTTGGCCAAGGCGGTTCGAGATCTGCCGGGACCGGTTTATATCCATTGCCATCACGGCAAGCATCGCAGCCCGGCGGCCGCCACGGTCGCCTGCGTGACTGCCGGATTGCTCGATCCGAGCCAGGCCGTGGGCGTGCTCAAGGCAGCCGGCACCAGCGAGAATTACCGGGGACTCTATGCGTCGGCCCGCGATGCGCAGCGGCTGGAAGACAAGCTGCTCGATGAGTTGGCCGTTGCGTTTCCCGAGAGGGCCAAGATTCCGCCGCTGGCCGAGGCGATGGTGGCCGTTGAACATGCCCACGACCACCTGAAAGCGATTGAGGCGGCAGGCTGGCGAGCGCTCGTCGACCATCCCGATTTGGAACCGGCGCACGAGGCGCTGCTCTTGCGCGAGCACTTCACCGAGCTGTTGCGCAGCGCGGCAGTCCAGCAAGAGCCGGCGGGCTTTCAGCAAATGCTCCGGGAGAGCGAAGCAGCCGGACTCGCTTTGGAAAAGGCTTTGACCGTGCGGAAAGCGGCGGGCTATCCAGCCGATGTGCCGCTGGAAATTCCGGCGGCCTTCGAGGTAGTCACCAAGAATTGCACGGCTTGCCACGAGACCTATCGCGACGTGCCGCTGGGCGAAAAGAAGCGGTAGCGCTGGCTACTCTTGGGTAATGCCTACCGCGTGACGCGTGGCAGCGCGATCGGCACCAATTCCTGTTCGGCCAACAGGGGGACGCTCGGCTGAGCAGCCGGTAGAGCGGCCGGCGTCGGGAACCCCGCGCAGCTCGGACAGTTCGGACAACAAACGCGGCAGGGGACGCGCTCGAGAAAATGCTTCGACCACGCATTTCGACGTGCAGATTTCGTCGCAGACAATTTCTCTTTTGACCAGCACCTTCTTGTAGCGCACGCAGCCGCAGGCGCGGCACTCGTCGCAGCAATCGTGATGGCGGCCCAAAAGGGGCGGCAGCTTGTGCAGGCAGAAGGGGACTTCCTTGACTTCATAGACGGCCTGCTTGATCTGCTTCGTTTCCGGCACAAGCTTGCAGCGATGGCTGACAACGTCGCGATAGACGATCTGCCCCGCGCAGCGCGGGCACGAATGATCGCTCGCCGGCTCGGCGGCCGCCACAGGCGCGGCTAACGCCAGCAATACCGCGATAGCCAACCAGCGATTCCGGCCAACGGACTTGGTCATCATTATGTTTCCCATCTTCCATCCGATCGCGGAGACGCTGGAATCAGAAATCGACCGCCAGTCGCGCGCCTACGATCGTGAACGTGGCATCGGTCTGTCCATCCACCGGGCGGCGATCCTCGATTTCTCCATAGATCGCGTTGAACTGCATTTTCGAGTAGGCGTTCCAATGCCAGTTCAGGGCGAGCGTCGCCTCATTGGCCACGCCGCCATCGATGTTCTGGTCGGACAAATCGGCATGCGAAAACCGCGCGGCGATCTGCCAGGCGCCCCAGCCCGCGGCCACGCCGTCGTGCAAGGTATCGACCAGAAAGAAATTCTCGAATGGCTGCAAGCGATCGAGTTGCCCCAGCGTGCGGTCCCAGGCCATGCTTTCGCCCGTCAAAAAGTACGAGACGTAGCAATACCCGCCGTGAAAGTGGAGGCTTGGGTCCGCGTCGCGCTGCATCCAAACCTGCTGGTACTCGCCGACGACCTGCACGGGTCCCAGGTTCAGCAGCCCTTCCAGCCCGAGCAGTTCGTAGCTCTCTGCGCCGGCGATGATGCCGGTGTCGATCCACCGCCGCGACGTGCGGGCCTCGACCCGGCTCATAAAGCGGGCAGTGCTGTTGGGGGCGTCGCCGTCGGTGTTGGCCGCCGTGCCGGAGATGCCCCAGTGGGCGAACCCGCGGCCGCCCGAGGCCTCGTCGTACCACAACGTGTTGGCCAGCCGGCCGGCAAACTCGGCCTGGTACACCTCGCGCGGCTCGCTTGTAAGAACAATGCCGAAGTTCTGCAAATCCTCGGACATATACGGCCCAAAGCGCCAGTTCCAGGCTTCGTCGCTCGATACGCCATACGAGCAGATGCCGAATCGGCGGGCATCCTGGTTGAAGGCTTCAACAATATCGGGACGTTCGAGAAAGACGTTGAACCTGCTGCTATTAAGGTGATCGAGGCCGTAAGGCCGCTTTTGATTGCCAACTTGTACCGTTTGCAGCAGGGGCAAATCCTGCCAGCCGATGTACACGTCCTTGAACTGGACGGCCGACGGCATGTTGAAATCGACCTCCAATTTATAGAGCATGTTGTCGGGGATGTCCCCTTGCAGGCCGAGGCGAGCGCGGCGAAACAAGAACCGGTCGCGGACGCTTTCGTCGGCATCTCCGTTTTCAAAGGCATTAGCGCCCGGCGATGTGTGCGGGAACGACCAATAGTCCATGTGAATCCGGCCGGTCCATTTCTGCGTTGGACTGGCTTCCGCGTCGGCCTGCTTCTTGGCCGCCGACTCGGCAGCATTTAGCTGGTCCTCTTCCAAGGCGGCGATTCTCGCTTCGAGCGAGGTCGGTGCCGGAACATTTTGGCTAACGAAGGAGTTAACGGGCGGCGCTTCCCCCACCGGGGGCAGCCGCTCGATCAACAATTGCCGCAGCGACTCGTTCTCGCGCTCCAGCGCGTCCATCCGGGCGCCAATGCCCACGAGCGGATCGGCCGGAGCTTGCCCACCGGCAGCCAAGGGAAACAAGGCGATCAGCAGACTGGCAACAAAGAGGCTCCAACGACGCATGGTGAGAAGTTTTCCTGGTAGGTTCCGACCGGGCGCGTGGAACCTAAAGCCGGGCCTGCGGGTTATTCCACTTCTCTCGGCTGTAACGCCCGTAACGAATGAACCGGCCGCTGGACGCCCGCAAGGTTTACAGGGGCGGGCGCGGCAAACCTTGCCGATTAGAGAGACTGCCCGGCCGAAATTGCCGCGGGCCAGGGCCTTACGCACCGTCCCCAAGAGGAGGATTCTGGGCCACCGACTTTTTGAGCCGCTCGACGGCCGACTCCAGTTCGATCAGGTCGATCTCGGCCATGACCTTCATCTCTTCCGCCGTGAGCCCCCGCTCCGCCCGTTTCTCGACGCGGCTGAGGAGCGCGCCCAGCGCGATCGAAACGTCCCGCATCCGCTGCGCGGTCTCGCTGGGGTCGGTCGCCAGCGAGCGGTTCGTCTGTTGGACGACCTTCAGCAGTTTCTCGAGCGGATCGTCGTTTTCGCCAAGTTCGTGGTCATCGGGCTGGTGAGACACGAGGCTTGCTCCCATCGTGGCGGTCATGATTCGGGCGGATCGAACTATCCTCGCCGCCCCTTCTTCTTGGGCCGCGCGCTGCCGTGCGGCACATGCTTTTTGCCGCGCTCATCGAGAGATTGCTTGTCCAGAGATTGCTTGTCCAGAGACTGCTTGTCGAGTGCGCGCTTGCCACCCGGCGACGATTTCTCAACTCCGCGCTGCGGCTTCTTCGTGCCCCGCGCCTCGGGCCGGCCGCGGTGCGAGCTGCCCAGCCGCTTGACCACTCGGAAATCGAGCTCCCGTTTATCGACCTCGACGTGGGCCACCTCGACGCGGATCAAGTCGCCCAGACGGAACTTGTTGCCGCTCCGGTAGCCGGCCAGACTGTGGGTGTCGCGATCGAAACGGTAATGGTCGTCGTCGAGCGTATCGACGTGAACCAGCCCCTCGGCCGGCAGTTCCACTCCTTGTACGAACAGGCCGAACTCCTCGACCCCGGTGATCACGCCATCGAGTTGTTCGCCAATTCGCCCAGCCAGGTACATCAGCAGCTTGACCTTGACCAGCTCGCGCTCGGCGGCGGCGGCCCGCTGTTCGCGATCGCTGCAATGCTCGCCCAACAAGATCATTCGCTCCAGCTCGTCGGCCGGGCGTTTGCCGCGGGCCAGGGCCTCGAACATGCGATGAATGGTCAGATCGGGATACCGCCGAATCGGCGAGGTGAAATGGCAATAATGCTGCTTGTTGAGCGCGAAATGCCCTTCGTCGCTCGGCGCATAGACGGCCTTTTGCATCGAGCGGAGCACGGCATAGTTCACGGCGTGCTCTTCCGGCTTGCCGGCGACTTCGGCAATCACCCGCTTGATCTCGAACCGACTTTCCAGGCTGTCGCAGGCAATGCCCAGCTCGCGGACGAAGGTCGTCAGCGATTTCAGCTTCCGCGGATCGGGCGGCTCGTGAACGCGGCGGAGGAAATTGAGCTGCTTTTCCGAGAGCAGCCGGGCCACCGACTCGTTGGCCGCCAGCATAAACTCTTCGATCATCTGGTGGCTTTCGGTATTCTGGGCCAGATGCGCACCGACCACCTCGCCCCGCTTGTCGAGGTCGATCTTGATTTCGGGCAACACCAGTTCGACCGAGCCGCCGTCGAGCCGCCGCTGGCGCAGCGTCATGGCCAGCTCGTGCATGTGGGCCAGCAGCTTCCAGACCTGCGGCGTCAGTTTTTCGCGCCACGCCTTGCGATCGGCCAGGAATTCATCGACCTCTTCGTAGGCGAACCGCCGGCAGCTTTTGATCGCCGAGCGCTGCACTTCGCCCGCCACGTAAACCCCCTCGGCCGTGAACTCCATGATCGACGACAAGGTGTAACGCACCTTGTCGGGCTGCAGGCTGGCGAGGTTGTTGCTGATTACCTCGGGCAGCATCGGGATCACGCGATCGGGCAGATAGACGCTGGTGCCACGCTCGCGGGCCTCGCGATCCAGGGGCGACCGGGCCCGGACAAAATGCGACACGTCGGCGATATGCACGCCCAGCCGCCAGTGGCCGTTTTCGAGCTTGATGAGCGACACCGCATCGTCAAAATCGCGGGCATCGACCGGGTCGATCGTGACGATCGTCTCGCCCGTCAGATCGAGCCGATCGCCGACCGATTCGTCGAACGCTTCGGCTTGCAGGCGGGAATCTTCCAGCACGTCGTCGGGAAAGGCTTCGGGCAGGCCGTATTCGCGAATGATCGACAAGGTATCGACCCCCGGCGCTCCCTTGGCCCCCAGCACCTCGACGATCACCGCTTCGCCCGGATGCTGATGCGTGGGAAAGCGGACCATCTCGATCACGACCTTGTCGTTTTCGGCGGCCCCCTTCGCCCCCGGATCGCCGACCGGAATCGCCTGGGCGAAGACCTTGCCATCGACATCGACAAAGCTCGTATCCTGGCGCTCTTTATAGACGCCAACGAACTGGTGCGTGTCGCGCTCGACGATCTCGACGATCTCGCCCGCCTGCCGCAGTTCTCCCTTGCGACCGCGGGCCTGGTTCTTGCTGAGGCGCACGCGGACCACGTCGCGATCGGCGGCGTCCAGCGTCGCGCGGGCGGGAATGTAAATGTCGCCGCTTTTGTCACCCCGCGTCGCCCCTTGCGGGCGCACAAAGCCAAACCCGGCCGCGGTGCGCCGAAACGTGCCGGTGAGAATGTTTTTACTCGCCTGCGCCGGCTCCCGGTGAGCGGGTGGCGTCAGCCTCCCGGCATCTCTCCCCGGCAATTCCTCCTGGCGAGCGCCAGGCGATTTATCATGGCGAGCGGGAGGCGTCAGCCTCCCGATGGCTTCGCCTTGCGAACCCGCTGGCGATTCTCGTCGGCCGTGGACCGCCGAACCCCCCTTCGGCGGTCGCACGATGTGCCCCGCTCCATAGACCAGCTTGCCGTTTTTCACCAGCCGGCGAATCGCCAGCTTCAGCGCCTGGTGCTGGTCGGTGGGAAGCTGCAATTGTTTGGCGATGACCCGCGGTTTCACCGGCTGGTACTTGGGGCCCAAAACGTGGGCCAGCACGACCGGTTCGAGTTTGCGGGCAGCCGGCGAGGCCTTTTCGGGCACTTCGTCGCCGTCGCGGGCCGGGGGCCCGTCGCCGTCGCGGGCCGCCGCCGCTTGTTCGCGTTCGGGAAACAGTTCTTCTTCGTTTTCGTGGGGCAAATCGGAATTCATCCATTCAATACTATCCGTTCAAAGTGGCTTTCTGTAGTAGGGCAGCATTTACCCTGCCCACGGCAGGCAAGGATAAATCGGGCCCGGCAGGTCGTTGCGCAGGACATCCAGTGAGCCTGAAATGGATGTAGCTATGGCGCGCCGGCGGCTCAGGCGTTTTTACGTTTGGGATGTCGAAATCTGCCGCCGAGCAGGACTGATGGGCTTTGGGAACGAGTGAACGCGAAATCGCTCCTCTATTTGCGCGGGCAGAGAAGTGGAACCCGTACTTCGCAGGGCCTTCCAAGTAGTGCCGCGGCGCGGCTCCGGGACCAGGTTTGGTCCCGGCTATTGCGCCTGCGGCGTTGTCCGCTAAAATGCGCTAATTCTGACCTCCGACCTCTGACCTCCGACCTCTCGCAATGGCCAAAACGGCAATCACCCCCACCCGACACGACGATTATCCCGAATGGTACCAGCAGGTCATTAAGGCCGCCGACCTGGCCGAGAACTCCGACGTTCGCGGCTGCATGGTCATCAAGCCGTGGGGCTGGGCCATCTGGGAGAACATGCAGCGGGTGCTCGACGGCATGTTCAAGGCGACGGGACACGAAAACGCCTATTTTCCGCTGTTCATCCCGCTCAGCTTTTTGCAGAAAGAGGCCGACCACGTTGAGGGGTTCGCCAAGGAGTGCGCCGTGGTGACGCACCACCGCCTGAAGCCGGGCCCCGACGGCAAACTGGTCCCCGATCCGGCCTCGCAGCTCGAAGAGCCGCTGATCGTCCGGCCGACGAGCGAGACAATCATCGGCTCGACCTACGCC
The DNA here is from genome assembly GCA_040901775.1 of Pirellulaceae bacterium. Taxonomy (GTDB): domain Bacteria; phylum Planctomycetota; class Planctomycetia; order Pirellulales; family Pirellulaceae; genus CAYLLN01. Next base: position 9,980 of record JBBDYF010000090.1, on the reverse strand, counting down.
CGCTGGGTCGAATCGTACCGCGACCTGCCGATCCTGATCAACCAATGGGCCAACGTGGTGCGGTGGGAAATGCGGACCCGGCTGTTTCTGCGGACGACCGAATTCCTCTGGCAGGAGGGTCACACGGCCCATGCCACCGCCGAGGAGGCGCAGGAAGAGACGATGCGGATGCTCGGCGTCTATGCCGACTTCGCCGAAAACTGGATGGCGATGCCGGTGATCCAGGGCGAGAAGACCGCCGGCGAGCGGTTCCCCGGCGCGGTTTCGACGTTCGCGATCGAAGCGATGATGCAAGACCGCAAGGCGTTGCAGGCCGGCACGTCGCACTTTTTGGGGCAGAATTTCAGCAAGGCCCAAAAGATCAAGTTCCAGGACCAGAACGGGACCGAGCAGTTCGCCTGGACGACAAGCTGGGGCGTTTCGACGCGGCTGGTCGGCGGCCTGATCATGACCCACTCCGACGACGACGGCCTGGTGCTGCCGCCGCGGCTGGCGCCCAAGCACATCGTGCTGCTGCCAATCTACCGCAGCGACGACGAGAAGCCGCAGGTGCTCGCCTATGTTGCCAGCCTGAAAAAGGAGTTGGAATCGCAAGACTTTGCCGACGGCAAGGTGCGGGTGCTGATCGACGACCGCGACATCCGCGGCGGCGAGAAAAACTGGTATCACGTCAAGCGAGGCGTGCCGCTACGGGCCGAGATCGGCCCCAAGGACATTGCCAAGAACGGCGTCTTTTTGGCCCGCCGCGACACGGGCGAAAAGGCGGGCGTCGAGCGAGGCGAACTCGTCGCCACAATCGGCCAGCGGCTCACCGACATTCAGAACGGCCTGTTCCAGCGGGCACTCAAGCTGCGTGAGGAGAACACCCGCGAGATCAACACGGAGGGGGAATTCCTCGAATACTTTACGCCGAAGAACAAAAACGAAGACAAGGCCGAAATTCACGGCGGCTTTGCCCTCTGCCACTTTGCCGAAGGGCCGCAGCTCGACGAACTGCTCAAGAAGCACAAAGTCACGATCCGCTGCATCCCGCTCGCCGGGGCAGGGGAGGGGGGCCAGTGTTTTTTGACCGGCCAACCGAGCGCCAAGCGGGCCGTGTTTGCCAAGGCTTACTAACGTTCTTAGCCGGGACCAAACTTGGTCCCGGAGCATTGCGTTTGATACGGTACGCAGACGGAGGTGGCACACCGTCAGATCCGCTATAGGTGTCCGACCGATGCCCTGCTACCACTTCATCTTCCATGCCTACGGCACATGGTTGCCCGACGAAGACGACGGCTACGTTACCCGGACAAAGGGTCACCTTCCGCAGGATGTGCAAGCAGGGACGAAGTATCGCCAGCGAATGACGGATGAGGTCGTCCTGTTCGACGAAGCCATGCAAAAGACAATGATCGACGAACTGCATGTGGCGGCGACCCACCAGTCGTTTCGCCCGCACTTTATCGCCACCGAGCCAACGCACATTCACATTCTTGTCAGTTGGCACGATGACGAGCGCAGTTTCGAGAAGTTGCGGGCCGGCATTCGTCAGTCGTTGTCGAGGCGTCTGGGCCGAGAAATTGCCCGGCGGGAGTGGCTCAGCGAAGGCGGAAGTCGCCATCGCGTGTCGAATCAGGATCATTACGATTATCTCGTGTGTACTTACCTTGCGCGACATGGCGGGTGGAAGTGGAGCGAGGACAAAGGGCTCCATCGGTGAATCGATGACAACCTTGCCCCACGCAGGCTGCACGTAAAATGGACGATCAACCGGCAGTTCACCGGGAGCAGGTTTGCTCCCGGCTAAGGTCACTCCTCCTCCTCGCCGCCTTTAGCCGGTATCCGGCAGCTTTGGATTGGGCGAGGGGCAGGGGAGAGGAAACCTGGGGTCCGATCGCCCTGGAAAGCGAGCGGTTCGAGCACCGCGAAACGGCCTATTACGAAGCGTCGATGGGGGCGGACCTGAAGAAGGTCTTTTTCGCCTTCCAGCGGCTGATCGACCCGGCGGAACTGGTCGGTTGCAAGCTGGCCTCGAACCAGTGGGAACTTAGTTACCAGCAGTTTGGCCGCCACCCCGAGCCCCGGCCGCTGAACCTCGACCCGGGCTACCTGACCGAGGCAAAGCTGGTGCTGGCGACCACCAAAGACCGCGACCACCGGCTCTATCTCGATCGGGGCATCTACGCCGAAGTGACCCTGCATTTTCAGCGTGGCGCGTGGCAAAACCGGCCGTGGACCTATCCCGATTATCAACGGGCCGACTATCATGCCTTCTTCCTCCGCTGCCGGGAATTTCTGCGGCAGCGACCCGCGGATAAGGCCGCCGCCAATTAGAATGCACCGAAGCGAAAAGACTTGCGGGCACGCACATCCCTCAGATCGCCACCAAGAGAGCTGGCTATGTCAACAATTTCCATCGAGGTGGACTCCAGCGCCGCGCAGGCATTTTCAGCGGCGTCCGAGCAAGAACGTCGCAAATTGCAACTCCTCTTGAGCCTGCGCCTGCGGGAGTTGACAAGCGGCCCGAAACGACCACTTTCAGCCATCATGGACGAAATCGGCAGAGAGGCAGCAGCGGCGGGCTTGACCCCAGAGAAACTGGAATCGCACCTCCGCGACGAGTGACATGCGGGGGCCGGCCGCCACGATTCATGAGCGCTTCCCTCCTCCTCTTCGTCGCCGGCTCGATCGTTCCCCCGCTCGTCATTGCGCTGTTGGCCACCTACGTCGTCAGGCGCTATGCCGCCGGGTGGGGCCTGCTCGACCAGCCGGGCGAGCGAAAGGTGCATACCGCGCCGACGCCCCGCGGCGGAGGACTGGCCATCTGGCTGGGAGTGGTTGGCACCTTTGCCATCGGGCAGTTGGCGCTCGTGCTGGTGACCAGCGTTCCCGCGGTAGCGGCGATCGTTCCTGAGTTCGCTCGGCCGCATTTGCCCGGCATCTGGTCGCAAGCGGGCAAGCTCTGGCTCGTTTTGGCCGCCGGAACAGCGCTGTTGCTGCTCGGCCTGGCCGACGACCGGGGCGGCCTCACGTGGAAACTCCGACTGGCGATCGAGTTCGCCGTGGCGGCGATCTGTGTCTGGCTAGTGCCGAACCTGCGGCTGACGGCCTTTCTCGACGCCCCGCTGGTCACCGGCGCGCTCTCGGTCCTGTGGATCGTGGCCCTCATCAACTCGTTCAATATGCTCGACAACATGGATGCCCTGTCGGGCGGCGTGGCGGCGATCGCGGCGTCGATGCTGGCGGCGGTGCTGCTGCTGGCCCCCGATCCAGCGACCAACCAGCCGCAGCTTTTTGTCGCCGGTTTGCTGTTGGTGCTGGTCGGCGGGGTGACCGGTTTTCTGTGGCACAATCGCCCGCCGGCACGCATCTTCATGGGAGACAGCGGGGCGTATTTCGTCGGCTTCACGATCGCCGTCGCCACGCTGCTGGCCAGTTACGCCGGATATCAGGGAGAGCAGAAACACGCGATTCTCGCGCCGCTGTGCGTCATGGCCGTGCCGCTGTACGACATGACCACCGTCATCCTGATTCGTCTGCGGGCGGGTCGCAGTCCGTTCTCGGCCGACAAGAATCACTTTTCGCACCGGCTGGTCGATCTGGGGCTAAGCAAGCCGCAAGCCGTGCTGACGGTTTATCTGACCACCGCCACCTGCGGCCTGGGAGCGCTTTTGCTGCACCGTGTCGATACCACCGGGGCCGCGATTATCATGCTGATGATCGGCTGCGTGCTGACGTTGATTGGCATTCTGGAAGCGACGGCTCGGCGGACCATCACCAGGTAACGATGCGCGCCAAACGCGAGAACAAATCGAAGCCGGCCGAGCGAACTCGCGACGAGCCGCGGAATCGCTTCGCCACTGCCGACGGGTGGCTGTTGGCGGGCGTCACTTGCCTGGCGGTCATCACGCCGTTGGTTCCCAGCGAAGGGACAGTGCAGGAAGGGACCGCCGCGCCGCTGCACCTCTTGTGGTTGCTGGCGCTATTCGCCTGGGCAACGGCGTTGAGCCTGCGCGGGGATCGAAAAATCCAGTTTGGCTGGACCGGCGTTGCCCTGGCGGCCCTCGTCGGCCTGCACACGCTGAGCGCGCTCGCCGTCGGCCTGCAAGGCAACGGCAGGCAGGCGCTCAACCTGCTGTGGCAATTCGTCAGCTACGGCATCGCGGCCTTCTTGTTGCGGCAGTTGCTGACGACTCCGGCCCAGTGCCGGGCGCTGGTCGCCGTCCTGATTGGTCTGGCCGTTTGCCTGGCGGTCGTGGGATATTACGAATACTTCGTCAGCCGGCCGGCCGAGCGGCTCGCTTTCGAGCGCAATCCGGCAGACTTTTATTCGCAGTTGGGGATTCGTTCCGACGCGGAAAAGCAGCAGCTTCGCTGGCGGATCGAAAGCGTCGAGCCGCTGACGACGTTTGCCTTGACGAATTCGCTGGCGGGCTTTCTCGTCCCGTGGTTGATGGCCGCCTGCGGCGTCGGGCTGGCATCGTTGGAAAAAAAGGGGGAGCGGAAGGCGCTTGCCGGCGGGGCGCTCGCCGCCCTGCTGATTGCCGGTTGCTTGCTGCTCACCAAGAGCCGCACGGCGCTCTTGGCGTCGCTGTTGGGCGCGGTGCTGCTGGGATTGTATGGCCGTCGCGGCGGCTGGCGTTTGGGCTGGAAAATACCGGCCGCGGCGGCGGGCGCGGTCGTCGTGTTGGGTCTGGTCGTCGTGGCGGTCGGCGGCTTGGACGTGCAAGTGCTGAGCGAAGCGCCGACCTCGGTGCTCTATCGGCTGGAGTACTGGCGAGCGACCGCCCGGATGATCGCCGACCATCCGCTGCTGGGCGTCGGTCCAGGGCAGTTCCAAGAGTTTTTTGCCCGCTACAAGCTGCCGCAAGCGAGCGAAACCGTAAGCGACCCGCACAATTTTCTGCTGGAAATATGGGCCACGGCCGGCACGCCGGCGCTCGTCGCACTGTTGCTCGCCGCGGGCGCGTTTGCCTGGCAGCTTTCTCGACCCGCTGCCGCGGAATCGCCGCCGGCTATCGACCCCACGCCGCAGCCGTCGCCGTGGTGGATCTACGGCGGCGCTGTGGCGGGGATTTTTGGAGCGGAATGGGTGGGCCAGACGATCGGCTATCCGCTGGCAACCACCCCCATTTTCAATTTGCCCACGTTATGGGTCGTCACCCTGCCGGTCGGGGCGGCGGTCGTGTGGCTGCTCGACAGTTGGGTCCGCCGCGGCGAACTGCCCGTCGCCACGCCGATCGTTGCCCTGCTCGCGCTGCTCGTCAATTTGCTGGCGGCCGGAGCGACGAGCTTCCCCGGAGTCTTCCTATCCGCCTGGATGCTGCTGCCGATCGCCTTGCTGGCGCGTCGAGCCGCGGGCTGGAAGATCGAGCTTTCCCGCCCTGCAACGCTCGGCATCCTGCTGGCGGTTGCGGGGATGACACTGGCCTGCACGCGAACCGACACGGTTCCCGTGCTAAAGTCGGCCGCGCACTTGGCCGCTCCCCGGCACTCGCCCCAGCTAGAGGAAGAATGGCTGGCCGCCGCTCAGGCCGACCCTTGGGATCCGCGACCCTGGCAGTGGTTGGCCGGCCGGCAGGCTTACCTCTATCACCAGACGCCAGATGCCGCCAGTCTCAAGCAATTTGAAAGCTACGCCGAGCAGTATCGCCAACGGGATCCGCGGCACGTCGCGCAGTTTCAAGCCCGTGGCGAGTGGTACCTGCTGGTGTACGACCGCTCGCAGAATGCGCGGCATCTGCGGCAGGCGATCGAGTCGCTCCGCCAGGCCGCGGCATGGTATCCTGGCAGGGCGGCCCATCGCGTCCGCCTGGCCTGGGTTCTGCACCATGCAGGAGCGGACGACGAGGCGCGCCGCCAAGCCGACACGGCCGAGCGGCTCGATGCCCGGAACCCGCACCGCGAACAGCAACTGGCCCACCAGCCGCTATTTCAGATCGATACCAGCCCGCTGCGAAATCATTCGATCTTTCGGGTGGAGAACGCCGAACAGGCCCTGACCGAACTGCGTAAGGAGTGGGCCCTGGAGGAAATGCCATGAAACCAACATTATTCGCCCTGGTGGCGCTGGCCTTGGGAATTGGAGTCGGATTCGCGCTGACTCGCGCCGAGTTCGCTCGGGACGAGTTGCCGTTCGATCCGACGGCTGCAACCTCTCCGACCGATACGACTTCGTCCGGGCCGCAAGGCCCCCAGGCCGTGGTGGTCAATGGCGAGCGGCACGATTTTGGCACGATCGACCGCTATGCCAGCGACAGCCACGAATTCGAGGTTCTCAATGCGGGCGACGCGCCGCTGTCGCTGGTCGTTGGCAATTCGACCTGCAAGTGTACGACATTCGCCACCGAGAAGGACGCTCTCGCCCCGGGAGAGAAGACGAAGGTCAAGCTCGAGTGGACCGCCAAGACGGGCGAGCCCGAGTTCGAGCAGTCGGCCGAGTTGATTACGAACGATCCCGACCGTGCGATCGTCATGCTTACCATTCATGGCCGCGTCATTGACACGGTGCGCCCCGACCGGATGCAAATGACGGTCAACGACCTGTCCGCGAACGAGCCCGCCGCGGTCAGCATGCGGATTCACGCCTATCGGGCCACCGACCTGGCGATCGCCGATACCGAATGGATCAAGGACGACGCGGTCGATCACTTCCAGGTTGCCACCCGACCGCTCACTGCCGCGGAACTGGCCGAGGAAGAAGGGGCCACGTCCGGCGTCGAGCTGACGGTCAAGATCGCTTCCGGCTTGCGGCTGGGGCCACTGTCGCAACGGTTGAAAGTGACGACCAATCTCGAAAACCACGACGCTTTGGAAATTCCCCTGGTCGGAAACGTCGTCAGCGACATCTCGGTGTTTGGACCGGGCGTCATTCCCGACAAGCTGCTCGTCAACCTGAACACGGTTCCCCGCCAGCTCGGCATCAAGCGCACCGTCTTTCTGACCGTGAAGGGGCCGCACCGAGAAACGACGCGGTTGAAGATCGAAAAGGTGGTGCCCGAGCAGGAGTTTCGAGCGACCTTGGGCGAGCCGACGGGCGAGCGGCTCATTCGCTACCCGCTGACCATCGAGATTCCCCCCTCGTCCACTCCGGTGGCCCGCAATGCCGAAGAGACGTATGCGAAGATCAAGCTTTCGGTGACGCACCCCCAGGTCAAAGAAATGACCGTTCGGGTCCGATATGCCGTTACGGAATGAGACGCTTTGCGTTCCAATGGTTGCCGTTGACATCGTTGCCGTTGACAGGCGCCGCGCGGACGGAAGCGGCCCGGTGATTAACTCGTTGATTCACGGACGGAAGCTCATGTGCGACCAACCCCTGCGCTATGGATGGAGCATCGGCACGCTTGCTATTGCCGCGGCGCTGCTCGGCTGCGGCGGATCGGGCGGTGTGCCTCCGGCGGAGCCCACGCCGGAAGTCGTCGCGAAAAACGGGCCGGCCCAACCTTCCGCGACGGACGCGCCAGCCGAAACGCCCGCTCCTGGCGAGGCGCCAGCGGCCGTCGCGATCGAACTGCCATCGCCATTTGCAGATTGGGGCAAACCCGCCGTAGTCTTGTTTCTGACGGGGGAGCAACGGGGATACATTGAGCCGTGCGGCTGCACGGGGCTCGAAAACCAAAAGGGAGGACTCGCCCGCCGGCACACGCTGTTGCGGCAATTGAGCGACGACAAAGGATGGGCCGTCGTGCCGCTCGATGTCGGCAGCCAGGTGCGGCGCTACGGCGGCCAGGCCGAGATCAAGTTCCAGCGCACGGCCGACGCCCTGCGCACCATGGGCTATCAATCGGTGGTTTTGGGCAGCGACGACCTGCGATTGCCGGCTGGCTCGCTCTACGGGGCGACTCACGTTGACGACAAGCCGTCGATCTTTGGCAGCGCCAATGTCGCCCTGTTCGACCCCACGGCTCAGCCTCCGTTTCAGGTGATCGAGGCGGGAGGCAAAAAGATCGGCACGATCGGCGTCCTCGGCGACTCGTTCGAGCAGAAGCTGCAAGGAGACGAACTGGTTCACGTTCCCGCTGCCGAAGGACTAAAGAAGGCTGCCGCCGAATTGAAAGCGCAAGCCTGCGACTATCACGTTCTGTTGGCCCACTCCACCGTCGAGGAAGCGAAAGAACTGGCTCGTCAAACGCCCCTGCTGGACTTGGTCGTCTGCTCGGGCGGCGGGCTGCCGTCGAGCGAATTCGAAGCGATCGAGGGGAGCCAGGCGAAGCTGCTCAAGATCGGCCACAAGGCGATGCACGTCGGCGTGGTCGGATTATTTGGCACCGAGGCAGACACCGTGCGCTATCAAAGCGTCGCCCTCGATGCCAAGCTCGCCGATTCGCCCGAAATGCTCCGGCTGCTGGCCGACTACCAAAAGCAACTGCAAGCCACGCCCTGGGAAGAACTGGGCCTCAAGCCGCAGCCGCACGCCAGCGGCAATCGCTACGTCGGCTCGGCGACATGCGGCGATTGCCATACCAAGGCGATGGCCATTTGGAGCGAAACACCCCACGCCCATGCCACCGACTCGCTGGTTCATCCGCCCAACAACCGGGGCGACATTCCCCGCCATTACGATCCCGAATGCCTGAGTTGCCACGTCACCGGCTGGGAACCGCAAAAGTTTTATCCCTTCGAGTCGGGCTATTTGAGCCTGGAAAAGACGCCGCAATTGCAGCACAACGGGTGCGAGAACTGCCACGGCCCCGGCTCGGCCCACGTGGCCGCCGAGAACGGCGAAGGGAGTCCGACGGACGAAACGATCGCCAAACTGCGCGATTCGATGAAGCTGCCGATTGCTGGCGGCGTGGCCGAGAACAAGTGCCGCGAATGCCACGACGAAGACAACAGCCCCGACTTCAGCCATCGGGGATTCGCCGCGTATTGGAAAGAGGTCGAGCACATCGGGAAGGACTGAGACTTCTCGTTCCCACGCTCCGCGTGGGAACGCCTTCTCCGACGCTCCGCGTCGCTCTGCTTACCCCCCCGCGATTTCCGCCATTGCCGCGTCGGGAATGGTGAAATTCGCCGAGGCGCTTTGCACGTCGTCGTGGTCGTCCAAGGTTTCCATCAACTTGAGCACGCTTTTGGCCGTCTGGACGTCGGACACTTCCACCACGTTGCTGGGAATGCGGGTGAGCTGCTTGCTCTCGGGTTCAATTCCCGCGGCGGCCAGTGCCTCGCCCACGGCCGTGAACGCCTCGACCGGGCAGGTTAGCTGAAAGTGCTCGCCCTCGCGGCGGATGTCTTCGGCCCCGGCGTCGAGCGTGGCCTCCATCAGCTTTTCTTCGTCGGTGTTGGCGGCGGGAATCAGGAACAGCCCCTTGCGATCGAACATCCAGCCAACGCAGCCGGTGGCTCCCAGCTTGCCCCCCCACTTTTCGAAGACTTTGCGGATTTCGGGGGCGGTGCGGTTGCGGTTGTCGGTCATGATCTCGCACAAAACCGCCACCCCGCCGGGGCCGTACCCCTCGTAGATCATTTCATCGACCTGCCCCCCCTCGATTTCGCCCGTACCGCGCTTGATCGCTCGCTCGATGTTCTCTTTGGGCATGCTCACCGCTTTGGCGTCGTTGATGGCGAACCGCAGACGGATGTTGGCGTCGGGATCGCCCCCGCCCAGGCGGGCCGCCACGATGATCGCCTTCGACAGCTTCGTCCACAGCTTGCCGCGCTTGGCATCGACCGCGGCCTTGCGATGCTTGATATTCGCCCACGGCGAGTGACCGGCCATTGAATGTTCCTTGAGCGCCTACCGCGGTTTCTTCTTGGTCAAACCCTTGCCCGACGACTTCTTGTCGTTCTTGGCCGACGCGCCGTCGTCTTTCTTCTTGGGAGCCGCTTCGACCGGTTTCGCTTTGGGAGATTCGTGCGCGGCGGCCTTGATCGGCGCCGGCGACGAGTAGCCTCCCGACTTTCTTCCCTTGGCCGATTTCGCGGCGGCTTTGGCGGCGGCCGTGCGGGCTTCGGCGGCGGCGGCTTCGCGCGCCGCCACGGCAGCGGCCCGAGCC
>JBBDYF010000089.1:0-5683 GCA_040901775.1 Pirellulaceae bacterium | reverse complement strand
CGCTTGCGCGTCGGGCTTGTGGATGTGTGACTACAGCGTATTACGCACCAGGTCGTAGCCAATCCAAAAGATGGCCGCATCGACCAAGAGGTGGCTGATCCACGGTCCGTAGAGCGACTTGTTGCGGTCGTAGAGCCAGGCCCACGCCGCGCCGCCAATCACAATGCCGGAGACGAACAGCCACGTCGCCGGCGAATTCCAACCAAAGTAGCGGGCCAGCACCAGCACGTGATGGAGCGTGAAGCCGACGCTGGATACGGCAATTGCCGGCCAGAGCGGAATCTGCTCTCGAAGTTGGCCGAAGACGAACCACCGCCAGTAGTATTCCTCCAGCAGCGAGTGGACGAGCGAATAGAATAGGCCCATCACGGCAAAACCAAAGGCGGTCGTGACGCCGAACTCGGCCACCTTCTGGCGGACCTCGTCCGCCGGTCCGTCGAAGAACCCGCGCGGACCCAGGACGAAGTAGTAGAGCAGCAGCATCGCCCCGCCGACCGCCGAGCCGAAGGCGATTCCCAGCAGCACGCCGTCACGCTTGGGCCACGGCAGTCGCAGCGGCTGCCGCTGCACAAGGAAAACCCACGCCAGCGGCAACGCGAACTGGATCGTCTTGCCGATCCCGAAGGCGATCTTGGAGCCTGCCGGGCTGCCGGCAAAGGCTTCGAAGTAAAGCCAGGTGACGAGCGAGGGCAACACAATCGCGACAGCTATTGCCGCTAGATTGGCGCGACTCGTAATCGGACGTTGCGGCGAATTCACGTCGCCATCGTAGCAAGTTCAGCATCTGCGGAGTTGCCGGCCGCCCTACCCTCGTGGCAACCGCTACGCCCGTCACGACCCGCGCGCTCCGCTCCCGGACCGCCCATTCCGGGGAGTTCCATCTCCGCGGGTTCCGCCGGCTTAAGCGCTGGCGACCTATACTTCCGCGCGCGGCGAACCTTCCTGGCCCGCATGGATTCAATACACGCACCACCACCCATTCCCGATGGTCCTCACGCAGCCGCACGTCCCAGCCGCCCGTGCCGACATCGCCCGCTGGTTTGACCGCGGCGTGCTGTTGGCCGTCGTGCTGGCGGCATCGGTGGCATTGTCGTACAACGTCGCCGATCCGGACCTGTGGGGGCATGTGCAATACGGCCGAGATGCACTGCACAGCGGACTTCCCGCGACGACGACCTACTCCTACATCGCCGAAGGTTACCCTTGGATCAATCACGAAATCCTGGCCGAGTTGGCCCTCGCCGTGGCCAACGATTCGCTCGGCGGAACGGGGCTGCTGCTGCTCAAGGCGCTGCTGGGCGTGGTGGTTCTGGGGCTGATCCTGTGGTCGGCAGCCAGGCAGCGCACCGGACTCTTGGCCACCGCGGTGGTGGCGCTGTTGGCGGCACTGGGCCTGTCCAATCACTGGACGCTGAGGCCGCAGCTTTTCTCGTACGTCAGCTTCACGCTGTTGCTGACGCTTCTCTCTTGGTGTTTTGAAGGCTGGGAAGGATCGTGGCAACTGCGCTGGCCGTGGCGCAAGCCGGGCACGCTCGACGAATCGCAGCCGCTGGTTTATTCGTCGGCGCGGATGCGGTGTTTGTGGCTGGTGCCGATCCTGATGATGCTCTGGTCCAATGCGCATGGCGGGTTCCTCGCCGGTTACTGCGTCTTCGTCGCCTATCTGGGCCTGCGAAGCGTCGAAGCCTTCTGTCGCCACGGCTGGGACGCCGGCGGGCTCGTTCGCCGCTTCGCCCTGATGGCGATTGCCGCTGGACTGGCCACGTTCATCAATCCGTACAGCTTTGAATTCCACGTCTGGCTGTACCACGATCTGGCCGTGCCGCGGCCGGAGATCCTGGAATGGCGCGCCCCCGACTTCACCAGTCCAGCCGACGTGCCGTTGGCGATGCTCATCGGAGTGGCAGTGCTGGGGCTGGCGGCCAGCCGCCGGCAGCGCGACTTCACGCAGCTTGTGATCGTGTCGCTGATCCTCTGGCAGTCCCTGGTCCATCTGCGGCACGTGGCGTTCTTCGCGATCGCGGTCGGCTTGTGGCTGCCGCCCCATGTCGATTCGGCACTCCAGCGTGTCGGCGTCACCAAACCGGGGGCGTCGATGTTCGACTCGATCGGGCCGGGCGTGCGCTGGGCATCGGCTGTCGGGCTGGCCATCGCCTATCTCCTTTGCGGCGGGCAACTGTTCTGGCACCTGCACGAGCTGCGCGTCGATCGCGAGAGCTATCCGGTCTCCGCATTTCAGTACATCGGCCGCGAGGGGCTTACCGGGCGGATGTTCGTGACGTTCAACTGGGCGCAGTACGCCCTGGCTGCGTTCGGCCCCAGGCACCCCGGTGGCGAAGGGCTGCTGGTCCATGTGGATGGCCGCTGCCGCACCAGCTATTCGCAGCAGATGCTTGACGAGCACTTTGACTTTTTGATGGGAGAAGTGCCGGCCGACAGGCGTTACCGCGGGCCCGACTCCGGCCCGGTCGATCGCCAGCGGGTGCTCAACCACGGCAGCCCCGACCTGGTGTTGATCAACCGCAACCAACTGCCGAGCGTCCAGGTGATGGAGCAGAATCGCCGCGACTGGTCGCTCCTGTACCAGGACGGCCTGGTACAGCTCTGGGGGCGAATGACCCGGTACGGCAATCCCGACAGCCCTGATTACATCCCTGCCGAGCGGCGCATGTTGGGAGACGAGCCGCAGCGGGGCTATGTCTCCTGGCCGGCCATTCCCCCCTACCAGCCGCGCGGCCGCCAGTCGCTGACGTGGCACTAAAACAAACTACTCACGCCAACCAAGTGTCGCCGCTATGCCCAAGTCCACTGCGATCGTACACGAATCCGAGCTTTCCGTCTCACGCAGCCCTCTCGGCACTCCCACGCGGGGCGACAATGCCGCGATCGACCGGGCGATCGAAACGCTCGATCGGCTGGAAAGCCTGACGGAACTCTTGACGGTGGAGGAGGGCTACGAGCCGGCGACGCTGGACTACGCCTTGCCGCCGAAGTTCAAGCTGTCGGTCGTGATCCCCGTCTACAACGAGGAGCGAACGATCCGCCGGGTGATTGCTCGCGTCAACTCCTTGCCGATTCCCAAGGAGATCGTTGTCGTCAACGACGCCAGCACCGACGGAACGGCCAACGTGCTCGATGAGCTTGACGGGCGGGCCGGCGTGTACGTGATCCACAAGCCGCAGAACGAAGGGAAGGGGGCCGCGCTGCGGACCGGCTTTCGTCACGCGGGCGGCGACGTCATCGTCGTGCAGGACGCGGACCTGGAATACGATCCGCGGGACATCGTCTCGGTGATCCGGCCGATCGTGGAAGGCCGCTCCGACGTCGTCTTCGGCTCGCGGTTCCTCGGCGAACAGCCGCAGGACAAGTCGCTGGTCCATCGCACGGGCAACTGGCTGCTGACCGCGTCGTCCAACTGGCTGACGGGGCTGGAGCTGACCGACATGGAGACCTGCTACAAGGCCTTCCGCCGCGAGACCCTCGCCCAGATCGAGATCCAGCAGAACCGCTTTGGCTTCGAGCCCGAAGTGACCGCCAAGCTGGCCCGCCTCCAGGCCCGCATCAGCGAAGTGCCGATCCGCTACCAGGCCCGCGGCTATGCCGACGGGAAAAAGATCGGCATCCAGGACCTGTTCAACGCCCTGTGGTGCATCGTGCGGTACGGGTGGTTCGCGTAGAACGGCCTGCGGGCGGCCCGCGTCGTTCCATTCGGCAGGACCAGCGGCCTCGCCCCCCCCACTCCCTATTCCCCTCGTCCCAGGGGGGCCAAAAAGAGGCCCATCGTCGGCAAATACGACCTGGCTCCAGTAATCTGGCAGCGGTTTTTTTCGTTAATATCAACTATCGCTTATCTATAGCTGCCAGAATTGCACCTTCAGGACCTGATCGATCCGCTACAGTCCCTGTTTTTTCCGCAACAGCCAATGTTTTTGCTCCTTCATGCTCTGTAGGAGCGCACTTAGGATCTGTAGGATCGCACTTAGGCTCTGTAGGATCGCACTAAGGCTCTATTGGACCTCACTAAGGCTCTATTGGACCTCACTAAGGCTCTATTGGACCTCACTGATGCTCTATTTTAGCGCACTGAGGCTCTATTGGACCGCACTGAGGCTCTGTTGGACCGCTCGATGCTCTGTAGGACCGCACTAAGCCGCCGGAGGGTTCTCTCCCCCGGCCTCTCGCTCACTCCTCGATCCGGTACACGGCCGACTTCGTCCGCAGGATCAGCGCCTTGCCGGCGACGGCCGGGCTGGCCAGGCAGCCCTCGTCGAGCTTGTTGGTGGAGAGCAGCTCGAATTCGGCGGCCGGCTTGACCACGAACGTCGAGCCTTCTTCATTGCAGAAATAAAGATTGCCGCCGGCATAGATCGGCGAGGAAGTGAACGTGCCGCCGACGCGCTTCTGCCACAGTTCCTCCCCGGTCTTGGGATCGAGGCAGCAGAGGATGTCCTTGTCGGTAGCGGTGAACAGCAGATCGCCGACGAGAATTGGCGAGGCGTAGCGCGGAGCGCCTTTGGTCGCTTTCCAGGCCACGTGCGACTCGGTCACATCGCCGCGGCCATCGGGCGATGCGGCAAAAAACTTGTACCCTCCGTCGGCAGTTCCCATGAAGACCAGCCCATGCCCCATCACCGGCCGGCCCGCGGCATTCATCCCGCCGCTCTTGACCCGCCACAGCTCCTTGCCGCTGGCCGGATCGTAGGCAATGCACGCCCCGGCGCTGGGGCTGACGAGTTGCTGCGTGCCGCCGACGTCGAACACGTGCGGCGTGCTGTAGGCTTTCATCACGTCGCCGTTGTCCGTGCCGTACTCAATGTTGCGGTCGGTCTTCCAGACGGTTTTCCCCGACTGCTTGTCGAGGGCCACGACGTACTGCTGATCGAAGCCGTCGAAGGTCAGGATCAACAGGTCCTGCCACACAATGGGCGACGAGCCCGGCCCGCGGTGATGGTTGCAGGGGAGGTCCTGGCGCGACCAGAGGGTCTGGCCGCTGGCCGTATCGAGGCAGGCGGTGCCGGGAGACCCGAAGTGGACGTAGACCCGCCCTTCCTCGACGACCGGCGTGGACGAAGCGTAGCTGTTCTTGAGCTTGGCGTCCCCCAGCGACTGCGGATGTTCGATCTCAAAGACGAGCCGGTTGTGGAGGACCTGGCCCGATTCGAGAGCGAGGCACACGGCATACAGCTTGGTGCCGTCGGGCGGAGCGTTGGTGAACCAGACCTGGTCCTTCCAGATCACCGGGCTCGACCAGGCCTTGCCGTCGATCGGCGTCTTCCACTGGACGTGCTCGGTCTCGCTCCAGGTCGTGGGCACGGCGGCTCCGTCGGGCGCGTGACCGTTGCCGAGCGGACCGCGGAATTGGTGCCAGTGTTCGGCGGCGGAGAGGGTAGTGGCGGGAATGACGATCAGCAAACAGGCGATGGTTCGTACAAACATGGCAGGCGAGTTGGCGGGAGATTTTTGGTGAGGGCCTTATTCTAATGCGCGACGACATCGCCGCAAAGTTGGAAAGTGAGGCAGGCGGCTTCATTTTCACACAGAGGCACAGGGGCACAGAGAGGAATTAAACCAGGTTGGCGTTGCCATGGCTGCGATTGATGAATTCCTCACTGCTCTGCGTCTCCGCGTCTGTTATGTAGAGAGTTGTCAACGGTGTGGTGCCAGTTTCGCCGGTTGCAACCTG
>JBBDYF010000088.1:10572-35853 GCA_040901775.1 Pirellulaceae bacterium | reverse complement strand
GCGGGTCGAAACTCGCCGGCCACAAACGCCGCGGGTCGAAACTCGCCGGCCACAAACGCCGCGGGTCGAGACTCGTCAGCCGCAAACGCCGCGGGTCGAAACTCGCCGGCCGCAAGCATCGCGCAGTCAGCCTAGCGCACCGCGCGTGCAGCGCAGTTCGCCCCGGCCCCAAGCCTCGCGAAGCACCCCTAGCAGTAGCAATGCCGGGCGAAGCTCCGCTTCCGCCCGCTCGGGTGGCTCGCGTGGCGGCGGCAGCGCTTCCGCACGTTCGGGCGGCTCGCGTGGCGGCGGCAGCGCTTCCGCACGTTCGGGCGGCTCGCGAGGGGGCGGTGGAAACGCCTCGGGTCGCTCGGGCGGAGGGGGCGGCAATCGGGGTCGTGGCCGCGATCGAGACTAAGGCAAACTCGATCAAATCGGGCTAGCAACAGGCGGCCGGGAGGGAATCTTCCTGGCCGCTTGTCGTTTTTGTCCCACCCTACTCTTCCCGCTCCAAGCTACGCTTGCGCGCCGCCAGCGCCCCCAGCCAGAGCCCCAGAAACGCGACCGTCACGCCGAAGACAATCGCCGCCCGCAACAGCGGCAGGTTGCCGCCGAATAAGTACGACCCCAGGGCCAAGAGCGCTCCCCACGCCAACACGGCGAGCATGATCCAGGCGGTCATTCCGTGACCGGAAGTTGGTTTGTCGAGCGGCGCGTCGTTCAGGGCGGGGTCGTTCATGGCTGGCTCGCCCCGTAGTAGGCCCGCGCCGGAATACCCGTCCGCTGCTCGACCAGCGCCACAATTGCGTCCACCTCGGCGTCGGCCAGCGGCTGGACGAAGCTTTCGGCCGGTTTGCGGGCCACGGTATAGACCTGCACTAGCTTCAGCTTTCCACCCGCAATCACGATTTCGCTCAGCCGGTCGCAAAAGGCGACCAGTTCCGCGGGGCTGGGCGGCGCGCCAGCTACTCGCATGAATAGCGACTGAATGACGAGCGGGCGAATGCGGGCGGCGGCGGTGATGTTATCGAGAATTTGCCGCAGCGAGATGGGCGTCCGATCGACGAGCTTAAAGTACGCCTCGGTTCCCGCTTCGAGCTTGGCCCAAATTTCGCCGTGGTTCTTGTCGAGGGTTTCCAACCCGCGCACGACATGCGGCCGGTGGAACATGCTGGTATTGGAGATCAGCACCATCTTGACCCTGTCCAGGCCCAACCGCTGCTTAACGGCGGCACAGGCGGCAATCACCTCATCGAAGTTTTTATGGGTCGTCGGTTCGCCGTCGCCGCTGAAGGCAATGTCGTTCAGCCGGTGAAACTCGTGGGGCGTGTCTTGGAACTTCTCGTGCTGGAAAATCTCGCCGCTGGCGGCGAGTTGCAAGGTGTCCTCCAGTTCTGCGAGCAACTGCTCCATTTCGACGAATCGCGTCTCGCTTTGGCTCGTGCGATCGACTTGGCAATAAATGCAGTCGAAGTTGCAGACCTTGTCGGGATTGAGGTTCACCCCTATCGAAATCCCCTCGCTTCGGCGCGACAGCACTGGATAGACGAACCGGTTCTGCTCGAACCGCCGCTGGTGCTGGGTGTGGAGGGAAAGGAGGGACATTTACAATCGCTCACGGGGCATCACGCTCGACCGAATTACGCCGACATTGCGGCTTGGCGGGCTTTCGCCCACTCTATGTCAGTCGGGTTCAACGGCGGCTGGATCGGATTGTCATAGATATAGTCGGCGTAACCGGCTGCGTCGTGGACCAGGTGGAGAATACTCTGCAACTCGAGTCGGGCCTCGACATGTCCCTTCAGGGGCACGGGAATCGTCGGCAAAGGCTGTTGCAAGCGAAGGGGCCAAAGCTGCACATCGGGACGGTTTTCCGCCCTGCTTACCAAGATCAGGTAGTCGCATTCAGGCCGGTGCTCGACAGGCATGCGCGGACCGATCCGCAGTAGATCAATTTCCACAAGATGTACATTGCTGCGCAACAGGCGTCGGCGCTTCCCTAAGTATTGTTCGCGATCCGACCCGTTCAGTTTATTCGCCGGGCTGAGCAACTCCGCGACGGTGACCACCTCGCGAGTCTCTCGATCGACAATCTCTAAATAGCGCACCCGCTCTTCATCCACGGCCAATTCAATCCGTCCCTGCACGGGCGCCTCGATCGTAGCAACCGAGCCGGACCCCGCGACAACGTCGCCCGTCGCCTGCAGGATGTTGGCGTCACCGCGACCAATCAGCCGCCGAGGCTCGTCGGGCAATTCGTGCAAATAGATGTGAGCGTCGATCTTGACGATGTAGTTCGGCCGAACCTGGGCCGTCAACGCGTCCGCCGCCGCCACAATGAAGCGGTAGTGAAAGTCGTGCCAGACGTCAGGGTGCTCAAGAAACGGGTTCATTCCGGGAAACGGCGATGGCATGGCAGCGTCCTTTGCCTCCATTATACGCCGAACCTGTCGCTACAGCTTCCGCACTTCCGAAAACTCATCCAGCGTCACCGTCGTCAACTCGCCGCTGTCGCGCCGCAGCACGAGCACGTCGCTGAACGATTTGTCGTCCGGATTGCGGCGATAGTGCAGGCCGTGGCGGCGGCGGTCTTTGCTGACCACCGCGCCGACGGTCGTCGTATACCAGGTGCGAAAACCGATCTTCACCTCGTGATCGACCTGCACGCGGTCACCGGGCGCAAGGGAGGCGAAGGTTTCGAGGGTTTGGGGATAAGGCATAGGGCAGAGAAATGACGAAGTACGAAGTACGAATGACTAATGCCGGTCGCGTTGCTCAATCCCCATTAGTCATTAGGATTTAGGATTTAGTCATTTCCAACTTACACTTCCTTCGAGTTAATCCAACCCATCAGCTTCCGCAGCCGCTTGCCCACTTCCTCGATCGGGTGCAGGCGCTCGCGGCGGCGGACCGCCTTGAACGCGGGAGCGCCGGCCTTGTTCTCCAAAATCCATTCGCGGGCGAACTGGCCGCTCTGAATTTCCTTGAGGATCTTCCGCATTTCCTGCTTCGTCTCGTCGGTGACGATTCGCGGCCCGCGCGTGTAGTCGCCGAATTCGGCCGTGTTGCTGACGCTGTACCGCATGTAGTTCAGGCCACCTTGATAGAACAGATCGACGATCAGCTTCAATTCGTGCATGCACTCAAAATAGGCCATTTCCGGCTGGTAGCCCGCTTCGACCAGCGTTTCGAAGCCCGCCTTCACCAGTTCGCTGACTCCGCCGCATAGCACGACTTGCTCGCCGAACAAATCGGTCTCGGTCTCTTCGGCAATCGTCGTTTCAATCACGCCGCCGCGAGTGCCGCCGATCCCCTTGGCATAGGCCAGTCCGATCTTCAGCGTTTCGGGGCTGCTGCCGGGATGAATGGCAACGAGGCACGGCACCCCGCCACCCTTCTCGAATTCGCTGCGTACCAGGTGGCCGGGGCCTTTGGGGGCGACCAGCATCGCATCGCAGCCGGGCGGCGGCTCGACCTGGCCAAAGTGCATGTTGAAGCCGTGCGACGCCATCAGCACCGCCCCCTTTTTCAGATTCGGACGGATCGCCGTGCGATAGACGTCTCCTTGCACTTCGTCGGGGAGCAGGATGTTCACAATGTCGGCCTGCTTGGTCGCCTCTTCGGCGCTCATCGGCTTGAAGCCGTGCTTGATCGCCAGGTCGTAGTTCGGGCCACCGGGGCGCTGGCCGATGATGACGTTCACGCCGCTGTCGCGCAGGTTTTGCGCCTGGGCATGGCCCTGGCTGCCATAGCCCAAAATGGCAATCGTCTTGCCTTTGAGGAGGGAAAGGTCGGCGTCGTTTTCGTAGTAAATCGTGGCAGGCATGGGGGGATTTCAGATTGGGGATTTCAGATTTCAGATTGCCTGGGAGCGAGCGGGTCTAACCGGCGGCTTTCTGCGCCGCTTCTTGCCGCTCGGCTTCTTCTTCGGTTTTGGGCTGGCGATTCTTGCCGCGTACCATGGCGATCCGGCCGCTGCGCACCAGTTCCAGAATGCCGTAGGGGCGCATGTGCTGGATGAAGGCCTCGATTTTGCTTTCGCGGCCCGAAATTTCGATCATCACCTCTTCGGTCCCGATATCGACGATCCGGGCCCGAAAGATATCGACCAGTTCGCGGATTTCGGTTCGCTTGCCACCCGCCGGCGCGGCGACTTTCAGCAACATCAAGTCGCGCTCGACGTGATCCCGCGAGCTGACATCCTCGACCTGGACCACAGTGACTATTTTTTCCAGTTGCTTGCTCACCTGGTCGAGCACCCGATTGTCGCCGACCACGACAAACGTCATCCGCGACAGGTTGGGGTCTTCGGTTTCGCCGACGGCGAGCGAATCGATGTTGTAACCCCGCGAGGCGAGCATGCCCGAGATGTGCGCGAGCACCCCCGGCACGTTCTGCACCACCGCGGAAAGGACGTGTCGCATATGGAAACCCTTGACGACGACGACAAGCCGTCCACAGACAAGCCGTCCAAAAACGAAACTGCCAATGTAGTCGCGTGCCCCAGGGGGGACAAGGGACGGCCGCGCGCGGTTCAGCCCCGCAATCAGGGGAAAGCAATCCGTTATGGCTGGCTAACCAGCACTCGCCCGACCACCCGGTTCTGCGGCACCGTCGCCAACAGGTAAGTATTGCGGCCATTGCCGATCTCCACGTTCTGGCCGGTCGGAATTCCTGCCGCACCGCCCGCCAGCAGGGGGCGCAGCGAGATCTCGTGCGTTCCAGCCGGCAGTTCCACCCGCAGCACCTGAATTTTGTCGGGCAACAGGCCCCAGCAGCGGGTGTCGGCCGATTCGGTCGCCTCCCAGGCAATTCCCGCCAGGTCGAAGGCGAGTCCGGGGAGCGAGCCCTTGCCGATGCCGCTAATTTCCTTCGCGCCGTACACCGTCCCTTTTTTGACGATCCGCCGAGCGACCGCGCGGGCCACCACTTGCGGAAAGATCGCTTCGTACTGCCGCACCGCCAGGTCGGTCACATCGGTAATCGTTTCGGTCCTGCCCATCGGCTGCCCGTTCACCGCTACTGCGAGCGCCTGCACCCCGTTCAAGTAAGCTACGACTCGGGCGACCTTCACCGGGGCGACATTGGGAGGGACCGTCTGGCTCCCGACTGCGCTGACGATCTCGCCGGCAATCAAGAGCGCGGCGGAACTGGGCACTTCGACCACTTCTTGCTTGTACGGCCCGCGTCCCGTCAAGGCAAAGACATACAGCACACCGTTGCCCGGCGCAGAATGCGTTCCCTGGGCTGCCCGCGCCAGGTCGCTCTTGCCCGCTTGAAACCCGGGCTGCCAGTTGACCACGTTCACAAAGCTGCGCTCGGCGTCGTCATAGTCGAGATGCGTCGCTTCGCGCAGCACGCCCCGCAGATACGGCGCCAGGGCGACGCGCTGATAGGCCAGCTTGGAATTCTCACCCTTCGAGTTTGCGCCCGCCGCGATGATCTGCTCTTGCTTGTCGATTAGTTGCAGGCTGTACGCCTCGGCATCTCCGCCGTCGTGCATCAGGTTCGCCAAGGCGAGCATGGCCCGAATCAGCACCTGCTCGTAGTCTTCGCCCGCATAGGCCCGGCGGCTGTCGTCGGTCAGATACGACAGCGCCGCTTGAGCCTTGCCGTGCCCGTCCAACTCGTCGAAACGGTCGCGCACCATTCGCAAGGTCTGCTCGGCCTCGTGCGCCTGGCCCGACGAAAGCTGCACCATCGCCAGGTCGAGCCGCAAGACATCGGCGTTGCGGCTGTCCGACGCCAGCCCCGCGTCAATCGCCGCTGCGGCAGAGGCCAGGTCGTTGCCGTAATAGGCCGAGCGAAGCTGCGTCACGCGATCGGCGTGCGTCGCGCAGCCCGCCAGCAGCAGGGCCACGAGCAGGAGGATGCATCGCAGGGGGTCGGGAGGCTTTTTCGGGACCGGAATATCCATGGGCCGTCCCTAGTAGGTTCCGCCTGCCGGGCGGAACCTCGCGGCGGGTCGGGGGTCGCCGTCAAGTTCAACCTGGTACCCGCATCCAGGCTCCTCCGGCAGGAGGGGCCTACTTGCTCCACGGCCAGCCTTGCGACCAGGCCCGACTGGCCCACGAGTGGTGGTAGCCCTTGCTGAGCATGGCCGATTGCTTGTCCTGCTCGCCCGTCTGCACGTCGATCAGCTCGAGCGTCAACATGTAGTCCCGCTGGTAGTCTTTGTTTTCGCGCGTCGTGCCGGATGTCAGCTTGGCGAACAGCAGGTAATCGAATGGCTGCCCCTGCTGCTCCATGATGCCAATGAACGACCGCATGTTTTCGGGGATAAACAACTGGTCGGGCCGCAGCCGCACTTCGCGCAAGCCCGCCTCGACGAACCGGCGGCTGACCGGGGCGCAAGTGCCGCACTCCAACAGTCGCGAGTCGATGCTCTCGTAAATCTGCTCTTTGAAGTCGCCAATTTCTTCTGCGGTTTTGTTCTCGACCCCCACGAAGCAGACCCGCATCCGCGGCGGCGGCAACAGTTCCGGCCCGGCTGAAACCTGCTGCATATGAGCAGCCGGAACCTCGTGCCGCGCGAGCAACTTGACGACGGCCTCATCGATCAGCGGGCGGTAGGTCTCTTGCCCCGCCTGATGGCTGCCGACCATTTCCTTCTCGCCGGGTTGAATGACCCGCGCGTACTGCGCTGCTTTGCAGCCCAGGCCCAGGGAAGGCAAGCCCAGCGCAACCAGGCCAAGCATCCAGGCCAGGTTCCAGCAACCACCCGATCCGCCAGCCATGGGAATCCTTCCCCGTCAATCGCTTGTAGTTGGTGCGCGCGAGACACTTGCATCTGTTTATCGGACGGCCAAGCCACCCATCCGCAGATTTTGCAACGCGGCGGGATTCGTAGCGGCGTCCATTTCCCACTGCGAGCAACGAGCAGTGCTAGCGTGGCTGATACGAACCATGCCAAACTGTCGCTGTTGACGACAAATTGTCGCTGGCAAGGAATGCCGTGCGTTTTGTCGCAATCGGGTAGCAAATCGGGGGCAATAGCGTCAGAATAATGCACTCCTTGAATCGCCCAGTTTTTAGCAACTTCCTAACCATCACGTCTCCAGGTCGGAGCTATTTTATGTCCACCGTACTTGAATCCGCATCTCAGACTCTCGACGGTGCGACCTTGCTGACGGCGCTGAGCGCTTTGAAGCGGGGCGACTTTTCGGTTCGCCTGCCGCTCGATTGGGGCGGCACCGCGGGGCGCGTCGCCGACACTTTTAACGAGGTGATCGAGCTGAACGAGCGGATGGCCCGCGAGCTCGAACGGCTGGGGCGGGTCGTCGGCAAGGAAGGGAAGCTGATGCAGCGCGGCTCGCTGGGCGACGTACGCGGCTCGTGGGCCGACTCGATCAACTCGGTCAACGAATTGATCGACGACCTGGCCCGCCCGACGCGCGAAACGGCGCGCGTCATCGGCGCGGTGGCCCAGGGAGATCTGACACAAACGATGGCTCTGGAACTGGAGGAACGTCCGCTGCAAGGGGAGTTCCTCGGCGCTGCCAAGTCGATCAACAAGATGGTCGATCAGCTCGGTTCGTTCGCCTCGGAAGTGACTCGCGTGGCCCGCGAAGTGGGAACCGAAGGCGAGCTAGGGGGCCAGGCCCAGATCAAGAATGTGGCCGGTACTTGGAAGGACTTGACCGACAGCGTGAACAGCATGGCTCGCAACCTGACGGGTCAGGTGCGCAACATCGCCGAAGTGACCACCGCCGTGGCCAACGGCGACTTGTCGAAAAAGATCACGGTCGATGTGAAGGGAGAATTCCTCGAGCTGAAAGACACCATCAATACGATGGTCGATCAGCTGCGCTCGTTCGCCTCGGAAGTGACCCGCGTGGCCCGCGAAGTGGGAACGGAAGGGCAGCTCGGGGGCCAGGCCAAGGTGGAAGGGGTCTCCGGCACTTGGAAAGACTTGACCGACAGCGTGAACAGCATGGCCAGCAACTTGACGGGCCAGGTGCGCAACATTGCCGCGGTGACCACGGCCGTGGCCAAGGGGGACTTGTCGAAGAAGATCACGGTCGATGTGAAAGGCGAATTCGGCGAGTTGAGCAATACCATCAATACGATGGTCGATCAGCTCAGCTCGTTCGCGGCGGAAGTGACACGCGTGGCACGCGAAGTAGGAACGGAGGGCCAGCTCGGCGGCCAGGCCAAGGTGGAAGGAGTCTCCGGCACCTGGAAGGACTTGACCGACAGCGTGAATAGCATGGCCGGCAATTTGACGGGCCAGGTGCGCAATATTGCCGCCGTGACGACCGCCGTGGCCAACGGCGACTTGTCGAAGAAGATCACCGTCGATGTCAAAGGCGAGTTCGGCGAGCTGAGCAATACGATCAACACGATGGTCGATCAGCTTAGCTCGTTTGCCGCGGAAGTGACCCGCGTGGCCCGCGAAGTGGGTACCGAAGGCAAACTAGGCGGCCAGGCCAAGGTGGAAGGCGTTTCGGGCACTTGGAAAGACTTGACCGACAGCGTGAATAGCATGGCCGGCAACCTGACCGGCCAGGTGCGCAACATTGCCGCCGTGACGACCGCCGTGGCCAACGGCGACTTGTCGAAGAAGATCACGGTCGATGTGAAGGGAGAAATTCTGGAGCTGAAGAACACCATCAATACGATGGTCGATCAGCTCAGCTCGTTCGCTTCGGAAGTGACTCGCGTCGCCCGCGAAGTGGGTAGCGAAGGGAAGCTAGGCGGCCTGGCCCAGGTGAAGGGAGTCGCCGGCACCTGGAAGGACTTGACCGACAGCGTCAACGGCATGGCCGGCAACCTGACCGCCCAGATGCGCAATATCGCCGAAGTGACCACCGCCGTGGCCAACGGCGACTTGTCGAAGAAGATCACGGTCGATGTGCAGGGGGAATTCCTCGAACTGAAGAACACCATCAATACGATGGTCGATCAGTTGCGTTCGTTCGCTTCGGAGGTGACCCGCGTGGCCCGCGAAGTGGGAACCGAAGGCAAGCTCGGCGGCCAGGCCCAGGTAGAAGGAGTCTCCGGCACCTGGAAGGACTTGACCGACAGTGTGAACAGCATGGCCGGCAACCTGACGGGCCAGGTGCGCAACATCGCGGCGGTGACTACGGCCGTGGCCAACGGCGACTTGTCGAAAAAGATCACGGTCGATGTGAAGGGAGAAATTCTCGAACTGAAGAACACCATTAACACGATGGTGGATCAGCTTCGCTCGTTCGCTTCGGAGGTGACCCGCGTCGCCCGCGAAGTCGGCACCGAAGGACAGCTCGGCGGCCAGGCCAAGGTCGAAGGCGTGTCGGGAACCTGGAAAGACTTGACCGACAGCGTGAATTTCATGGCCAGCAACCTGACCGGCCAGGTGCGCAATATCGCCGCGGTGACCACCGCGGTCGCCACGGGCGACCTGTCGAAGAAGATCACCGTCGATGTGAAGGGAGAATTCCTCGAACTTAGCAATACGATCAATACGATGGTCGATCAGCTCAGCTCGTTCGCCGCCGAAGTGACCCGCGTGGCCCGCGAAGTGGGAACCGAGGGGAAGCTCGGCGGCCAAGCCCAGGTGAAGGGAGTTTCCGGAACTTGGAAGGACTTGACCGACAACGTGAATAGCATGGCCGGCAACCTGACGAGCCAGGTGCGCGGCATCGCCAAGGTGGTAACCGCCGTGGCCAACGGCGACTTGAAGCAAAAGCTGACGGTGGAAGCGAAAGGGGAAATCGCCGCCCTGGCCGACACCATCAACGGCATGATCGATACGCTCGCCACCTTTGCCGACCAGGTGACCACCGTGGCCCGCGAAGTGGGCGTCGATGGCAAGCTGGGGGGACAAGCCAAGGTGCCCGGCGCCGCCGGCACCTGGAAGGGGCTCACCGAGAACGTGAACCAGTTGGCCGCCAACCTGACGACGCAGGTGCGGGCGATCGCCGAAGTCGCCACCGCCGTGACCAAGGGCGACCTGACCCGCTCGATCAATGTGCAGGCCCTCGGCGAAGTGGCGGCCTTGAAAGACAACATCAACGAGATGATCCGCAATCTGAAGGACACGACGCTCAAAAACAGCGAACAGGACTGGCTGAAAACGAACCTCGCCAAGTTCAGCCGCATGTTGCAGGGGCAGCGCGACTTGACGACGGTCGGCCGGATGATCCTCTCGGAACTGGTCCCCGTGGTAGGCGCCCAGCAAGCAGTGTTTTACGTCCTCGACACGGCGGAAGACGCCGCTCAACTGACGCTGCTCGCCAGCTACGCCGAGCAGGGGCAGCAAAGCCTGGGACGACGCATCCGCATCGGCGAGGGATTGACCGGCCAGTGCGCCCTGGAAAAGCAGAAAATCCTGGTCACCAATCCGCCGCAAAACTATTTTCACGTTACCTCGGCATTGGGCGAGGCTTCGCCGCAAAGCATCATCGTGTTGCCCGTCATTTTCGAAGGCGAAGTGAAGGGAGTGCTCGAGCTCGCCTCGTTTGAGCGGTTCAATCCGACCCACCAGGCCTTCCTCGACCAGTTGACCGAGAGCATCGGCATCGTGCTCAACACGATCGAAGCCAACATGCGGACGGAAGGCCTTCTGAAGCAATCGCAGTCGCTGGCCCAGGAATTGCAAAGCCGGCAAGAGGAATTGCAGAACACAAACCAGGAGCTGGAAGAGAAGGCCGGTCTGCTCGCGCACCAGAATCAGGAAGTCGAACGCAAAAACGCGGAAGTCGAGCAGGCCCGCCAGGCGCTCGAAGACAAGGCCAAGCAATTGGCGCTCACGTCGAAGTACAAGTCCGAGTTTTTGGCCAATATGTCGCACGAACTGCGGACGCCGCTCAACAGCCTGCTGATCCTTTCCGACCAGCTCAGCAAAAATCCCGAAGGCAACCTGACGCCTCGGCAGACCGAATTCGCCAAGACGATCCATTCCAGCGGCAACGATCTGCTGATGCTCATTAACGACATTTTGGATCTGTCGAAGATCGAGTCGGGCACGGTCATGGTCGATGTCGTCGAGTTGCGGCTGGACGACTTGGACAGTTACGTCGAACGGACCTTCCGCCACGTCGCGGAAAGCAAGGGGGTGGATTTTGCCATCGAGCTCGATCCGCTGGTGCCCAAGTCGGTGCTGACCGACGCCAAGCGATTGCAGCAAGTGATCAAGAATCTGCTGTCCAACGCCTTCAAGTTCACCCATCACGGCCGCGTCAAGTTGATCGTCGAGCCGGTCACCGGCGGCTGGAACCCCGATAACGAGACCCTCAACCAGGCTGCCAGCGTGGTGGCCTTTGCCGTGGCCGATACCGGCATCGGCATTTCGCACGACAAGCAGCAGATCATCTTTGAAGCGTTCCAGCAGGCCGACGGCTCGACCAGCCGCAAATACGGCGGCACCGGCCTGGGCCTGGCGATCAGCCGCGAACTGTCGCGATTGCTCGGGGGCGAGATTCGCCTGTCGAGCATTCCCGGCAAGGGAAGCACGTTTACGCTGTTTTTGCCACAGCATTTTGCCCCGCAAAAGATGGCCCGCAAGGTGGGTCCGGAGCGGTTGTCGGTGCAGTTTACGCAGCATCCGGCGGGCGGGCCCCGCGCTGCGGGGCAAAACGGCTCGACGGAAGAACTGGTCGAACCGGTCGTGTCGCAGCTCATCAACGAAGTAGGGGACGACCGCAACAGCGTGCAGTCCGACGACACGGTAATCTTGATCGTCGAGAACGACCTGGGATTCGCCAAGGTGCTGCTGGAATCGGCCCACGAACGGGGGTTCAAGGGGCTGGTCACGTCGCAAGGGGCGGCCGCCCTGACGATGGCCCGCGAATTCCGCCCCAGCGCGATGACGCTCGACATCTGCCTGCCCGATATCGATGGCTGGCGGGTGCTGGAGCGTCTGAAGAACGACATCGCCAGCCGGCATATTCCGGTTTGGGTGATTTCCACCGAGGACATGCGCGAGCAGGCGCTGCGGGCCGGGGCCGTGGACTTTTTGGCCAAGCCGATTCAGACTCGCGACGAGCTGGATCGGATGGTCGCGGGAGTCGGCGACTACGTTCGCAAGACGACGAAGTCGGTCGTGCTGGTCGAGTGCGATCCCAAGTCGAGCGGGCGGCTCAAGCAGCTGCTCGAGCAGGAAGACATTCGGGTGCATGTCGCCAAAAGCGGCCAGCAGGCCCTGGCCGACCTGGGCAAGACCAAGCCCGACTGCCTGGTGGTGGGGCGGTCGATGACCGCGTTGTCGCTGCCCGAATTTTGCCAGGCGGTTGCCCAGCATCCGGCGCTGGTCAGGTCGCCGATCATCGTGAACTCGGAGGTGGTTCCCTCAGCCGAAGACCACCAGGTTTTGAAGAGCCTGGCCAGCACGCGGCCGGTGCGCACGGCCTTCTCGGCGGACGATATGTTCGACCAGGTGCTGATGGCGCTGCACTATCCGCTGAGCAAGTTGTCGCCTTCCAAGCGGGAGGTGCTCCGCCAGATGCACGAGACCGACGCCGATCTGGAAGGCAAACGGGTGCTGATTGTCGATGACGACATCCGTAATATTTTTGCCCTCTCCAGCGTGCTAGAATGGCGGAACATGGTGATCCACTCGGCCGAAACGGGACGAGACGCCATCGACATCCTGCAAAGCCGCAACGATATTGACATCGTGCTAATGGACATCATGATGCCGGAAATGGACGGTTACGAAACGATTCGGGCGATTCGGCAGATTCCCCAGTTCAAAGCAATTCCGATCATCGCGGTGACGGCCAAGGCGATGAAAGGAGATCGCGAGAAGTGCATTGAGGCCGGCGCCTGGGACTACCTGGCAAAGCCGGTGGATTCCGAACAGATGCTGGCAGTGTTGCGGGCTTGGCTGCGCCGCCGCCAACCGGTAGATATTGCGGCGCCGTCGCTCGCCGGTTCACTGTAGGAAATGTCGCTGCATGGCATTGCACGAATAGGAAAGACCGAATGATCGAGTCGCCCAGTCGAGGTTCAACGAAATCCGCGGACGCCTTGCGCGTCAACGTGCTGGTCGTGGACGATCAGCCGGACAAGCTACTGTCGCTCGAGGCGGTGCTGGGGGGCTTGGGCGAAAACATCGTCACGGCGCGATCGGGCCGCGAAGCGCTGCGCCGCCTGCTCGAGCAGGATTTCGCGGTGATCCTGCTCGATGTGAACATGCCCGACATGGACGGCTTTGAAACGGCCGCCATGATTCGCCAGCACCGCCGCTGCGCCAAGACGCCGATCATCTTCGTGACGGCGTTTGGCGATGATATTCATACCGCGCAAGGCTATTCGCTGGGAGCGGTCGATTACATCCTGTCGCCGGTCGTGCCCGACATTTTGCGCACCAAGGTCAGCGTGTTCGTCGATCTGTTCCGCAAGACCGAAGAGGTGCGGAGGTATGCCGAAGAGCGGATTGGCATGGCTCGCGAGCAGGCGGCCCGGGCGGCGGCGGAAGAGTCGAACCGACAACTCAGCTTTCTAACGGAGGCGACGGCCGCGATAACCCAGTCGCTCAACCGGGCGGTGACGATTCGCGGCCTCAACCGGGTGGTGGTCCCGTTTTTGGCCGATTTCAGCACGATCGCCCTGTTGGACGAACGGGGACGCGTCGGCCAAATCGCCGCGGCGTGGACCGACGAATCCGACCAGCGGCACAGCGCCGAGACGGACGACGGTTCGGAGACGACCGAGCCTCTGGCCGCCGCCATCGACGAACTGTTGGTCGCGGTGCCCGGCGACCGCCTGCAGCGAGCGACGGCGACGCTGCTCGAGTCCCAGCAGCTTGCGCGGTTGCAAGAGCACCTCGCTGCCACGCTGTTTTCGGCGGCGCTGTTGCCCATCTTCGCCCGCGGCCGCACCATCGGGGCGATTCTGCTGGCTTGCCGCGAGCCGCGATGTTCTTTTTCGCCGGGGCATTTGCTGCTGGCCGAAGACTTGGCGGGTCGGGCGGGGATCGCCATCGACAATGCCCGGCTCTACGAAAACGTGCAGGAACACGACCGCCGCAAAGACGACTTCCTCGCCATGCTGGGGCACGAGCTGCGCAATCCCCTCGCTCCCATCCGCAACGCCGTGGAGATTTTACGCCTGGGCGGCGCGATGGACCCGGTCGCCGCCCAAGCCCGCGACATGATCGACCGGCAAGCCGGGCACATGTCGCGGCTGATCGACGACTTGCTCGATATTTCGCGCATTGCGCGGGGGAAAATCCAGCTTCGCAAGGAACGCTGCGATGTGACCCGCATCGTGCGCGACATGGTGGAGGATTCGCGCGTCGGCATCGAGCAGGGGGGCTTGCGCCTGCATGTGGAGCTTCCCGACGAACCGGTCTGGGTGATGAGCGATGCGACGCGGCTCAGCCAAGTCGTGGGAAATCTACTGCACAATGCCCATAAATTTACCGACGAAGGGGGCGAGATTCGGGTTCGACTGACGGCGCAGGCCAGCGGCAGCGTGCAGCTTGGCATCCGGGATTCGGGCATCGGCATGGACCGCGAAACCTTGTCGGCCGCGTTCGACGCCTTTACCCAGGCCGATCGTTCGCTGGCCCGCAGTCGCGGCGGACTGGGTTTGGGGTTGGCCCTGGTCAAGGGGCTGGTCGAACTGCACGGCGGCACGGTGCGGGCGGCCAGCGAAGGGTTGGGCCACGGCAGCGAATTCTCGGTCCAATTGCCGGTCGAGTCGCTGCCGCTGGAAGACCTGCCCGAGCGTTCGCCGCTGAAATCGACCGGGCCGACGCTGCGGGTTCTGGTGATTGAAGACAACGTGGATGGGGCCGAAAGCATGCGCATGCTGCTCAACCACATGCGGCACGAAACGCAGGTTGCCTTGACGGGGCCGGCGGGCGTGGCCGCCGCCCGCGGGTGGCGTCCGGAAGTCGTCCTGTGCGATATTGGCCTGCCCGGTGGAATGGATGGATACGCCGTCGCCCGCGCTTTGCGACAAGAGCCGGGGCTGGCCGGAACCATGCTGATCGCCCTGACAGGCTACGGCCAGGAAGACGATCAGCGGCGGGCCCACGAAGCGGGCTTCGACCGGCACATGACCAAGCCGGTCAATATCTTCGAGCTGTCGCGAACGCTGGCCTCGTTCGGCAGCGATGCCAAGGAAAACGATGCCAACGGGAACCACAAGGCTCGACCGCTCGCCGCCCAGCCGGCATAGCGCGTCTGCCCGTTTCGCGTTAATCGACCGGGCCGCGATCCCGATACAGCGACTCCGCCAGCCAGGCGCTGGCTGCAACCTGCTGCCGTCGGATGCCGGTGACCAGGTCGAGGCCTTGCTTGACAAGAGCCTGCTGCTGCTCCGCAACTTTGTTTTCGTCTTTGCGCGCCGCCGGCGCGCGGCGGCAGAAATCCTGCGCATTGCCGCGGAAGGCGTCGAACGCCTCGCCCAGCTTTTCATCTTCGGCGATCAAAGATTCCACGCGAGAGAGCAGCTCTTGATCGCTGCGGGCGATTTCGGCGTACTGCGGCTGCAGGATATTCTTGACGTTCGAAGTCCAACTCGGTTCGAGCTCGCCGGCGCCTTGCCCGACGGCGCTGGCCCAGCTTTCCAACTCGCCGGAAATGAGTGGGGCGAGCAAGGCCGTTTCCAACTTGGCCAGCGCCTCGACGAGCGCGGTCTCTTCGGCGGATTGGGTCATGACTGCTCCCTGAGAAATACGCTTCTGCGAAGCGTCGCTAAGTAAATACGCTTCTGCGAAGCGTCGCTAAGTAAATACGCTTCTGCGAAGCGTCGCTAACCGCGAATCTGCGAAGCGTCGTAATTACCCGTGCGCATCCGACTTTTCGAGTCCCCACGTCTTGAGCTTGCGCTGCAAGGTGCGAACCGAAATGCCCAGCGATTCGGCGGCCCGCGTGCGATGGCCGTTGAACTCGGACAACGCCTTTTCGACCGCCGAGCGCTGCACGGCGGCCAGCGACGCGGTGGGGGCGTCGGAGCGATCGGTCTCGACCATCGGATCGGATTCGAGCCGCGCGGGCAAACTGTCGAGGGTCAGCTTCTGGCCGCGGGCCAGCACCACCATGCTTTCAATGGTGTTGCGAAGTTGCCGCACGTTGCCGGGCCACTGATAGGTTTCGAGAAACTGCATGAGCGCGGAGTCGATCTCCAAATCGGGCTTTTGATGCAGCAAACAGAAGGCCCGCAGGAAGTGAGCGACGAGCAGCGGAATGTCCTCGGTTCGCTCGCGCAGCGCGGGTAGGTAGATCGTCACTACGTTCAAGCGGTAATACAAATCCTCGCGGAACTTGTGCTCCTTGACCATTTCCTCCAGGTGCCGGCTGGTGGCGGCGATGGCCCGCACATCGACCTGCTTGTCGTCGTTGCTGCCGATCGGCGTGATGGTGTGGTTTTCGAGCACGCGGAGCAGCTTGGCCTGAGAAGCGAGGGCGAAATCGCCGATTTCGTCGATGAACAGCGTGCCGCCGTGGGCCGCTTCAAACCGGCCCATGCGGGCCGCCATCGCCCCCGTAAAGGCGCCTTTGACGTGGCCGAACAATTCGCTCTCGACCAGGTGTTCCGGCACGGCGGCCATATTCACCGTAATGAACGGGCCGGTCTTGCGGGGGCTGTTCTGGTGCAACGCCTCGGCGATCAGTTCCTTGCCGGTTCCCGATTCGCCGGTAACCAGCACGGTGCAATCCGACGCTGCCGCCATGCGGGCCTGGTCGAAGACCTCGCGAATGACCTTCGAGCCGCCGATGATTTTCTCGAAACCGAGCCGCTTGTCGAGCCGCTCTTGCAGTTGGCGGATCGTTTCGTCCTTGCGGTGCGACTCCAGACAGCGGGCGATCAGGATCAGCAGTTCGTCCGGATTGACGGGCTTGGTTAGATAGTCCGCGGCCCCCAGCTTCATCGCATCGACGGCCGAATTCACGTCGCCGTGGGCCGTCATCATGATGAACGGGGTGACCAGGCGGCGTTTCTTCCACAGCCTCAACAGGTCGATGCCGCTGTTTTCGCCCATCCACAGGTCGCTGATGACCAAGTCCACGGGCTCATCGACGTAGCTCATGGCCTGTTGCGGATTCTCGGCCAAGAGCACCTCGTACTCTTCTTGCCACAGTAGGCGGGCGATAGCCAGGCGCTCGTTCTGCTTGTCCTCGACCACGAGGATTTTGTGCTTCGGTTTCATGACGGACTCTCCCTAGTGTGCGGATTGGACCGTGGGCAGCACCACCCAGAAGCGGTTTCCCGAGGGGGCGCGGCGTTCGCAGCCGACGGTTCCCCCGGCCTCTTCAACAAAGCTTTGGACCAGGGCCAGTCCCAGGCCGCTCCCCGTTTCGGCCGGGGCCTGAAAGGGCTCGAAGACGCTGGCCCGTTGCAGGTCGGTCAGCGAGGGGCCGCTATCGGCCACCGCCAACTCCAAACGACTGCCGCGATCGGCGACCTCCACCTCAATCTGTCCCTTTTCGCCGGCATTGTTCTGGGCAAACGTCAGCAGATTGACCAGCATCTGCCGCAGCCGCGACGGGTCGATGGCAACGGTCGCCGGCACTTGCGCCCAGCGGGTCTGAACGTCAATCTGCTTGCGGCGCAGCTCTTCGTTCAGCAGGTTGAGCGTGGCTTGGGCCTCGCGGGTAACGTCCACCGCGATCTTTTCACCGGCTCCCGGAACGGCGAAATGCACCAGGTCGTGCATCAGGCCGTCGAGCCGGTCGATTTCGGCGTCGGACTCTTGAATGCTGGCGGCCAGTTGGTCGGGACTAAGCTGCGATCGCCCGTTGAGCGACCGCCGCAACGTGTGCAGATTGATGCGGACGGCATGCAGCGGATTGCGGACTTCGTGGGCCAGGCCGGAACCGATCTGGGCGAGTTCGCGGGCCCGCTCGAACGCCCCGCGCTCCAGCCGCCGCGCCAGTTCCCGATAGCGGCGTGCCAGGCTCCGCAGCGCCCACGCCAACGCACCGGCCGCTGCCAGCGACAGAGCCATCGCCGTCAGCCAAAACAGCAGCACCCCCCGCTGCCGCCGGGCAATTTCCGCGTTGAGCCAGCGGGCGCTCAATCCCTCGTGATACTCGCCCGCGGGCTCGCCGGAAAGCAGCAGCGGCACCGAGACGTCGTAAGCCGCCGACTCGCCCGCGAGCGGGCCTGCATCGAGCCGGACCACGTCGGGCCCGGCTTCGGCAACTTCCTGAACGTACCAGCGCTGTTCGAGCGGCTTGTCAATCAGACTCGGCGTCGTATGCATGACGATCGTACCGCCGCTATCCACGATGGCGGCATACAGTCGGCGCGAGTCTGGTCTCGGAAGCTCGGCCCACAATGCCTGCAGCGCAGGCTGACGGCGCTGTTCGCGCCAATCTCGATCGGTCCAACCGCGACCGGACGCTCGCCGTTGAAGTAAAGTTTCAAGCTTGGCTGCGCGGCGTATGGCGCCGATTCGCACCTCGCCCAAAGCGGATTGCAGGGTTGCCGTTCGGACCATCTGAACTTCGCAATTAAAACCGACCAGCGCGACGACGAGCAGCACCAAGAGCGGCGCGCAGGCCAGCGCGTACCGCCAACCCGCCCAACTGCGCCAGGAGTGGTTGCTCAACGGCATATCACGATCGAACGGGGTGACTGACCCAATATCGAGGAGAGCGGTGTTGCCCGGGGAAAAATCGAGACGCGTGACCCCCTCGAATTGCGGACTGCACGACAAATTGACAGCTCATTTGGTCTCCAAACAGCCAACTTGGCCGATTTGCAGTCATCTTGTCGCTATCGTAGAGCGCACCACTGGCGATTCCAGAGGCGAGAAAGTCTCGCGAATTCCCGGCTTGGTTTGCAAATCGCCTCGTATGGCCTTTCTGTCGCAGTCACTCGGCAGAGCAAAACTTGCGCCCAACCGCGCCTCTAGGTGCGTCTCCCGCTCGGTCAAGCGTCCTCAGGTTCAGATGAACCTGAGGATGGGTTATCGCCACTTTCGTTGGAGGTCATTTTTTGTTCTAAAGCTCCCAAAAGCAACAAAATTCCGAGCGACATCACCACGCAAGTTGCAGCGAGAACATAGAAACCCAAGCCGCAGGCAATACCGATGGCCGCGGCGACCCAGATGCTCGCGGCCGTGGTAAGCCCCGTCACCTCGCCTCCCGAGCGGAGGATGGAACCCGCGCCCAGGAAACCGATTCCCCCGGCGACCCCGGCGATTAATTTCATCAGGTCCGCGCCGCTCGCTTCATTGGCGGCTACTAATTGCTCGTGAAGCTGCAGGCCCGCGAGCAAGAATGCAGCCGACCCCATCGTAACGAGCATATGCGTGCGCAGCCCGGCTGGCTTTTGTCGCCATTCTCGTTCCCAGCCAATGAGGGCCCCTGCCGAGGCAGCAGCCAACAAGCGAAGCACCACGTCCCAGGTGTCCAACATGGGGTCATTCTTCACGCAAGCTTAACGTTTGGCAACTGGACCGCCCACTTGTGAATTCACCTGAGTCGAGGCGTTGAAAGGGAAACGTGAACAAGGTGCTTGACGATGGCGGGTCGCAATTGGTACAGATAAGGGCACGGGCTCGACGCGGCGAACCGACGCCGCGGACAGGCCGTCACGGAGGGAACGACTTTTAACCTGATGGTCGATGGATCGGCTGGTAGGCAAGTGGGCGTTCGAAAACCCAAGGAGATCCCCATGAAACCCCATTTCCAGAGTTCATCGGATGTCGCGCCGCCGAATTGCTTCGACGATGCATCCCATTTTGTCGGTTCGCGAATCTTGATCGTGGACGACAACCTCGACGCAACCATCAGCCTGGGCCGCCTGCTGGGATTGATGGGGAACGAAGTTCGCGTAGCGCACGACGGAGCGGATGCCCTGACCGAAATGCAACGGTTCGAGCCGCAGGTGGTTTTGCTGGACCTGGGCCTGCCGGAGATGGATGGCTTTGAGGTTGCCCGCCGAATTCGCGCCCGTCCCGAGTGGGACGACGTGGCGCTGGTCGCTTTAACCGGTTGGGGCCACGAAAAGTACCGGCAGCGTACGCGGCAAGCCGGCTTTACGGCCCATCTGCTCAAGCCGGTGAAGATGGAAGTGCTGGAAGCGACCTTACAGCAAGTCATCGCCGGGCAGCAGGTCGGCGCGGGCGTCGTCATCAGTTAGATTCGCGCGGCGCTTTGTGCGTTTTCGCCGGTAGCGGGTGCGCACGATCGAGATCCCGCGACGGGGGCCCGCAAAAGCGCCGGCCGTCGGGCATAAAGCGACCGCCGTGGCAAGGGCAATCCCAGGTGTGCTCGGCCTCGTTCCAGTGAACGATGCAGCCCGCGTGGGTGCAGACCGGCGAGAACCGATGCGCGTCACCGCCGGGATCGCGATAGACGGCCATCATTTGGCCGTGGTCAGAGACGAGCCGGCCCGTACCCGCGGCGATTTCGTGCGAATCGATCCGCTCGCCTCCGACGAAACGATCCACGGTAAATCGCCGCAAGGCATCGAGGTTTTCGGCGATCACCTCCTTGGCCGAGGCCATCAGCGTCAGCCGGCCGGGACGCAGCACTTCTTCGAGCGGGTGCGGCTGCCCGAGGATCAAGCGGGCCACTAGCATGCCCGCCACGGTGCCCCAGGTGAGTCCCGTGCCGTCGTAGCCGGTGGCCGCGAAAATCCGCTCCGATCCCGGTACGCGACCGACATGGGGGAGTCCATCCGCCGGCACGTAGTACTGCGCCGACCAGCGATGGCAAATCGAGCGAACCGAAAACCGCCGGTGCGCGTATTCCTCCAGCTCGGCAAAGCGCTGGCGCTCGTCCAAAGGTTGGCCCGTTTTGTGATCGGCCCCGCCAATCAACAGCAGAGATGGATCGTGCGGCGAGGCCAGTCGCAAATAGTGATAAGGCTTGGCATCGTCCCAGTACAGCGCGTCGGGAATCTCATCTTCGACCTGTGCGGCCAGGACATACGACTGATAGGGGAAGACGCGAAACTCAAGCTGCGAGATTCCCAAAAAGGGCGAATGCGTTGCCACAAACACCTGCTCGGCCGTGACGCGACCGCCGCTGGTCTCGACGCTGCATGTCGCAGCGGATTCGGGAGGCGAGGCCGAGGTGTTTTCATAGACCGCGCAACCGTCGCCATGCACTTCGGCCGCCAGGTGTTGCAGATATCGTAACGCGTGGACACGCCCCTGCCTCTCGGTCTGCACCGAGCCGACGCAAGAGAACGGCAACGGGACATTCCGCGTAAACCAACTGTTCAAGCCCAGCTTCCGTTCGGTGGCGCACTGCTTTTGCAAGGCCTCGAGCCCGTCGATCGATTCCGTATAGGCGTAAGACGGGATCCGGCTGAACTCGCACTCGGGCTGTCCGGCGCACCAAGCTTCGATTTGGTCGATCGCTTCGCGATTCGCCGTCACCGCCGTGGCCGCCTTCTGCTCGCCAAAATCGAAGATCAATTGGCTGAGTGGAGTATCGGTGGTGGCGTCCAAATGGCCGCTCGTGCTGCCAGAGGTTCCCGCGCCGATTTGCAACGCTTCGAGCACGGCGACTTGGCATCCCGCCCGTTTGAGATGCATGGCAGCCGTCAAGCCGGTGATCCCCCCGCCAATTATGGCGACATCGACATGCACATTGTCGTCGAGGGAAGCGTACAGGGTCGGACTGCCCGCGGTCTCTTGCCAGTACGAAGCATGCGCGGTCGCCTGCATTGCTCTGTTCCTTACCAAAGATACCTTTCCTTACCAAAGATACCTTCCGCAGGCCAAAATAAGCAAACGGCGCGCCTAACGAGTGCCTCTCTCTCAATTTTGGCAATTTGTGTTGTTTCGCGGACCAAATCCCACGCCTCGGCGCCGGCGTCCGGCACTCGCTTTGCACCTGCCTCTCTGCAGGGAGGGTCGCAATCATGGATCAAGATTCAGTACAGCAAGCTACGGTGCAACAACGGCCAGTTCGTGCCGGCGTTTTCGCCCAATTGACGGCAGCCGACAACGCCGTCGATCGGCTGCTCGCCGGTGGCTTTCGCAAAGAAGAAATCACCGTGATCTGTTCGGACGAAGCGAAAGAACGTCACTTTCGCGAGTTCGAGCACCAGCAACCTGCGGGCACGAACACTCCCGCGGCTGCCGCTCTGGGGAGCAGCGTGGGAGCAGTGATTGGCGGCATCACTACGACGGCCGTCGGTCTGGCGGCGGGTGGGTTGCCATTGTTGGTGATTGGTGCGGCTGGCGTCTCGACCGGTGGTGTGCTGGGTGGTTTTCTCGGCGCGATGATGACCCGCGGGGGCGAAAAAGAAGCCGCCAATTATTACGATCAGGCGGTGCTCGACGGGAAAATCCTCATCGCCGTCGAAGTTCACGGACCCGATGCCGACGAGCGGCTGAGCACCGCGGAACAAATCCTACAAGCGTCTGGTGCCGAGCCCTTGCCGCTGCCAGAGGGGTGAGCATGTAAACGGAGATCTGCCCATATCGCACTCAAGCATCAGGGGAACCAAGCCATGCCAGCCAAACAAGATCGTCCCGCGGATCGCCGATTCGATTCATCCCAGCAGCCGAGCACCCGGCCGCCGGACGAGAAGTGGAGCGAACACGAGCATCTGTCCGCGCCGGTGCAGGCGCAAGCGCGCAAACTGATCGACGAAGCGGGCTCGCCCGATCTGGCCAAACAGGCGCTCGAGTCGGCTGCCGATGACCAACCGCTGGGTAACTCGCGGCAAGACGCATTCGCCCGACAGAGCGGTTTTCCTTCCTACCTGGCGCTCTTTGAAGCCTCGACGCCGATGGCTTCGGAGGCAGGAAAGAACTGGCATATCACCGCGCTTCCCAAGAAGGAATGGATGGTTTGGAACGATCGAGAGCTTAAAGCCGAAGGAACCTTCCGCACGCTCGATGAAGCCCAGAGTTACGTGCCCCGCCAGTCGCCCGACTCGCCTTCCTGATTTCGCCCTGGACGATTTAGCTTCGACGGACAAACACTTGTGGATACATGGATTGTCGGGCGGCGACACGTTGTCGCCAGGCTCGTCGCGTTTTGTGGGAAATCCCAGTTGTCGGTTGCTGTTTGGGGCTGGGTTTCGCGACGCGGCCAACTATGGAACAAAAAGTGCAACCTGCGTCGGGCGGGCGAGGCGCTCGCTTCGCTAACAATTTCCCTTGAGGAGGTGCTGGATATGATGCGTTTACTGGCCGGATTGACGATGGTGGCGGTGTTGGGCTTGTTGGTTACGACGACCCAGGCCGCGGAAGACAAGACCCACGACGGGATGGTCGTTTCGGTCGCCGAAGGGAAGCTCGTCATGGCCGACAAGGATGGGAAGAACGAACATACCCATATGATCGATGCGGCAGCGAAGGTAACGCTGGACGGCAAGGCAGCCAAGGTGACCGACCTGAAAAAGGGGGACAAGGTGAAGGTGACCACGAGCGAGGCGAGCAAGGTCACCGCCGTCGCCGCAACCCGCAGCAAGACCGAATAGCCTCGTCGTCTGGCTGAATGAGACTTGGAATGTGCCGCCGGGCTGAATGTCGCCGTTCAGCCCGGCTTTTTTCAATCCCTAACTCAACCACTTGCCGTCAACCCGAACACCGGGGAATGCGCGGTTTTGTTAGGATCTGTTACCTGTGCGACTTACTTCAAGTGTTGGATGCTGGCTGGAGAATCACCCGTGGCAAACAAGAAACAGCTTCGTTATGCAGTCGTGGGATTGGGGCACATTGCCCAAACAGCCGTTTTACCGGCCTTTGAAGGCGCGCAACGCAATTCGGTCGTCACGGCGCTCATCTCGGACGACAAAGCGAAACTTAGTGAATTGAAAGAGCGACATCGTGTCGCTCACGTTTTCGCCCAAAGCGAATTTGACGCGTGCCTGACGAGCGGAGAGGTGGACGCGCTGTATATTGCCGCGCCGAACCATTTGCATTGCGAATACACCGTGCGGGCGGCGGAAGCCGGCATTCATGTGCTCTGCGAGAAGCCGATGGCGATTACCGTGGAGGAATGCGAGAAAATGTTGCATGCGGTGGAAGCTGCCGGCACCAAGCTGATGATCGCGTATCGGTTGCATTTCGACGCCGCCAACTTGCAAGCCATTGAAATTGCCACCTCGGGAACGCTGGGGGACGTCCGGATTTTCCATTCAGTGTTTGCCATCGATGTCGAAGCAGGAAATGTTCGACTGCAGCGCGAACTGGGGGGCGGCACCCTCTACGACCTGGGGGTCTATTGCATCAATGCGGCGCGGTACATCTTTCAGGACGAGCCGATCCAGGCCGTGGCTTTTTCGGCTAATAACGGCGAACCGCGCTTCGCGGAAACGGACGAAATGACCGCCGCCATTCTGCGGTTTCCGGGCGACCGACTGGCCACGTTCACCACCAGTTTTGGGCTGGCGCCGGTGGACGCTTATTCGATCGTCGGCACGAAGGGGGAGCTGCGCGTCGTACCGGGGTACGACTACACGTCCAAACTGACGCACCATTTGACGGTCGATGGGAAAACCAAGAAGAAAGCCTTTCGCCAGCGCGATCAATTTGCGGCCGAGTTGCTCTACTTTTCGAATTGCGTGTTGCGCAACAAGCCGGTCGAGCCGAACGCCCGCGAAGGTCTGATCGACGTGCAAATCGTGCAGGCCCTTTACCAGTCGGCCCAGAGCGGGAAGCCCGTCCCGCTCGACCTGCCGCAGAAGCAGCGCCGCCCGACGCTGGATCAGGAGTTCTCGGTTCCGCCGAGCAAGGAAGCCGAGCCGATGCACGCCGATTCGCCGCAGGTGCCGGCGTAGCATTCGCGGTGTGGAACAGCCGAGCCTGCTTCCTGCGCCTGGCACGAAGTTTGCCCCGCTGGGATTCGTGCCGCGATGCACGAGTTTACCACGTCCCCTTGCTTGT
Source organism: Pirellulaceae bacterium (assembly GCA_040901775.1). Classification (GTDB taxonomy): domain Bacteria; phylum Planctomycetota; class Planctomycetia; order Pirellulales; family Pirellulaceae; genus CAYLLN01. The sequence continues at coordinate 11,132 of JBBDYF010000088.1, read as the reverse complement.
TTTGTGGAGTGCCCCCATGAAGATGAAAACCCTGCACGATCTGTTTGTCCATGAATTGCGCGATCTGTACAGCGCCGAAAAACAGTTGCTCAAGGCGCTGCCGAAGATGGCCAAGGAAGCCAGCTCGGAGGATTTGAAGACGGCCCTCGAAAGCCACCTCGAAGAGACCGAGGAACAGGTGAGCCGCCTGGAAGAGATCTTCGCCGAGTTGGAAATCGCTTCGCGCGGTCCCAAATGCAAGGCGATGGAGGGCCTGCTCGAAGAAGGGAAGGAAATCCTAGAGGAAGACATGACGGACGACGTTCGCGACGCCGCGATCATCTGCTCTGCCCAGCGGGTCGAACACTACGAAATCGCCGCTTACGGCTGTGCCCGGACCTTTGCCCAGCGGTTGGGGTTCGACAACGCGGCGAACCTGTTGCAGCAGACGCTCGATGAGGAAGGGGCTGCCGATCAGAAATTGACGGAAATCGCCGTCAACTATGTGAATGAAGAAGCGATGACGGCCGAGTAAATGTCGCTCCTTCCCTCATCGCTTTGGTTTGGCCGTCCCGCGCGTC
>JBBDYF010000088.1:0-10562 GCA_040901775.1 Pirellulaceae bacterium | reverse complement strand
CCCCGGGACGGGCTTTTTTCGCTCAAAACCGACCCGCCGCGTCAGCGAGGGACGGTCGTTTCTCACGCTGTCCCTCGCTCTTTTATGCTGTCCCTCGCGAACGCTTTACCCTGTCCTTCGCGAACGCTTTAGTCCCTCGCTAACGCTTCGGGTTGGTATGGACAGATCTAGAGCTGGCGAAGGTAAGCCGTCAGGTCGGTTTTCTCTTCAGCCGAGAGCTTGAGCTCGAGCACCAGGTTGAAGAATTCGACCGTGTCTTCAAGGGTTAAACAGCGGCCGTCGTGCAGGTAGGGCGGGCTCTCCTTGATCCCCCGGAGGGTGAAGCTCTTGATCGGCCCGTCTCCCGGTTCGTCGGCCAGGAACTTTTCCAGGTGCAGGTCGTGCATCTGTTGATCCATGAAGGCGGGCGCCGGATGACAGAGGTCGCATTTTGCCTTGCCGAAGAAGAGTTTCTCGCCTCGCAGTTCGCCGGGCGACGCCTGGTCCGCGTACAGTCGGCCCGTGGAGGAGTCCAACTTCGGCGCGGGGGGAAAATCGAGCATGTTCTGAAACTGGGCCATATGGCTGACCTGGATTCGATCCAGAATGTTCATCCCTTTTTTCATCGCATGGATCGCATCACCGTTGAAATAAGCGGTTCGCTGTTCAAACTCGGTAAAATCCTCGACCGACCGCAAGCTCCGCTTCGAACCGTGAATCTGCTGGGCGAACATCCCGCGCAGGCTAGTCGTATCGAGCCGCATCCGCCGGTGCTGCGGCCGGGTGTCGGGATTCAAATGAAACTGTCCCGTGGTGTGTCCGTTGACGTGGCAATCGAAACAGGTGACTCCCAGGCTGGGCTGGGGGCTTTTGCGATCGTCGGTCGGGTTGAATTCCTCTTGCGGAAACGGAGTGAGCAAGAGCCGCAAGCCGTCGAGCTGCACGGGGGTTATCAGGTCCTTGAAAAGCTTGTAGTAATTGTTGATTGAGACCACCTCGCCGCGGGAAACGTCCCCCAGTTCCGGCCGGTTCTGCAGGAAGATTGCCGGGGGAAACTCGGGCAAAAATGCTTCCGGCAGATCGAACTCGACATCGAAACGCGCAAGGCGGGGGAACATTTCAATCTGCATGGCCGGAAAGACCTGGCCGCCGTTGGTCTGCAACGGATGCGGCAACGAAGGATACGGGAATATCTTCCGCCGGCGAATTTCGTCGGCCGGCAGATCGGCCAGCGCCTGCCAGGTAACTCCCTCGGCCAACCTGGCGGTCGGGCCAACGCAGATCGGCTTGCCGCGGGTCATGGTGAGATTGTCTTCGTGCCGCGGCTGCAGATCGAACCGGCCTTCGAGCAGTTTTTTCTGGTCCGCCGTCACCTTGGGCCGGGCGGCCGTCTCGGCCTCCATGATTTCCTCGGGCTTTTGAAACGGGCGCGCCGCTCCCAGGGGATCGCGGGCGAAGTCGAACCCCGTAAGTTGCCCCTGCTTGGGCTGTTGCTCGAAGGCCGGAGACGAGGCCGGGGCCCGATCGCCGGAGAAGACCTCCGACAGGTCGTGCTCGGTTTTTTTCTGTTCGGGCCGGCGAGCAGGCACATTGCGGGGCGTCTGGGCATCGGCCACGGCGTCGGGCGGAGGGGCTGGCCGGCGCGGTTGGGCTGCTTGTAGGCGCGGTTGGGCTGCTTGCCGGCGCGGTTGGGCAGGCGGTTGCTGAGCCGCAACCGAGACGAGTGGCGCCACGCACAACGCCGCCGAGCAAACGGATCGGAAAAACCATTTCATCGTGCAACTCCTGTTGCAGGGGCTCGCCGCGGAAGCAATCTGCATAGCCGCGCGGCGAGCAGGCTAGCTGCGGCTTGCAAACTCGCGCCGCGGAGGGAAGACTGTCCGCTTCAAAGCACATTTAATGCCAATTGCATTGGTTTCCAGCCGCTCAAACTGAGTCATCGCCAGCCAGGAAGGGAGGTCACTGTTTGCCGGGGTGATGCACGATCACGAACGATTTGGCGGCACGATGTTTGCATCACGCCCTGTTCCGCGATGACAACCTGAGGCACACTTCAATTCAAGGAAATCTGGCAATGGGCAGCCGAGCGATTTGGGCAATTCTGTGGGTGATTGGGATTCCCTTACCCATTCTGGTCGTACTTTACTTCCTGTTTGGCGGCGGCTGCGGCTAGCCAACTCCACGGCGAGCGATATTTCAATCTCTCGCCCGACTGCGGCGGCGTCCGCGACATTGCCACCGGCCGCCGTTGGCCGGTTCTCGTTAGACATTGAGCTATTCGTTAAACCCACTTACGCCAACTCGCCGGACCGAAGACAACGCATTCGTAGGGAGCCAATTCAGCCGGTGCGAGATGTTCCGACTCGCTGGTTCCGCAATAGCGAAGGTGCTCGGAGCGAAAGAGCGGTACGTCGTTGAGAGGCGCGCGGTCGGGCAGCGGCTGACGTTCGCCGCACAGATTGAAGTAAATCGTCAGCGTTTGCTCCGCCTCGGGTTGGCGGCCGCCCCGGACGAGTTCGAGCAAGGGGCCGGTTACGGCGTCCGGCAAGAGTCGTGCGGATCGCTGCGACCAATCGGCCAGAGCGGGCCATTCGCGGCGCGCGGTCAATAGATCTCGATAGAGCTGTCGCAGGCCCGCTTGAGGCGAGCCCGCCGGCCACGACCACGTCAGCCGCGACGCCGTAAAGCTTGCCTCGTCCTGCGGATCGGGAATTTCGCCGACGAGCGTATAGTCTCGGCACCGTCCGGTTCTAACCGATTCGATCAACTGGGAATCGCCGAACGAGCAGAAGAATAAGAAGGGATTTTGCTCGCCGTATTCTTCTCCCATAAAAAGTAGTGGCAGATGCGGCGCCATTAGCATCAGACTGGCCGCGAGACGCTGCACCGGCGGCGTGGTGAGCGTCGCCAGCCGCTCGCCCAGCGCCCGGTTGCCGATGTGGTCGTGATTTTGCACTCCGACGACGAATCGGTCGCCCGGCAAATCGCCGGCCGAACCACCCCACCGCCGCCCCCGGTAGCGGCTGAACGTGCCGCTCAATAGGAAGGTTTGCTCCAGAACCCGCGGCAACTGTTCGGGCGAGCCAAAGTCGATGTATTTGCCGTGCCGCTCGCCGGTCAGGAAGGCAATCACCGCATGATGAAAATCCTCGTTCCATTCGGCGTCGAGCCCGTAGCCGCCGCGCTCGACCGGCTGCACCATCCGCACGTCGTTGAGCAGGCTCTCGACCACGATGCACGCCTGGCGGCCATGCCGACCGGCAGCCAGGTCGGCCACTTCCTTGATCTCGCGCAGGATGTGCCGCGGGCTGATGTCGAACATCGCGTGAACCGCATCCAGCCGCAAGCCGTCGAGATGATAGTCGTGCAGCCAATGCCAGACGTTGTCGAGGACGAAATCGCGTACCGGATCGGATTCGCGCCCGTCGAAGTTGAACGCCGGCCCCCAGGGCGTGCGGTACCGATCGGAGTAGTACGGCCCAAACTCGCCGATATAGTTCCCCTCGGGACCGAAGTGGTTGAATACGACATCCAGAAACACCGCCAGGCCGGCTGCATGGGCCGCATCGACCAGGCGCGCCAGCCCGTGTGGCCCGCCGTAGCTGTTCTGCGGCGCAAATAGATTGACGCCGTCGTACCCCCAGTTTCTCGTTCCCGGAAACTGGGCCACCGGCATAATCTCGAGGGCCGTGATGCCGAGCTCGCGCAGCTCCGCCAGCCGCGGAATCACGGCGTCGAATGTTCCTTCCCGGGTGAACGTGCCCACGTGCAACTCGTAAAAGACCAAGTGCTCGCGGGCGATCCCCTGCCAGTTCTGATCGGTCCACGCGAATCGTTCGGGAAACACGAGCGCCGACGGCCGATGGACCCCGTCGGGCTGCCAGAGCGAACAGGGATCGGGTCGGGCTGGCCCGCCATCGAGCGAGTAGGCGTATCGCTGTCCCTCGCGAGCGGCCCCCGCGACGTGAATGAAATGCCCATTCTCTTCCGGCGTCAGGCGTTGGCGACGTTGCTCGCCTTCGCCCGACAACACCAGTTCCACCTGCCGCGCGGAGGGTGCCCAAACGCGCCACTGCACTCGTCCATCGGCCAATATGCGCGGCCGACAGCAAGATGCGCCTGGCGGCAACGGGAAGTCGAAATCCGACATGGTTCGCGAATCGAAAGCGTTGCAAGCAACTGGCAGCCGCCGCTACATGCTGCACGAGCGGAGGGCGACGATCAGGATCGCGCTGCCGATCAGCGAAATCATGATCGATCCGATGCAGCCTAGCCGATTGGAGTAAAAAGCAAACATGGCCGTGGTCTTTGAGATCCCTGGTATCCGTCGTTCCGGGATTCTCAGCAAATGTCAAGCCGAAATCGGCTCACGAGCCTGGCGACGTCGGTGCGGTTTGCTTACGGGCGCTACGAGGATCGTAGCGACACGATTTCCGCCGGCTGGGCCGGGTCCGCCGGGGAATCGACCGACGACGGCCGGCGGCAGGGACGTGCGCTGTCGCCGTCGTGCTGGTACGAGGCGTTGCGGCCGGCGGTCTTGGCGGCCAGCAAGGCGGCGTCGGCCCGCGCGAGCAGCGTCTGGGCGTCGTCCTTGGCCAGGACGGTCGCCACGCCCACGCTGACGGTGACGTGCAGCAGTTGCGGGATCGCGCTGCGGATGCGCTCGGAAAAGACACCCGCCGCCAACAGGTCGGTCCCCGGCAGCAGCACGGCGAACTCCTCGCCCCCCAGGCGGCCCACCAGATCGGTCTCACGCACGTTGTGGTCGAGCAGCGAAGCCACCCGCTGCAAGACCTGGTCGCCATGCAGGCGACCCTGGGTGGCGTTCAGTTCCTGCAGGTGGTCGATGTCGAAAATGGCGAGCGAGAAAACACTGCCGTAGCGCTGCCGCATTTCGAGCAGTTCGGCCAACGCCTCGTCGAGCGATTGCCGCGTGCCGACCCCGGTCAGCGTGTCGGTCTGGGTCGAGGTGAACGTCGCCAGGTGGCTCGCTTGCTGCCGCAGCCCTTCATAGGCCCGCGCCATTTGCGTCGCCAGTTCCTGCGTCGGACCCAGCAGCCGCTCGGCTTCGTCGGCCAGGGCCAGCCAGTTGGCGGGCGAGGGGCTGCCGGCCAGCTCGTCCACCTGGCCTTTGAAACGGACCAGGCTGGCGTGGTGCTGCCCCAGGTCGCGACGAATGTGCCGGGCGATCAGTTCCAAATCTCGCAGGACGGTTCGGGCCCGTTTCAGTTCCGGATGCGGGCTGGCATCGCCCAGCATGCCGCGGAGGCTACTCCGCCCGAGGACGTAGCCCAGCACGGCAATCGCCGCCAGGCCGACGGGGGTTGGCAGACCTAAGATCCACAAATCCATGATGCGAATCCCGGAAGAGCGCCCTGCGCGCCGCGAACCTGCCGGCCGCCAGGGCGTCCTTCAAAAGACGTTAGTAATTGTTGCGCGAGCCGAAGCCGCGCATGCACGCCAGGCCCAACAGCAGCACGATCACCGACAAGGCGACCCAGTGCTCGCGCTCGAGCTGGCTGGCATTGCGGGTGACGATATCGACGTAGCGCCAAACCTGATCGGGCATCGGAGCACCTTGCGAGAAGCGACGGGCGGAGCTGCGATAGACTCCCCAGTGGAAACCTAGCTCACACTTTGAATCGCGGCTGCCAGGAATCGCTGCAAATGGTACAACCGTCTTACGTGGCAAGGACTTACGTCAGCAGCCGCCGGCTGCATCGCGGGTGGCAGGGCGGCCCTTGCGAGTGCCCGCCCGCGCGTTACAATTCAATGCTGGTTTTGTTTGGGGCCGTAGCTCAATTGGTTAGAGTACCGGACTGTCGATCCGGATGTTGCGGGTTCGAGTCCCGTCGGCCTCGCTCTTGTCAGCCCGCGTGCGGTCTATCCGCCGCGGGCTGATTGCGTTTCTTGGCAATGGTCCGTGGGCAGTTGGCAGTTGGCAGTTGGCAGCAACTGCGAGCCGCCTGCTCCCCCCGAACCCCGAATCCCTTCCTCCTCCCCCTTCCTCCCATGCCGTCCATCGCCATCATCGACTACCAGATGGGGAACCTCCGCAGCGTTCAAAAGGGGTTCGAGAAGGTGGGGCACGCGGCGTCGATCACTTGCGACCGGGGCGAACTGGCCGCGGCCGACAAGCTGGTGCTGCCGGGGGTCGGAGCATTTGGCGATGCGATCGCCGAACTGCGCCGCCGCGACCTGGTCGGCCCCATTCAAGATGCGATCGCAGCCGGCAAACCATTTCTGGGGATTTGCCTGGGTCTGCAACTGCTATTCGATGTCGGCTACGAAGGGGGCGAGTTCGCCGGGCTGGGCATCCTCCGGGGCAAGGTGGTTCGGTTCGACCTGCCGCCGCAAGAGTTCAAGGTGCCGCACATGGGGTGGAATCGGGGGCATATCGCCCGCCCCGCGCCGCTGCTGCAAGGGGTTGCCGAGGGAACCTGGTTTTACTTCGTTCACTCGTACTACTGCGTGCCGGAAGACCCCGACGTGGTGGCGATCGAAAGCGACTACGGCCATCCCTTTTGTGCGGCGGTGTGGAAGGACAACCTGTTCGCGACGCAGTTCCATCCCGAGAAGAGCCAGGCCGAGGGGCTGAAGCTGCTGAAGAACTTTGCGGAATTGTGAAGCAGAAAGGCGAGCGGGAGGCGTGAGCCTCCCGATAGCGCAGCCAGTAGTCCCACCGGGAAGCTGACGCATCCCGCTCGCCAGCGCCCAGCCCCGAACCCCGAGCCCCCGCTTCCTGCTGCTTGCTTTCACTCGGCGCGTGTGGCATATTCGCACTTCTCATCGGTTCTTAACGTCAAACGGGTGAAAGCAATGCAAGTTTGGCCGGCGATCGATCTCCGCGGCGGCAAATGCGTTCGCTTGAAACAAGGCGACTACGGGCGCGAAACCGTCTATAGCGACGATCCCGCCGCCATGGCCCGCCAGTGGGTCGGCCAGGGGGCCCGCTGCCTGCACTTGGTCGATCTCGACGGCGCGAAAGAGGGACAGGTCGCCAACCTGGCCGCCGTGCAGCAGATCGTCAACGCCGTCGATGTGCCGTGCGAACTGGGCGGAGGCATCCGCGACGAAGCGGCGATCGCCAGGTACTTGGAACTCGGCCTGTCGTGGCTGGTCGTCGGCACGCGGGCTTTGAAAGAACCCGCCTGGTTCCGCCAGATGTGCCGCAAATTTCCCGGCCGCCTGGCGCTGGGGATCGACGCCAAAAGCGGCCTGGTCGCCACCGACGGCTGGTTGGAAACGAGCCAGACCAGCGCCATCGAACTGGCCCGCCAGTTCGCCGACGAAAAGCTGGCGGCGATCATCTACACCGACATTTCCCGCGACGGCATGCTGCAAGGACCCAACCTGGCGGCCATGGCCGAAATGGATGCGGCGGTCGAGCTGCCGGTCGTCGCGTCCGGCGGCATCACCACGGCCGAGGATGTGCGGCAGCTCGCGGCGATCGGCCTGGATGGCTGCATCATCGGCCGGGCTTTGTACGAAGGCACCCTCACCCTGGCCGACGCCTTGGCCGCAGCCGAGGAGGCCAGCATCAGTCCGTAGCGGCAACTAGTCCGTAGCGATAAGCGCCTGCTTGTCGTCGCCAATTGGGTCAACCATTCCCTGGCAAGCGGCAGCTTGCCGCTTTCAAAACAAGGACACGGGCATGTCTCAGCACAAGGTGGACGACATTCGCAACATTGCACTTTGCGGCCACGGAGGTTCGGGCAAAACCACGCTGGCCGATCAATTGCTCATCAAGACCGGCGCGGTCGCGGGCGACCACGGCGTCGATGCCGGAACCAGCATCTGCGATTTCGACGCCGAAGAAAAAGCCCACCAGCGGACGATCGAATCGAGCGTCATTCACTTTTCGCACGCCGGCAAGCGGTTCAACGTCATCGACACGCCCGGCTACGGCGATTTCATCGGCCAGACAATCGGCGCGATGCGCGCGGTCGATACGGCCGCCATCGTAATCAACGCCCACAGCGGCATCGAAGTGAACACCCGCCGCGTGTTTCACGAAGCGGGCCGGGCGGGAATCGGCCGCGCGATCGTCATCAACAAGATGGACGAACACAACATCGACTTTTTGGGGCTGATCGAGCGGATTCGCGACACGTTTGGCACGCAGTGCGTCCTGGTGAACGTGCCAATCGGCCACGGGGCCGACTTTAAGGGAGTGGTCAGCACGCTGGGCCATGCCGGCAACATTGGCGGCGCGCTGGTGAATCCCGAAGAGATTCATACGTCGCTGATCGAGTCGATTGTCGAAGTCGATGAAGAGTTGATGACCAAATACTTCGAAGGGGAAGAGCCGTCGCAGGAACAGCTCGATTCGCTGATCGAACATGCGGTCGCCCAGGGAACGCTCATTCCCATCTTCTGCTGCTCGGCGAAAACCGGCATCGGGCTGACCGAACTGCTCGACCTGTTGATCGAGTGCGCTCCGCCCCCCAGCGCTGTCCCGCGTCGGGGAACCCGCGAGGGGGCCGAGTTTGAGATTCAGGCCGATCCCGCCGGGCCGCTGATCGCCCAAGTCTTTAAGACGCGGATCGACCCGTTCGTGCAAAAACTGAGCTACCTGCGCGTCTTCAGCGGCACGCTGAAAAAGGACGAAAGCGTGCCGGCCGTCCACTCGAAGAAGCCGGTCAAGCTCGGCCCGCTGCTCGAGGTTCAAGGGGGCGAGACCAAGCCGGTCGAGGCCGCCTCGGCGGGCGACATCGTCGCGATCGCCAAGATGGACGACCTGCACACCGGCACCACGCTGGGCGTCGTCGAACTGCCGCGGATTGGGTTCCCCGTGCCGATGGTCGGCCTGGCGGTGACTCCCAAAAGCCGCAACGACGAGGCCAAGCTCTCCACTTCGCTGCATAAAATTTTGGAGGAAGACTCGACCTTCAAGCTCGACCGCGATTCGCAGACCAAGGAACTGGTCATGACCGGCATGAGCGAATTGCACCTGCAAATGATTCGCGAACGGCTGCATCGCCGCGACAAACTGGACGTCGAAACGAAGCAGCCGAAAATCCCCTTCCGCGAAACGATCCAGGCGCCGGCCGACGGCAGCTACCGCCACAAAAAACAATCGGGAGGCCGGGGGCAGTTCGGCGAGGTGCACATCCGAATGATGCCGTTTCCCCGCGGCACCAAGCCGGAGGAATTTTGCACGAAGACCCGCTTCCCTTCGATGAAGGAATTCCACTACGACGATCAGCACAACTTTTTGTGGGTCAATTCGGTCGTCGGCGGCACCATTCCCAGCAACTTTTTGCCCGCGGTGGAAAAGGGGTTCAAAGAGCGGCTGGAAAAGGGAGTGATCGCCGGCCAGACGGTGCAGGACGTGGCGGTCGAAGTTCACTTCGGCAAGTATCACGACGTGGACAGCTCGGAAGCGGCGTTCAAGATCGCCGGCTCGATGGCCTTTCGCAACGTCTTTCAGCAGGCGCGGCCGGCGCTGCTCGAGCCGGTCGTCAAGATGGAAATCACCGTCCCCGACGCGAACGTGGGGGACGTCTATAGCGACATGTCCGGCCGCGGCGGCCGCGTGCAGGGGAGCGATGCGGTGGGCGGGGGCTACCAGGCGGTTCGCTGCGAGGTTCCGCTGCGCGAAGTCACCACCTATGCCCGCACGCTGTCGAGCATGACCGGCGGGCAGGGAAGCTTTACAATGGAGTTCTCGCACTACGACGTGATGCCCGGCAACATCCAGCAAGAAGTGATCAGCAAGGCGACACTGCACGAAGAGGAAGAGGAGTAGGGACGGTCGGAGGTCGGGAAGTGGGTGCTTCAAGGAGATTTTACATGCAGGCTCGGGTATATCAGCGAGAGGGGGAACTGACCCTCGTCATCCCGCCAGACGTCGCGGCAACCGCCGAAATTGCCGCGGACAGCGAGGTGGATGTCACCGTCGAAAACGGCGCCATCCTTGTGCGAGCAACAACTCGCCCCGCCTACTCGTTGCAACAGTTGCTGGCTCAAGTGACCGACGAAAACCGCCACGCAGAAACCGATTGGGGGCCCGCGGTTGGAAAGGAAAGGCTGTCCTGCGCCAGGAGTGCGCCGCGATAAGCGGTTGCGACGGGCGGCGTTTGCAAACCCGATTTTTTTAGGCATGGCTCGGGTGTCCAATGGATTCAAGGTGCGCGGCTCCTGCAAGAAACAACGTCGGGCGCGCGGGTGCATCGTTCGCACAGGACCGGGAGGGATTCAAACGGATGGATTGCTTAGTTCCAGCGCCCCTTGGACACCGGAGTCATGCCTCCAAAATCCAAAGCCAGTCGGCAAAAAATCCGCCAAAAGTTCGCCTGCCAAGGGGTTGAGCAATGGCCAGCCAGCGAGTAATCGTGGCCGCTCGTAGGCTGGAACATCAACAATGAATCCCTCTCGAAGTCGCGCGATCCAAGAACCGGCCGCGGCCCCGCTGAGCTTTGGCCTGGGAAGCCTGCTGTTGGTGATCGTCCTGCCGGCGGCATGCCTGGGCTTGGGACGAATCGATCCGCTGCTGGGTTTGGCGCTGGCGGTCGTTACCGCGCCCGCCCTCTCGCGAACGGCCGACGCGGTCGGGGGGCGGCGCCGGGGCCGCGCGGCCG
>JBBDYF010000087.1:0-36259 GCA_040901775.1 Pirellulaceae bacterium | reverse complement strand
GGTGGCCGCTGTGGGCAAAGTCGCCTGAGCCGGCATCTGTCCCGGCATCTGCGCGGGCAACTGCGGCAGCGAGGTCAGATCGGCTCGCGGCTGCTCGCTCGGTTGTTCGTATTGGTTGAACGAGGCCGGCGCGGCGGTTGGCGGCGGCCCCGCATCGGCAATCTGCGCCGGCCCGGCCGACCGCTGATAGACTGCCGACGCGCCAATCTGGTCGAGCTGCCAATGGATCGACGCCAGCCCGGCGTACAGCCCCTCGTCGTCTTGCGGATCGGCGGCGTTGCAAATGCCGATCAGCAATCCTTCGGCGGTGAACAGGCCGCCGCCGCTCCGGCCGTCGATCGGCGCGCCGGCCGCGGTAAAGTTCGGCTTGCCTTGATACTTATCGACGGAGGTAATCTCGCTTTGCCGCACGGTGGCGTCGGCCCCCTTGTCGCAGCCAACGGTGAACACTCGGTCGCGCGGTCGCACGGCATGTCCCGCCGGGGCGACGCTCGCCGGAGTGACCGCCATTCCCGGCCGGATGCTCACCAGGGCAATGTCGCGGTCCAGATCGTAGGCAATCACTTGGCCCTCGACCGGCTGCGTGGCGCCGGGGGCGAACAGATCGACCAGGATGCGTCCCTTCCCTTGCGACTCGCGGAACAAGTGCCCGCAGGTGACGACTAGCGCCTCGTCGTCGTGCGTGTCGATGATCGTGCCGGTGCCGAACCCAAAGCCGGTGGCGTCCTCGACTTTCAGCCGCACACTGGCGGCCAGGGCGGCTTGATCGGGCGAGGCCGACGAACGAAATTCGGTCGGTTGGAGCGCGGTTTGTGTCGGCGGCGCGGGTGTCGCGCGGTCGGACGGCTGGAGCGCCTGGAACATACCCGCCAGCCGGTCATAGCTGGTGGCTCCTTCGACGCGTCCGACTTCACGGCCCCCCACCAGCAGCACAAACGTAGGCACCGCACGCACGCCAAACTGGCGGGCCGTTTCCGCATGCTGATCCACATCGATCCGCTGCACCGGATAGCCGTCGCCAATCAGCCGCGACACCGCCGGCTGCATCTCGCGGCAGGGCTGGCAACTTTCGGATGCAAACTGCACGAGCACCGCGTCGCCGGTGCTAGCTAAGGCGGCGAGTGCCACCAGCGTGGTGAGAGACGTCATCGCTTCCCTCCTTGGAGCCGTAACGAGGACGGCAAGGAAGCGTGGCCAAATTGGCCGCGGGATGCTTCCCTGCCGCGTGAATCCCGATCCTTCGGGACGCGCTGCGTGCAACAACCGGTTTCGAGCAATCGCCAGATGGGATTGCCGCACGCGCGTTGGCGCCCAATCTGGCCCGGATTTGAAATTCTTACAAGAGCAATCGGAGCAAGGAGAGGAATTTTTGTAGGCTGGGCGGCGAGTTGGGCGGACTGGGAAGTCCGAGGAGCAAACAGCACCCACCAGCTCCCGCGGTATAATCAATCGCCTTATGCCCCCGTGGTAGGCTGACCGGCCGTTTCGGAATCGGGCACTTACCAACAGGCACTTGCCATGCGCGTCATTCCGGTTATCGACTTGATGCAGGGCCAGGTGGTGCGCGGCATCGCGGGGCGGCGCGACGAATATCGCGCGATCGTCGGCCAGCTCGCCGCCGACGCAGGACCAGCGACGGTGGCCGCCGCGTTTGCCAGCCGGTTTGGCTTTGACACCGTCTATGTGGCCGATCTCGACGCCATCCAGCACGGCCGGCCGAACGTCGCGGCCTGGCAAGCGATTGCCGGCGCGGGCCTGGCGCTGTGGTTGGATGCGGGGGTGGGAACGGGGGACGACGCTCGCCGGCTATTGAGTCAATTGACGACGGCCAGCCTAAAAGCCCGGATCGTCGTGGGGCTGGAATCGCTCGACTCGGCGGACGAACTCGAGCGCATCGTCGAAGCGTGCCTGCCGCAGCGAGCCATCTTCAGCCTCGATTTGAAGCGCGGGGAGCCACTCTCCCGCAGTGCATTCTGGCAAGGCCGTTCCGCAGGCGAGATCGCCTTGCTGGCACATGACGCCGGGATCGACGACCTGATCGTGCTCGATCTGGCCGATGTCGGCACCAACTCGGGCACGCGGAGCGTCGAGCTCTGCCGGCAATTGCGCGCGAGCATTCCTAATCTGCACTTGATCGCGGGGGGGGGTGTGCGGGGCCCGGCGGACCTGCGGACCTTAGCCGCCGCCGGTTGCGATGCGGCGCTAGTCGCCTCGGCTCTGCACGACGGGCGGCTCTGCAGGGACGATCTCGCCGCGATCGAGACGTTGCATCGCGGGGCCGATCAATAGCTCGTCTTGAGCGGCGCGCGGTTCGACGCCGGCACGGGCTGGCTCGCGCCGCCTGGATGCTCGTCGATGCGGGCATGGAACGGCTGATGCTCGGGGCGCACCGAGACGGGACAGAACCCCTGAATGGTTCCCCCCGTCGGCGACAGCGTCACCTCGACGCGGGTTTCGCCGACGCTCGACTCGACGACCAAGTAGTACCGCGAGGACCGATGCAGCTCGCCGCGAATCTCATAGTCCACGCTGACCCCGATCTGCGTCCCTTCGGGCAAAGACTGCGGCACGGCCACCCCGGCCGAAAGGTGGATGGCGAGTGTTGGCGCCGGCGCTTGGGACGTTTGCGGTGGTAGCTCGTTTGGCTGGGGCGCTGTCGGCATCGGCTCGACTGCGAGCGGCGCTGGTGCCGCGACCACTCCAACGCCGGGCGTTTGCAGCGGAGCGATCCTGGTTGACGGTTGGTCGGCCGTCACCAGTGGCGGGGGAGGTGGAGGCCCAGGCGCCGAGCGGGAACCAGCGATCACCCCGGTTGGCTTTGTGGAGGGTTCGCAGCCGGCGGAGAAGAATAACAAGAGACCACAGGCCGTCAGGCAGCAAAAGCGGCGGCGGTTCATGATCGTATGTCTCGCGCCAACAAGTTGGTCAAGCTCAGCCAATTTCCTCGAGGAGCCTGGCGATAATCCCTTCGCTGCTTCGGGCCGCTCCCCGAGCCTTTTGGAACAGTTCCCATGCTCTGCTGTCCTCATCGTCTCGGCTAGAGAACTCATCAGCAACGCGGCCGCGCTTGTCGAGCACCGTCACGACAATATATTCAACGAGCCGGTCATCGATGTCATAGGTCGATGTCTTGCGAATGACTACTGATCCATTTTCGAGAATGGTTTGAAACGAACTTTCGTCCGGCATGTCCTTCCAACGCTGTCGTGCAGGATGACATTCGTGTCGAGTACAAAGAACTTGCGGTCGTGAGAAACGATCGGACTGGGCCCGGACATCTCGGCCTCCCTGGGGCAATCGGAAAGATCGTCCTTGACGGGTGTATTGTCGCCCGGATTGGCGGCGGGGCAAGACGAGAGCGTACAATCGAGCCGACGCGAAACGCTTCCGTCGCCTTTGCCGGTGCTGTTTATGAAGATTTCTTCCTTTCGACTTGAGGCGATGCGGCCCGCCGACCATGCGGCCGTGCTGGATCTGTGGAATTCGTGCCCCGGCGTGCGAGCCGACGAATCGCTGGCCGAGCTGACCAGAATTATCGAGCGGAACCCCGGCTTGAGCGCAATCGCCCTGGCACCGGACGAATCGGGAAGCGAGCAACTCGCCGGGGCGGTGCTCTGCTGCCACGACGGTCGGCGCGGCTATCTGTATCACCTGGCCGTCCGCGAATCGCAGCGGGGCGAGGGCATCGCCCGGGCGCTCGTCCAGCGATCCTTGCAGCAGTTGGCGGCAGCAGGGATTCGCCGCTGCACCATTTTTTCGATCGTGGGGAACGAATCGGGCGAAGCCTTCTGGCGCGGGCTCGGCTGGTTCGAGCGGACGGAGCTGAAGGCTTTTGCGGTGGACCTTACAAACTGAGGAACCGACGAGAAGTAACTTCGATGATTGCATCCAGAGGATTTTGAACAGAAGTTAACGAAGGTAACAAAGAGAAAGAAGAATCAGGAAATCGGATCAGCAGATCCACCCTTCGTTTACTTCGTTTCCTTTTGTTCAAGCCCCGGACGGCATCCGAGCCAGCGTTTATTCGGTCGAAAGCTCAACCGCTCCCAAATCGGCCGGCTTCCCCTTTTCGACCTTCACGCGGATGGTCGAGGTTTTCGGGTCGCTGTATTTGTCCTTCAGCTTGTCGGGGCCGCCGTACTGCATGCTCATCATGTTCATCTGGCCCCAGAGGAAGGTCAGCACGTACTCGCCCTCGGGCACGCCGTCTCCTTCTTCATAGGTGGAGAGCGCGAACTTGCCATCTTCGCCGCTGAAGGTGGACGAGTAGGTGGGAGCCGCCTGATCGACCCCGTTCACATCGTGCAGCGTAATCTGCACCTGCGCGGCGGGCTTTTTATCGACGAACAACTGCCCGGTCACCGGATACGTCGGCTTGCGCCCGTTGTCAGTTTCGGAGCAGCCGCACAGCGCGCCGCACAAGGCGATGGCCCCGAGCCACAGCGTCCACCCGTGGCGGGTGGAAGAGAAACGATCGAGAGCGTAGTCCATAAAGGGATCGGCAGGTGAGGCGCGCGATTCGTTCGAGGCTGTTAGTTCGATACCACTTCGCCCTTTTGGGCGGTGATCCTGCCGGCAACGGAAAACTGGGTCGCGCTTTCCGACACGTATTGCACCGACGCGTCCCCCATCAGGAACTGGCATCCGCCGGGGTGAAAGCTGTGAAAGCCCGATCCGCGGAGGCTGGTGCAGTTGATGCCGCAGGGCCCTTGTTGCGGAGGAAAAGGCAAGCCGCTTTGCAGCGTGCCGCCGAGCCAGTGTTCGCCGTTGAGGGCGTCTCCCCAGCCGCCGCCGTTGGCCCCGATATAGGCCTGCTTGACCGAGGCGGGCGCGTTCCAAGCCTGGCGACGGCTGTAGATTTCGTTGCCGCCGGTTCGTTCTCCCAGCAAAAACGTGTTGGTGGTTCCGTCCTTCATGTCGGCGAATCTGCCGATCGAGGTGCCGCCGAACGGGCCCAGCACCTTGAGCGCGCCGTGGCGATTCCCTCCCGCGTTTCCGGAATAGGCAATGTTGGCATAAACGCCCAGCACGCCCGTCGTCACGCAGTAGTCGGACGGAGCGGCCCGCCAGGTAAGCGTCGGCAGGCCCGGCACGCCGCTGATCGCGCCGTTGTAAAGCCGCTCGCCGCTGCTCGCCACCGACGGGCACTCGAACGCCTTGAGCCGCGTCGAGATAACCGCCACGTTGGACTGGCCGATCGGGCCGAACTCGTTTACCGCCGGCCACTTGGGATCGTACCTGTCGAACAGGGGTGTCTGCTCGATATAGGGGAGCACCGACACGCCCCACGCGCCGATATTTATCGGCGGCGTCGTCCCACCGGGCGAAACCGACAAGTACCAGGCGTATGGCAGCGTTTTATACACGTCCTCGTAGTTGTGCAGCGCGATGCCGAGCTGCTTCAGATTGTTGCTGCACTGCGATCGCCGGGCCGCCTCGCGAGCGGCTTGCACCGCCGGCAACAGCAAAGCCACCAGCACCCCGATGATGGCGATCACCACCAGCAACTCGACCAGCGTGAACCCGCGACGCCCCCGCCCCGACATCGATGAGCCGATCATGGCGACGACCCTAAAATGAAAGATAGGTGAGCTGTGCCCGCATTCGGGCAGAGTCCATTGTGAGGCGGACGCCGATCGAAGTCAAACAAATCGCCCGCGGGTTAGCTTAAATTGGGGCAGGCGTCGTGCCACCTCCACGCCCTGCTCCTCAGCCAAGCCAACCCATGGACCGGCTTCTGGGCTCGCAAACCCAAAAAACTCCACCTACAAAACGGACGCCTGCCCCGATTTTTCAAGCGGCAACAACCGGGCGTGGCGAGCGCGGGAACCCAGTGACTACAATCGCTTGGCAGCAGGCCCCTTGTTTTGCGATACCAACGAAGGAACACGATGACCAGCCGGACTTGGAGTACCCGAACGTGGGTCGTGGCGGCGCTACTTGTCATCGCCGCGATTGGTGGCGTGCTGTTTTCTATTTATGCGTTGCGGCCAGGGCCGGACGTGCCTTCCGTGGAGAATGCTGATGAGTTGAATCAGGCCAAGAACGTCGGTCTGGGTTATCTTGAGAATCAGAAACTTACTGAGGCGCGGCAGGCGTTCGAGTTGATCGCCGCCGATTTGCCCGCCGATCCGCTGGCAGCGCGCAACATCGCCGTCGCGCGCGTTTTGGCGCTCGGCATCGACTACGAACCGGCGCCCCAGCCAGACATCGATGCGGCCCAGGCGGCGCTCGCAGCGGCCCGAATGCGGGAAGGCGAAAGCCTGGCACTCCACTGGCTGGCGCTGCGGATCAGTGTGGCCGAGCGAGATTTCTCCGCGGCTGAGGCACATTTAGCGGCGATTGTGGCGGCCGAACCCAACGATCCGGCGGCTTGGTACACGCTTTTTCGAATCTTGCGCCTGGCCGATCCACAGGAAAGTGCCCCAGCCGCCATTGAGGCGCTGGAGCGGGCCTTCGAATTGAGTCCGGCCAATGCCTGGCTGCTCGTCGAGTGGCTGCGAGCGACGGCGACCCGCTTGAGCGACGAACTGAATGACCTGCCCGAGGACGAAACGCAACGTGCCGCAGCGCTGGCCGCATTGCAGACGAAGTATGCCTCGCTGGCCGAGCAGTTGGTCCAGGCGCGACCGGCGGCGCAGCCGTTTGCCCATGTGATTCAAACGCATGTCGGCGTCGATGTGTTGGCGCTGTTTGACGAAGCCGCCACGGCCGCTCGGCAGAACGACCTGGCCACCGCGGCGACGCGAATGCGCATGCTGGCCAACGTGCTGTTGCCGCATGCCGCGCCCGATCAACAGCCGCTGCGGCGGCATCCGCTCGAATTCGTGCTCGACCGCTTCGCGCCCGAGTTCTATCAACAGGCCCAGCTCGCGGAAGCGTCCCGCGAGCCGGCGATTGCCGTTACCTTCGCCAACACAGACGGCTGGCAGCTTCCGGCCGCGCTGGCCGAGGACCTGGGCGAGATTCGGGATCTGGCCCTAGCCGATTTCGACCTGGACGGACGGCTGGATTTATTCGCGCTGGGGGAGCAAACCGTGGGGGTTTACGGCCGCTCGGCCGATGCCGATCCCTGGAAGCTGCTCGCTTCGGCGGCCGCCCAGGGTGCCAGCCGCCTGCTCGTTCAAGACCTCGACAACGACTTCGACGAGACGCGGTTCGCTTTGCACGGCAACGACCTACCGGCAACCAAGCCGGCGGGTTCGCCGGCTTTGAAAAACGGTTGCCCGTCGGCCGACGTCGATGTGGCGCTGTTTGGCAAATCGGCCGTCGTGCTGCTCGAAAACCGGGTGGACCAAAGCACGAGCCAGCGGAGCTTGATCGCCGTTGTCGGCGAGAAGCTGCCGACCAACACGATCCCCGTGCGCCGCCTGACCTGCGCCGATCTGGAAGCCGACGGCGATCTGGACCTGATTCTGGCAACCGACGAAGGTTTGAAGCTGTGGGCCAATGCGGGCGAATGGACGTTTACCGACATTTCCGCGCGCTCGCGGTTGCCGGAGAATCTGGGCGAAGTGAGCGAGCTCGTCGCCTTCGACTGGGACCGCGATGTCGATATCGACTGCCTGGTCGCCGCTGCCGGCGGTGGGGGCTGGCTCGAGAACCTGCGGCATGGGCAGTTTCGCTGGCGCCCCTTCGCGCGGGAAATACCGCTGCTCGATTGGTCGAGATCGCTCGCCCCGCTCGAGGCCGACGGCAATGCGAACTGGGATCTACTGGCTGCCGGTGAGGATGGGATCAATTATCTCGCTGGCCCGGTCGATGCGAAAATTGCCGACGCCGCTGCCAACCGGCTGATGGTGTGGGATTACGATAACGACGGCTGGGACGATTTCCTGGCACTGTCGGCCGATCGAGTTCAGCTTTATCGCGGGCTGGGAGAGGGCCAATTTCAGGCGGTCGATTTGCTCGGCGGCGCGCCGGCGGCGAGCCAAGCCGACTTGGGCGACCTCGATCTGGACGGCGACCTGGACTTGGTGTTGCTGGTTCAGGGACGGATTCAATTTCGGGAAAACGAAGGGGGGAACCAGAATCACTGGCTCGACGTCGCCTTGCAGGCCCAGCAGATCAAAGGAGACCAGCATTCGCCCAGCGGCCGGGTTTCGCCCTATGGTGTCGGCAGTTTGCTGGAACTGAAGGCGGGCACCCGCTATCAGGCCCGGATCGTCAGCGGACAAACGACCCACTTTGGACTGGGCCAGCGGGCCGAGGCCGACGTCGTCCGCGTCGGCTGGCTCAACGGCGTTCCGCAGAACATCATTCGTCCCGCGGCCGACCTGTTCGTCTGCGAGCAACAGGTGCTCAACACGTCTTGCCCCTATCTGTATGCCTGGAACGGCGAGCGGTTCGAGTTCGTGACCGATCTGCTGTGGAACGCGCCGCTCGGGTTACAATTGGCCGAGGGAGTCTTGGCCAAGGACCGCGCCTGGGAGTATCTCAAAATCCCGGGCGAGGCGCTCGTTGCGCGCGATGGGGAATACTGGTTGCAGGTTACCGCCGAACTGTGGGAGGCCGACTATTTCGACGAGGTGCGGCTGATCGCCATCGATCATCCGGCGGACGTGGAAATCTTCTCCAACGAGAAGGTGGGGCCGGCCGAAATCGCCGAGTACAAAATTCACACCGCCAGCCAGCCCCGTTTGCCGCTCGCCGCCCGCAACCACGCCAGCCGCGATTTGCTGGCCGACATTTCCAAACAGGACGGCGTTTATGCCCAGGCATTTGACCGGAAACTGCGGCAAGGAGTGGTGGAAGAACACTCGCTCGAACTCGAACTGGGCGATCTGAGCGGGGCGAAGCGAGTGACGCTGTTCCTCACCGGTTGGGTCTTTCCGGCCAGCACGTCGATCAACGTCGCCCTGTCGCAGGGGGGAAGCATCCAGCCGCCACGGCCACCATCGTTAGAAATTTCCGACGGCCTCGGAGGTTGGCAGCCGGCGCTGCCGTTTATGGGCTTTCCCGGCGGCAAGACCAAAACGATCGCGATTGAGCTGCCGGTCGAACAATTCGCCGAGAACTTCGAACCTGGAACTTTGAACTCCGTGCGCATCCGTACCAGCATGGAACTGTACTGGGACCACATTTTCTTCACGGTGGACGAGCCGGCGGTCGAGGTGCGAACCAGCGAGTTGAAACTTGTTTCCGCCAATTTGCACGCGCGGGGATATTCGCGCGTCGTGCCCGATTCCGGCAATGGCCCCGAACGATTCTTGTACGACGAGCTTTCCACCATTGCCAAGTGGCCCCCCATGCTGGGACGCTTCACGCGGCTGGGCGATGTGCGGCAGTTGCTTGCGGCCAGCGACGATCGCTTGCTCGTCATGGGAGCCGGCGACGAAACGACGCTCCGCTTTGCAGTTCCCCCAGCGGCGCTCCCAGCGGGGTGGAAGCGAGATTTTTTTCTCTACAACGTCGGCTGGGATAAAGACGCCAATCTGGAAACGATTTTGGGCCAAGCGGTCGAGCCGCTCCCGTGGCGCTCGATGAGCGCCTACCCGTGGCCCGACGACGAGAAAGCGCCGGATTCAGACGCCTATCGGGCGTATCTGGACGAGTTTCAAACGCGGGAAGAAACCTCCGCCTATTGGCGCGCGATAAGCCAGTGGAACGAGGCAGCGCGAGCCCCGCGTTGATTGACGGCCGGGAATCTGGCCTTATAGTGAAAACATGGCTACTCCCACGATTCCCGCGGAGAAACCCACGCCGCGGCCGCGCGGCGAGCGCAAAAAATACGTTCCTGCCATTACGCCCCGCCTGCGCAAGCTGTTTTTCGTGGTGCTGGGAATGCTGGCGCTGTTGGGCGCGAATTCGGGCTATCTGCTCAGCGTCACCGCGCTCGAGGCGGTGACCGGCCACGTTTATCAGAACTATTTCTACCAGCTCATGTTCCTGGGGCATGTGGTGCTCGGGTTGCTGCTGGTCGCGCCGTTCGTGGTGTTTGGCCTGTTGCACATGCGCAATAGCTGGCGGCGCAAGAACCGCCGCGCCGTGCGAGTGGGCTATGCCCTGTTCGCGGTTTCCCTGCTGGTGCTGGTGACGGGCGTCTTGCTGATTCGCGTGGCCGGCATCGACTTGCGGCACCCCACGGTGCGCGCGGCGACGTATTGGCTGCACGTCCTGCTGCCGCTCTTGGCGGCTTGGCTGTACTGGCTGCATCGCCTGGCGGGACCGCCGATCAAGTGGCGCGTCGGCCTGGGCTACGCGGGCGCCGTGGCCGCGGCCGTGGTGGCGATGATCGCCCTGCACTCGCAGGATCCGCGGAAGTGGAATGTTGCCGGGCCGCCGGAAGGAGAGCAGTATTTCGAGCCGTCGCTGGCACGCACGGCCACCGGGAATTTCATTCCCGCCAAGACCCTGATGATGGACGACTACTGCAAAAAGTGCCACGCCGACGTTCATGCCGGCTGGGAGCAGAGCGTTCATCGCTTCAGTTCGTTCAACAACGCCGCCTACCTGGCCAGTATCAAAGAGACGCGCGAGGTTTCGCTGAAGCGCGACGGCAACGTCAAGGCCTCGCGATGGTGCGCCGGCTGCCACGATCCGGTCCCGTTTTTCAGCGGGGCATTCGACGATCCGAACTTCGACCTGCTCAAGCACGACACGGCCCACGCGGGAATCACCTGCACGACCTGCCACGCGATTACGCACGTCAACAGCACCCGCGGAAATGCGGACTACACGATCGAAGAGCCCCAGCACTATCCGTTCGCGACCAGCGACAATCCCTTTTTGCAGTGGGTCAACGCGCAACTTGTCAAGGCCAAGCCGGCCTTGCACAAAAAGACGTTTTTGAAGGAGTTTCACAAGTCGGCCGATTTTTGCTCGACCTGTCACAAGGTGAGCCTGCCGCAAGAACTGAACCACTACAAAGAATTCCTGCGCGGCCAGAATCATCACGATCCGTACCTGCTCAGCGGCGTCTCGGGGCACGGGGCGCGGAGCTTTTACTATCCGCCCGTAGCGAAGACGAACTGTGCCCAGTGCCACATGCCGCTGCAGGCTTCCAGCGACTTTGGCGCCCAATTTTTTGACGGTGCGGACAAGCTGAGCGTCCACAATCACTTGTTTCCCGCGGCCAATACGGGGATCGCCTGGCTCCGCAACAAACCGGAGATCGTCGCGGCCCATCAGCAATTCATGAAAGACTCGGTGCGGATCGATTTATTTGGCCTGCGGGACGACGGAACCATCGACGGCACGTTGCACGCGCCGCTCCGGCCGGAAGTTCCCGTTTTGGAGCCGGGGAAGCGATACCTGTTCGAGACCGTCATCCGCACGCTCACGCTGGGTCATCCCTTCACGCAGGGAACGGCCGACTCGAATGAGATTTGGGTCGATCTGACGGTCAAAATGGGCGACCGGGTGGTGGGGCGCAGCGGAGGCATCGACGAGAGCAAGGGGAACGAGGTCGATCCCTGGTCGCACTTCGTGAATGTCTTCATGCTCGACCGAGACGGAAACCGGATCAACCGCCGCAATCCGCAAGACATCTTCACGCCGCTCTACAACCATCAGATTCCGCCGGGGGCCGCGGCCAGCCTGCATTACGAGTTGGTGGTTCCTGCCGGCGCGACCGAGCCCCTGACGGTCGAAGTGAAATTGCAGTATCGCAAGTTCGACGCGGAGTACATGCAGTTCGTCGCCAAAAACGGCCAGGTCGGCGGCCAGCCGATCCGGGGCGACGACGGCGGCGAAACCTACGTCAACCAGTTGCCGATTACCACGTTGGCGGTCGATCGCGTGACCTTTCCCGTCGCGGGCAGCGCCGCGGCGGTCGCCAATCCCGAGCGCGACATTCCCGCCTGGCAGCGCTGGAACGACTACGGCATCGGCCTGCTGCTGAAAGGGACGGCCGAGTTGCGACAGGCGGAAGCCGCCTTTCAAGAAGTCGAGAAGCTGGGCCGCTACGATGGCCCCTTGAACCTCGCCCGCGTCTATTTTGCCGAAGGGCGACTCAATGAGGCGTCCGAGGCGCTGCACCGCGCCGCCGCGCATACCGACCCTCCCGCGCCTCCGTGGACGCTCGCCTGGATGAACGGGCAAGTCAACCGGCAGCAGGGCCGGCTGGCCGAAGCGGCCGCCAATTTTCGCAAAGTATTGGAAGACAAAACGCCCGAAATGATCCGTCGGAAGTTCGATTTCAGCCTCGACTACGAGGTGCGCAACCTATTGGGCGGCACGCTCTTCGACCAGGCCAAGCAAATCCGGGGCGATGCCAACCGCACCGAGCGCACCGCCTATCTGCAAGATGCCGTCCGCCAATTTCAGCAAACGCTGGAACTCGATTCCGAGAACGTGACGGCCCACTACAATCTGCACCAGCTCTACGCCCAACTGGGAGACGAAAAGCAGGCGGCCCAGCACCGCGCGCTGCACGAGCGCTACAAGCCCGACGACAACGCATCGGGCCGGGCTGTGCGGCTGGCGCGCGAGAAGTACCCCGCCGGCAACCACGCGGCCGAAGCGGTGGTCATTTATTCGCTGCAGCGCGCGGGCGCGCCGGAACTCGAGGCGTTGCCCGCGCCCGCAGAAGTCCAATCGCCCGCTTCCAACGAGTAACAAAGTCTGTCGCCATGCGAGACCGCCGGAAAGTTCACGATCGCGAAAGTGAAACTGCTAACGAAGACGGCGACATCGAACCTCGGCCGGCCGTGGTTCCGTATGGCCGATTGATCGTCGGCCTGGCCGCGGTGGCCGCAGCCGTCGGGCTGTCGGTTGTGTATCTGCTGCCCACGGGGCAGGAACCGAACTCGCCGGCGGGCCCGGAAGCGAACGCCGCTGCACCGGAAGCTGCAGCGACCGACCGGCGCTCGGCGGCAAGCGATCCCTCGAGCCGGCGCGAACCGACGATCATCCTTCCGACGGCTGCATTGTTCGCCAGTGCCGAGCAATTGCAGCAAGAGACGCAACGTGTCGCCGAGGAATTGCGCTCGCGGTTTCCCAGCCTAGCCGAAGCGTTGCACGTCGCCGCCATGATGCACGCGCAGTTGCGGCAAACGGCCCAGGCCGAGAAGCTGTGGCAGCAATGCATCGAGTTGTCGCCCGAAAATCCGCAGTACTACGTCAATCTGGCCGCCGTTGCCATGGATCGGGGCGATAGTGAAATGGCCGCTTCGACGTTGCAGAAGGCCGTGGACCAAGCGAGCGATTCGCCCGATGTGCTGCATCACTTGGGGGTCGCTCTGACCAACCTGGGACGTAGCGAAGAGGCGGAACGGGTGCTGCAACAGGCCTTGGCGGCCTATCCCGATTCACCCTCCCACACGCTGGTCTTGGGGCAAGCCCAATTGAAGCTCGGCAAGGCCGCCGAAGCGGAAGCGACCCTCCGCCGCGCGATCGACCTCGGTTCGCGATCGGCGGCGGCCTATTTCGCCCTTGCCAATGCCTGCGCCCAGCAAGGCAAGGACGAGGCGGCCGCCCAGTACCGCCAGAAGTACACCGAACTGAGCGCGGCCCAGCCGATCGCGGCCGAGCAGCGGTTTCAAGTCCTTTCGACCGCCGAAGCCCGGCGAACCGCCGTCGCCATTCTCACCGAGGCGGCAGCCGTTCATGCCGCCCAGGACGACTCGTTGGAAGCGGAACGCTTGCTGCTCCGCGCGCTGGCGCTCGATCCGGCGAACTTCGCAGCCTGTCGATCGCTGGGCGACCTGTACCAGGCGGCGGGCATGGCGGCCGAAGAGCGCGTCGTGCGCCGCCGGCTGGTCGAGATCGAACCTGGCCGCTTTGAAAACTTTTTTCACCTGGCCCAGGCCAGCGCCCAATTGGGCGAGCCCGAATCGGCCGAGGCCGCCTTGAAACTAGCCATTTCCATCCGGCCCGAAGCAGCCATTGGCTACACCACGCTGGCCCAGTTTTACTTGGAATCGAGGCGGGCGCCGCAGGCGCGGTGGTACGCGCAGGAAGCGGTGCGGCGCGAGCCGACCGCCGAGGGCTACATCCTGCTCGCCTCGACCTGCCGGTTGCTGGACGATCCGGCCAGCGCCCAAGCCGCCTTCGACATGGCCCGCCAACTCGATCCGACCCTTCCCGGGTTGACACCCAGCGGACGGGAACCCACTTCGCCACCTGCCGAATCTTCGCCGCCCAAGCCATGAAACCACGTCGCTCCGTCCGCCACAGCGCCCTGCTTGTCTTCGCAATCGCTTCGTCGATGGCCCATGCCGCTCCGCCGGCCGCCACTTCGATCGAGCTGGTCGATGCGACGGCCCAATCGGGCATCGCCTTTCAGCATCGCGATGGCGGGGGGGGCCAGGGATACATCGTCGAAGGAATGGCGTCGGGCCTGGCGCTCTTCGATTACGACGGCGACGGCCTGATCGACATCTATCTGCTCAATGGGGCTCCCTTGAAGGGGACGGTCATCGACCCTCCGCCGCGCGACGCTTTGTACCGCAACAACGGCGACTGGACCTTTGCCGACGTGACCGCCGCGGCGGGACTGGGCGACTTGCAGCACAGCCTGGGGGTTGCCGCCGGCGACTACGACAACGACGGCGACCAGGACCTGTTCGTGAACAACTTTGGGCCGGACGTGCTGTACCGCAACAACGGCGACAAGACCTTTACCGACGTGACGTCCCAGGCCGGCGTCGCCAACGGCGACAAGGTCGGGGCGGGGACCAGCTTTTTCGACATGGAGGGAGACGGCGATCTCGATTTGTACGTCGGCAATTACGTCAACTTCACCTACGAGAACCACGTTCCGATCGTGATCGGCGGGCGAAAGTTCCAAGCCGGGCCGCAGTACTATCAGCCGGTGGCCGACACGCTGTTTCGCAACGACGGCAACGGCAAGTTTACCGACGTCAGCGGCCCGTCGGGAATTGCGGCCGTGGCCGGTCCCAGCATGGGGACGCTCTGTTTCGACTACGACGAGGACGGCGATACGGACGTCTTCGTCGCCAACGACGGCAAGCCGAACTTCCTGTTTCAAAACGACGGCCGCGGCAACTTCAAGGAGCGGGCGCTCTTGGCCGGGGCCGCCTGCAATTTTTACGGCAAGGCGATCTCGAACATGGGGGTCGATTGCGGCGACTACGACAACGACGGCCGCCTCGACCTGATCGTCACCTCGTACCAGTCCGAAATGCCGATCCTGTTTTGCAACCTGGGTCGCGGCTTGTTCGAGGATGCCACCAGCGCCGCCCGGATTACCAACGAACTGTTCGCCCATGTGGAGTGGGGCCCGGGGTTGATCGATTTCGACAACGACGGCGACCGCGACCTGTTCATCGCCTGCGGCCATTTCGACCGGATCGAACTGATCGACGATCGCACCGCCCTGAAGCTGCCCAACTATCTGCTGGTCAACGACGGAACCGGAAAATTCAGCGACGCATCGCAGTCGGCCGGCAACGGCCTGGCGGTGGTCGAAAGCAGTCGCGGCGCGGCCTTCGACGATCTGGACAACGATGGAGACGTCGATGCCGTCGTGCTCAACTCGAACGCCTTGCCCACGATCTTGCGGAACGAATCTCCCGCCGGCAACCACTGGCTGCAGGTTCGCCTGCAAGGAGTCGCCAGCAATGCCGACGGCGTGGGGGCCCGCGTGCGGGTCGTGGCCGGCGATCTCACGCAAGTTGCCGAGGTTCACAGCGGCCGGGGATATCAGAGCCACTTCGGCACGCGCTTGCAGTTTGGCTTGGGCAAACGGGATCGCGTCGAGCGGATCGAGGTTCGCTGGCCCGGAGGAAAAGCCGAAGTGTTCGCGGGGGGAGTTGCGGATCGCCTGCTGGTGTTGAAGCAGGGTGCCGGCGACCCCGACCAATGAACTCTGGGAGGGCAGCTCTGGGAGGGCGAGGCTCCCGCCGAGCCACAGCTAGAACGTCAGCCCGCCGCGCAGAATGAAGGTGTTCTGCGGGTCGAAATCTCCCTCGCCGGAAGCGAACTCGATCGTGCGGCCAAAGACGTAGCCCGTTTCGATCCGGTAGCCGGCCCCCCCGTTCAGCTTCCGCTCGACCCCCAACAGCAAGCGATAGTCGAGATAGGTCACCTTGTCTTGCGCGCCGCTGTCGCGCTGGATCGACCAGGTGTTGCCGCCGAACTCTGCCGTGCCATACAGCCAGTCCTCGTACCCTTCGCCGACGCCAAACCGCACCGCCAGCTTCGGCTTGGGAAAGATCAGCTCGAAGTGCGTCCACTCGGCCGGCTTCCAGATCAGCCCCCCCGCGGGCAAGAGCCGCACATCGTCGCGGTTGAGATACAACAGGCCGGCCACGAGTTGCAAGCGATCGGGTGCCCAGTCGTAAACGACCAGCCCTTTCCCCGTCAGGCGGAACATATCGGCATCGCTCGACTGGAAATCGCTCAGCACGCTGGGGGCGACGGAAAGCACGAACCGGTAACGATGAAAAATCTGCGGGGCCCACATAAAATCGACGTAGGCCGTATTCAGCCGCGGCGGCAGGTCGGTCACGCCCGGCCCGTCGAGAAAGTACATGTTGATCCCGGGCGTAATGAACAGCGGCCATTCCTTGATCGGCGCGGGCAAGGCGACCGTCAGGAACAACTCGATTTCGGTCACGCCCAGGTCGGCCGGGTCTTCCGCCGTGCCGATCCAGGCACCGCTGAACGAGAGCTTTTGGAAGAAGCCATCCTTGTAGCTGCTCAGCTTTTGCGGAACCGCGTAGTACTCGGCTTCCGGCAAAATGGGGCCGATCGGGCTGTCCGCGAAGGGAACCAACTCTTCGGGACCGATGCCGGGCGCAATCAGCTCGGGAACGATCTCGGCTCCCGGAGGAGGCAAATGCACTGGGCCATCAATTCCCAGCGGCGGCCCGCTGTACGGCACGGATACCGGCTGGTCGATCCGAGGCCCGTCGATCCGAGGCCCGTCAAGCGCCGGACCCACTTGCGGCTGCAGCTGGCGCACCGGCACCTCGGGCGCGGGCAATCGCTGCGGCCCTTCTTGCGCGAGGGTCGCGCTTGACGCTAGCAACGCGCAAGGCAACAACGCAGGCCAGCCGAGGATCGACTTGTATCGTGCTATCTGCCGCATGTTGACTAGGTCCGAGCCACCGGTCAGAACGAAACTCCCGCCCGCAGCATGAACGTGTCGTCCGGATCGAAGCTGTCGCCCGGGGCGACGACATAAACCACTTCCCGCTCGAAGACGTAACCCGCCTCGAAAAAGCCGGTCAGGCCCCGCGGGCCGGTCCATTCGAGTCCCGCCGAGAGGCGAATGTCGTTGATGTCGATCCGGTCGGTGAAGCCGGCGGTTCGCTCGATCGTCCAGGCCCCGCCGCCATATTCTCCCGCCAGGTAGCCCCAGACTTCGAACCGCCCCACCGTGGTCAAATACGCTGCCAGCTTTGGCTGCGGAAAGAAAATATCGAAGCGGACCTGCGGCGTCGGGGTCCACAACAGGCCGCCGGCAGGCAGCAGCTTGATGTCGTTGCGGTCGAGATAAACCACGCCCACCTTGGCAACGAGGTTCGGGGTCAGCCGGGCCGTTCCCAGGGCGAGCCCTTGCAGCCGGAGGCTGTCGGAAGTGAGCGTGTCGAAATCGGAATACGCGCCGACGCGAAAACCGAGTTCGGCCCCCACCTGCAACTGCGGGTCGCTCGTCCATTGGAAATCGAGATAGGCGCTGTACGCGCTGGACGGCAGATCGGCGGGCAGGTCGGCCGGCCCATCCCACAGGTGCAGCGCGAACGCCGGCGAGATAAACAGCGGCTGCCCGGTCGTCAAAAAATTGGGCAGCGTAAAGGTGACCGCCGTTTCAATGTCGTTGATTCCCAGGTCGGTCGGATCCTTGCCGCCGGCGACGTACGTCTCGCGCAGCCGCAAGTCTTGAATGAAGCGCAGCGATCGGCTCATGTCCCACTGCGAATCTCCCAGCATGCCATTGGGGAACAGCGAGGCGGGCGGAGTTGGCCCGGTCGGCGGCGGCGCGAGGCCGGGGCCGAGATAGGGGCTCGTGCCGGGCGCTGGCGGGGCCAGCGGAGAGGTCGAGGGATAGACGCTGCCCGGCGGCTGCGCGAAGACGCCTGTGGTGTTCGACGGCGGGGCCGTATTCCAGAACGAATAGGCGGAGGAACCCGACGGCGAGTACGGATCGAACGGCACGGTCGCGCCGGTGTAGGGATTGACCGGAAGGCTGGCCGCAGGAGCGGCGGTCGTCGCGCCGATAGCAGGGGGCGATAGCGTGCCGGGCGAATTGGGAAACTGAATGGTCGGGGGTGGTTGGGCCGTTGCCAACCGCGCAGAGGCGAGCGCCCAGAGCACGGCGCCAGCGAGTTGCCCACAACGCCCCACGGCAGTTCCGCCCAGAAACTTGAGGGAGAATAGTCAGAATCGAGAATCGGTGGGCTAAATATCAAGACGGGCAACCTGCGTCAAGGTCGCGCCGTGCCGGCCAGATTTCGCTAGCATTCGTCCGCTTACCTGTTGCCGTGGCGCGAGTCAACTCAAGAGGTGGGCAAAGAGGGTGGCAAAGCCGAGGAAGGAGGCAAAGCCGACAGTGTCGGTAATGGTCGTAAGAAATATCTGGGACGACTGGGCCGGGTCGCGTCCCAGGGCCTGGAGCAGAAGTGGGATCGCCGCGCCCGCCAACCCAGCGGTCACCATGTTCAACACCATCGCCAACCCAATGACCAGGGCCAACCCTCCGCTCCCGCTCCAGGCAAAGACGGCCCCGGACGTCACCGCGGCCACCGCCAAACCATGCAGCAGCCCGACCAGCATTTCCTTAAGGACCAATCCCCGCGCTTCCCGGGGCTTGATCTCACGCAGGGCCAAGCCGCGCATCATCACCGCTAACGTCTGCGCGCCGCCGTTGCCACCCAGGGCCGACACGATGGGGAGCAGGATCGCCAGGGCGGTGACGCGGGCCAGCAAAGGCTCGAACAGCGAGATCACCGCCGCGCCGGCGAATGCCGTCAGCACGTTGACGAACAACCACGGCAGCCGCCGGCTGCTCACGGTGGCCAGCGGCGAGCGAACGCTCTCATCGCCGCCGGCGCCGACCATTTTCTGCAAATCCTCGAACGCTTCGTCCTGCACCGTGTCGAGCACCTGATCGTGCTGAATCACTCCGAGCAGCCGTCCCTCGTCGTCCAATACGGGCAAGGCAAGCAGGCGATGCTCGCGCATCAGGGCGGCAACGTCCTCGCGGTCCATCGCTGCCGGCACACTAATAATCTCTCGCCGCACCAGCGGTGCGATCGGTTCTTGCGGCGCGGCCAGCAACAGATGGCGCATCGTTAGCACGCCAACGAGCTTGCCCTCCCGGTTCGTGACGTAGAGGTAATAGAGCGTTTCTCGCGGCGTCCGGCGCACGGAGGCGACCGCCTCTTCGGCCGTCACGTCGATGGCCAGCGAAGCGACCTGCGGCTCCATCATGCCGCCCGCGGTTTCTGGCGAATATTGCACGAGCGCCCGCAGCCGGCTGGCCTCGACTTCCGGCAGGTGGGCGAGGACTGCCTGGCGGTGCGCCTCCTCGAGGTGCTGCAACACCACGGCCGCCTGCCTGGGGGTGAGAGCCGTCAGCATCTCGCGGGTCCGCTCCGGCCCCAACGGGCCGAGAATGTTGCCGGCCATATGCGGCGTGAGGCGTTCCAACACCGGCCCCAGAACACCCACCGGCAGTTCCGCAAGCACGCCGGCGGCCTCCTTCGGTTCGAGCCCCTCCAAAGCACGGGCGGCGCTGGCCGGGTGCGACTCGGCGAACGAACGGACCAGCGATTCGAGGGTCGTCTGCATGGCGGTGTGTTGTGGACTTCACGAGATAGGGTGTCAAGGCATGGCGCGATCCGGCGTGCGGCCTATCCGAGTCCAGGCCGCCGATTTTGCTAGCAACAGGGCGATGAATCCGCACAATGAAGCCGCACGTCCATTCGCACACCGGTCCAAAGCATGCCGATTCAATTCCGCTCGGAGGGGAAGAGAGAACCGCGGATGGCGCTGATTTTCGCGGATGGGAAGGAGTAAGCCACGGATGAAACACCGATGCTCACGGATGCGGAAGATAGCCAATCTGTCCGCATCCGCGCCAGCCGAGCTGGTCCGCGGTTAAAAGTCTTTGAAATCCTCGCTGAACGCGCGCAATATCCGTGTTTCGTCTGTGTTCCATCCGTGGCTACACTCTTCCCTTGGGTTGCGGGCCAGTGGCTACGCCGGGCTGGATAGATCATTTCGCTGAAAGCTGCCTCATGCCCAACAACCCCTCTGCACCGCCCGAAGGTCCCGCCGCCGCCGCTGCCTCCCCCACCAACGTTCGCTTTCTGGTCATCGGCATGTGCATCGCCATGTCGCTGCTCTTGTATCTCGATCGGTTTGCGATCACCCCCGCGACCGACACGATGCTCCGCGAACTCAAGCTCAGCAAAGGGCAATTCGGCGAGGCGGTGGGGGCGTTCTTCCTGGCCTACGCGCTGATGCAAATTCCATCCGGCTGGCTGACCGACGTGCTCGGCGCTCGCTGGATGCTCGCCTTGTACGTCGTCGGCTGGTCGCTGGCGACCATCGGCCTGGGCCTGGCCGACGGCCTGACAGCCATCTGGGGCATGCGGCTCATCCTGGGGGTGACGCAGGCGGGTGCTTATCCGGCAGCCGCGGGGTTGCTCAAGCGGTGGGTGCCGTACAACTCGCGCGGGCTGGCGAACAGCAGCGTGGCGATGGGGGGCCGCAGCGGGCTGCTCGTCTCGCTGGCCCTTACTGTACCGGCGATGTTCCTGGTCGGCCGCCTGCTCGGCTGGCAAACCGATCAGTGGCGCGTGGTGTTCGTCGTCTATGGCGCACTGGGGCTGGCCTGGGCGGCAACCTTTTCCTGGATGTATCGCGATTCTCCACGCCAGCATCCGTGGGCGAACCGGGCCGAGGCCGAGTTGATCGCGCGCGACAAACTCGGCGGCGACAATGCTGGCGAGAGCCCCGCGGCGAAAGAGACGGTCGGCGCCGCCGGCATCTGCTGCGTGCTCCTCTTTGCGGCGAGCATCGGCTGGATTCTGCTGGTCAGTCGCCTGGCAGGGCTGCTCACGGCGCAGTACGGCGCGGCAATCGTCCGCCTGGTCGGCAGCGAGGCGAATGCCTCGGCCGTGATTACCGCAGCGCCGCTGCTGACCGGGCTGGTGGGCATCCTGCTGCTCGCCGCCGCCACCAACCGCTTGCTGCGGCGCGTCTCGCCGGCGACCGGCAATCGCCTCGCTTTGCCACTGGCCGAAATGCTGGCCAGCAAGGAGGTCTGGCTGATGTGCGGAATCAATTTTTGCGTCAACGTGGGCTGGATCTTTCTGGCAACCTGGCTGCCGCAATACCTGGTCGAAGTGCATGGCGAGTACGTCACGAAAAACCTGGGAAATCGGGATCTGATCGCCGGCTGGATGACGGCGGTGACGGGCCTGGCAGCCATGTGCGGCGGCCTGTCGGGAGGGCGGGCAACCGACTTACTCGTTCGCCGCTTCGGCCCCGTGTGGGGCCGCCGCTTGCCGGGAATGTGTGCCGGCCTGCTGGTTTGCGGGATGTACCTCGTCGTTCCGCAACTGCCGGGACTCTGGCTCTTTCTGGCCGCGATGATTGCGATCGCCTTCACGATCGACTTTGGCCTGGGGGCCACCTGGGCCAGCTATCAAGACATCGGCGGCCGGCACGTCGCTTCGGTGCTCGGCTGCGGCAACATGTGCGGCAACCTGGGGGCGGCCTATTTCGGTGGCCTGATCGGCTACCTGGCCGACGAAAACCGCTGGAACACCGTCTTTCTGCTCTCGGCCGGGGCGATGGCGCTCGCCTCTTGCGGCTGGTTGTTTTTCGATGCCTCGCGGCCCATCAGCGACGAGTAGTGGGCCATTTCGCCGAGTAGCAGCCGACCGGGACCAGGTTTGGTCCCGGCTAAGAGCTAACCAAACCACCGCCCGATATCCATGGCGGTCGCAAAGACCATCAGCGACAACAGGGCGAGCACTCCTGCCACCGTCAGACGGATTTGCAGCCGCTCGTCCACCGGCTTGCCCCGAATCCACTCGGCGGTGAGGAACAGCATGTGCCCTCCATCGAGCGCCGGGATGGGCAGGAAGTTGAGCACCGCCAGGTTGGCGCTCAGCAGCGTCAAAAAGATGAGCATCTTTGGCACTCCTTGCGAGGCGAAGCTGCCGGCGGCTTGCATGATGCCCATCGGCCCCATCAGGTTGGTGGCCGCAACCCGCCCCGTCACCAAAGCCCCCAGCACCGAGAATACATCGTGCAGGCGATCTTTCGTCTCGCGAAAGCCGAGCGACAGGGCGCTCGACCAGTCGTCCACCTGGTGAATTTCCTTCTTCGTGTAAAACTCGAGCCCCCGGCTTTCGTCGAAGAAAGTTTCAGACGGCGTCGGCGTCATCTCGCCCGTCATCACCTGCCCCTTGCGAACCCAGGTCAGCTTGACCTTGGTATCGGGGAGCGACAGTTGCATCCGCGTGAAGGCCAGGCTCCAGGTTCTCGTGGTGTCGTTCAGTTCCAGCGGCTCGAAAGCTTTTTGCGGCTTGAAAAAGGCACCCGCCTCTTGCAGCTTTTTTTCCTCGCTCGCAGCAATGAACTCGACCTGGGTGATTACATCTTCGGGCTGCAAGCCCGCCTTTGCGGCAGGGCCTTCTGGCGTCACTTCGCTCACCACGCGAGTCACATCGAACGCCACTCCCATCGACTCGATCGCGCTGGGTCCGCCCATAAGGTACGAGTCGTGAAACTGCTGCGCGAGCACCGGCGTTACCGACAAGGTCTTCTCCAGCTTCTTGCCGGCTGCGTTGGTCCGCGTCACTGTGAACTCAATCGGCTCGGCCGGCTCGCTTTGCAGGGCCAGTCGCTGCCCGAGCAATAGCGGATCGCCGACCGGCTGACCATTCACCTGCTCGATCAGGTCGCCCACCAGAAATCCCGCCTCGTCGGCGGGCGAGCCCTCGCGCACGGCCACGATCGGGCCAATTTTCATCGCCACGCCAAGATCGCGCATCGGGCGCTGCTCGAGCGTGACTTCCAGTTCTTGTTTCGGCGCGGGTTTGTCGGTTGCGGACTTGCCAACCGCGGTCCCTTCGGCCTTCGCCGTCCGCTCGATGGTGAGCTTCAGCGGGCCTTTCGGGTTGCGGGTCAGGATTTCCGTCAGTTGCCAATCGGCCGTGAGCGCCTGGCCGTCGACCGCGACGATCTGGTCGCGATCTTTTAGTGCCACGCTCGTTTTGGCAGCCAAGTGGGCTGATCTAGGCGTCTCAGCGATGATTTCGCGGGTCGGCGGCGGCAAAACACCCAGCATGGGCCGGCCGGTCTCTTCCTTTAGCCGATCGCTCGGCCGCAGGGTGTGCCAGACTTTCTTTCCTTCGGCCGTCCGCACCAACACCGGCACATCGCTCTCAAAGCCATTGACGGCTACCGCATGAATCAAGTCTTCCCAACGGACGTGCTCGTAAGGTGAACCGCTTTTGCCAAGCTGCAAAACTCGCGCCCCGGGCTCGATGCCCGAAACCCACGCGGGTCCGCCGGGCGAAGTGCCGCCGATGGTGGCCGGCGTTTCGGGCACTCCCAAGCGATAGGCCACCGCCGCCATCAGCACGGCGAAGATCAGGTTCATGATTACTCCGGCCGAAATGATCGCCATTCGCGCCGGCACACTCTTGGCGGGAAAGCTGCGCGGATCGAATTGAGTTTCCGGCGGCCCGGTCTCGACCGAGTGGTTTGGCGATAGGGCCGCTACCGACGCCCCTTCCTTAAGCAACTTGATCCGCTCCGCCTCTTTTTCGGCGTTCCGCGGATCGTCGTCCTGGCCGAGCATCTTGACGTAGCCCCCCAGCGGCAAAATGCCGACGCCGTATTCCGTTTCACCCCATTGGAAGTGAACCAGCTTGCTGGGGATCTGAAAGCCAAGCACCTTCGGCATCGGAATATCGAAGCCGATGTAGAACTTTTCGCATTTCACGCCGCAGGCCTTCGCCACCAGGAAATGCCCCAGCTCGTGAACGAAGATGACGAAGCCCAGGCCGACGCCGACGCTCAAAAACATCCAGCCGTAACTGCGAATCGTCTCGAACAGCGTCGCCTCGCCCGTCGCTGCCAGAATCATGCACATATCCACCGCGAAATCTCCTGCCGGGCCCAGCGATCGAGCGTCAACAGCTCGTCGAGCGAGGGCGTCGGACTGAAAGGATGCGTCTTTAGCACGGCCCGGCAAGCGGGCACTATCTCCATGAACGATAACTCGCCCGCCAGAAAACCGGCGACCGCCGCTTCATTGGCGGCATTGAGCACGGCCCCAGCCGTGCCACCCGCGGCCGCCACCTCGCGCCCCAAGCCAATCGCGGGAAAGCGATCTTCGTCGGGGGGCTCGAACGTCAGTTGCAAAGCCTGGGTCAAATCAAGCCGCGGTGCGGGCGCCGCGCGCCGCTCGGGCCAAGTCAAAGCGTATTGAATAGGCAGCTTCATATCGGGCGGACTCAATTGCGCCAACACCGAGCCATCGATGAATTCTACCAGCGAATGCACGATCGACTGCGGGTGAACCACAACATCGATCTGGTCGGCTCGCAGGTCGAAAAGCCAGCGGGCTTCGATGATTTCCAAGGCCTTATTCATCATCGTAGCCGAATCGATCGTAATTTTCGGTCCCATCTTCCAGGTGGGATGGGCCAGGGCATCGGCCACCGTTGCCCGCTCCATTTCACTACGGCTGGCGCTGCGAAAGGGTCCGCCGCTGGCCGTCAGAATGATCCGCCGCAGATCCAGACGAGGAGGGCCGGTATTCGCACCATTTTCCAATATTTGAAACACCGCGGAGTGTTCGCTGTCGATCGGCAATATCTTGGCACCCCGCTCTGCGGCGAGCCGCATGACCAGTGGCCCCGCCATGACGAGCGTTTCCTTGTTCGCCAAAGCGACCGGTTTCCCCGCGTCGAGCGCGCTCCAAGTTCCAGTTAGTCCAGCACTTCCGACGACGGCAGCCACGACCATTTCCACCTCTGCCGCCCGGACGATCCGCTCGACCTGCCGCGGCCCGACCAGCAACTCCGTCGCACTGGGCAGGCCCGACCAATCGAAGGCTTGCTGCTGCTCGTCGGTCACCACCACAAACCGCGGCTCGAATTCCACCGCTTGGCGACACAGTTCCGCACACGAGCGATGCGCCGAGAGGGCGAAGACGCTCAACTGTCCGCGCGAATGCCGTACCACCTCGAGCGTACTGCGGCCAATACTGCCGGTCGAGCCGAGAACGGTGATTTTGCGAGGGCTGGAGCTCATTGCGGCCGCAAAAGGCGGATAATTGAAAGGCCAGATCCTGCCAAACGCTTGTCAACGGGCAGCGAACAGGCGAAAATGCGAGAGAGGAATCAGTCTTTGGCCGCCGCCATTTCGCCCCGCTCGCGCTCGACAACACTAGTTGCTAAATCGGTGCCTGGCTTGGACTTGTGTGCGTGGCATTGTAGGAGTCACCGCCTGCCGGAGCAACCCAGCCTGCGCCGGCGCAGGACTGGTGGGGCTACACTTGGGCAAGCGACTGGAACAAGCTAACGGGGCAAGCTAACGGGGCAAGCTTAGCCCCCGGCGGCTGGTCTGGCTTTTTTCAACCGGCGATACATCGGCCCGGCCACGAACTTTTTTGAAGCTTTCGCACAACGGAACGACTTTGCATGTCTAAAGAAAACAAGCCGAACCGGCAAAACACTGACCGCAACGGTTCGCAGGGTTCCAGCTTGCTGCTCTGGGCCGGTTTGATCGTGGCCACCGGCCTGTTGGTGGCCGTGTGGGCCTCCCCCTATTTCTCCAGGGAAATCTCGGCACCCGATTTGAAACGGCTGATCGAGGCCAGCAAGCTGGTCCAGCGGGACGCCCCCCAGACCGAAGGCGGCTCGAAGTATGAGCCCGGTTCGCTGGGGTTCATCGACGTCGAAGAACGGGTCAGCGCCAAACAGACCCGGCGGTTGCGCATTTCGGATTTGGCAAGCGTGCAGGTCAAGGATCGCTCGGTCGTGGGCACCGTCACCGTCGCCGAGTTGAAGAAGGTGCAAGGGGCGACGGAACCGGTTGCCGATGGCACGACGCGGAAAGAAGGAGTCGCCTTTCGCACGAACATTCAGGCCGAAGGCAAGGCCCGCGACGAGATGACTTCGCTGCTCGACGCCAACAATATCAATTACCGGTTCGATTCCGGTCCCAGCCCGTGGGATCAGCACGCCCCCTGGATTCTGATTTTCGTTCTGGGATTGTTCCTCGTCTATTTCATGCTGCGGCGATTGATGGGGGCGGGCTCGCCGATGGCCTTTGGCCGCAGTCGGGGCAAACTCTATGCCCAGGAAGATCTGGGCGTGACGTTCAACGACGTCGCCGGCATCGACGAAGCGGTGGAAGAAGTTCGCGAAGTGGTCGATTTCCTCCGCATGCCCGAAAAGTATCAGCGCTTGGGGGGCCGCATTCCCAAGGGAGTGCTGCTGGTCGGCCCGCCGGGAACGGGCAAAACTTTGCTCGCCAAGGCGATTGCCGGCGAGGCGGGAGTGCCGTTTTTCAGCCTCTCGGGTTCCGACTTTGTGGAAATGTTCGTCGGCGTTGGGGCGGCCCGCGTGCGCGACATGTTTCAGCAGGCCGAGGCCAAGGCGCCCTGCATCATCTTTATCGACGAGCTCGACGCACTGGGCAAAAGCCGCGGCACCGGCCTCGTCGGCGGACACGACGAACGCGAGCAGACGCTGAATGCCTTGCTGGTCGAGATGGACGGCTTTGGCAGCAATACGGGCGTGATCGTCATGGCGGCGACCAACCGGCCCGAAACGCTCGATCCCGCGCTGCTCCGCCCCGGGCGCTTCGACCGCCATGTGCTGGTCGATCGGCCCGATATTAAAGGCCGGGCCGACATCCTCAAGGTGCATGTCAAGAACGTGAAGCTCGACCCGACGGTCGATCTGCGGGAAGTCGCCGCGATTACCCCCGGCTTTGTCGGGGCCGACCTGGCAAACCTGGTGAACGAAGCCGCCCTGTTAGCCGCCCGCGGCGAGAAGCAGGCGGTCGGCATGGCGGAGTTCAACGAAGGAGTCGAGCGCGTGACCGCCGGCCTGGAAAAGAAGCAGCGGATCATGAACGAGGACGAGAAGCGGCGCGTCGCCTACCACGAAAGCGGGCACGCCCTCGTCGCCTACAGCCTGCCGAACACCGATCCGGTCCATAAAGTCTCGATCATTCCCCGCGGACTGGCGGCATTGGGCTACACGATGCAGCGCCCCGAGGGAGATCGCTTTTTGCTGACCCAGGCGGAGCTCGAAAGCCGGATTCAAGTGCTCTTGGCCGGCACGATCGCCGAGGAAATCATCCTCAGCGACATTTCCACCGGCGCTCAGAACGATCTGGAGCGGGCCACCTCAATCGCCCGCGGCATGATCATGGAATACGGCATGAGCCGGCTGGGGCGGGTGAACTACAAAGAGAGCAATCGCTCGCCTTTTTTGGCGATCTCCGGCGGCGACGAAAATGTTCGTCACTGCAGCGAACAGACGATGCGCGAAATCGACCAGGAGGTGCGGCGAATCATCGACGAGGCGATCGAGAAGGTCCGCCACATTCTCGACGTCCGCCGCGGAGCGCTCGAAGCGCTGACCCAGCGGCTGATCGAGGTCGAATCGATCGACGCCGACGAACTGAAGCGGATCATCGAGCTGAGCTCGCCGGGTCCGCTGGTGGTCCCCGGAACCGAAGCTCCGTTCCGGCTGGCTCCTGGCGAAGCGCCCGAAAGTCAGTCTTCGGGCGCGGTGGAGAAGAGTGGATAGGTTGCCGACTACCTCAACCGAATCCGCGGGTCTAGCCAGACATAGACCACGTCGAGCACCAGGTTGAGCGAGACGAACATCGCCGCAATCACGATCGACGCAGCTTGCACCGCGACGTAGTCCTTGTCGCGCACCACCGCGTTCGCCAGGTATTGCCCCAGGCCGGGCCAGTCGAAAACGGTTTCGGTTAGCACCGCCCCTGATAGCAAGAGGCCAATTTGCAAGCCGGCGATATTGGTCACCGGCACGGCTGCACCTGGCAAGGCGTGCCGCAGCACGACGCGCCACAGCCCCGCCCCCTTGGCCCGCGCGGTGCGAATGAAATCGGCCGACAGCACTTCCAGCATCGAGCTGCGCGTGATCCGGGCGATGACCGCCATCGGCACCGTGCTGAGCACCACCGCCGGCAACAATAGGTGTTCGGCGGCCAGGCCAAACAGATCGAGCCGGCCGCGCAGCAGCGTATCGAGCAAGTACAGGCCGGTCAGCGGCTCGAAATCGAGCACCCAGGGGGGCAATCGCTGCGACGTAGGCAGGCCGGTCAGCA
Organism: Pirellulaceae bacterium; assembly: GCA_040901775.1. Lineage (GTDB taxonomy): Bacteria > Planctomycetota > Planctomycetia > Pirellulales > Pirellulaceae > CAYLLN01. The sequence continues at coordinate 8,005 of JBBDYF010000087.1, read as the reverse complement.
CGCTCCGCAACACGATCCCCAGGAAAAAGACCGGAATGCTCACGCCAACCAGCGAGGCCGCCATCGCCAGTCGGTCGGGCCAGCGGTTGCGCCATACCGCGGCTGCCGAACCGGCCGCGACTCCCAGCGGAATCGCCAAGAGTAGGGCCGCACCCGTCAGCTCGATGGTGGCGGGAATTCGTTGCCGCAATTCGCGCGTCACGCTCACATTCGTCCGCGCGATCGAGCGGCCCAAATCCCCCGTGGTGACGATCCGCCAGAAGAATTGCCCCAATTGCACGACGACCGGCTGGTCCCAGCCGTACTCGCGCTTGAGCTGTTCCATTTGTTTGGCGTCGGGATGCTGGCCGAACCTTGCCAGCAGCGGATTGCCGGGCAAGGCCCGCATGGCGATGAACACCAGGGCCACGGCCACCACCAGCGTTAGCAAGGCGTGGAGCACGCGGCGGAGCAGATAGCCGATCACGGCGACGCCTCGAAGTAGGCGGTTCGCAGCCGGATCAGTCCCGTCGGATGTAGATGAAAGCCCTTGAGCTCGCGGGCATGGGCGGCTCGCAGCTTGGTGTGAACCAGCGGCACGACGGGCAAGTCCTGAGCGACCAGTTGTTGGGCCTCGCGATAGATGGCGAGCCGCTTGTCAACGTCCAACTCTTGACGACCGGCCAGCATCAGTTCGTGAAAGCGAGGGCTGTTATAACGGCTCAGGTTGTTGCCGGCGTCTGAAATATTGTCGGGATCGAGCAGAGCGTACAGGAAGTTATCGGGGTCGCTGTTGTCGCTATTCCAGCCGGCGAGGCCCAATTCGTGCCGGCCCCCCATCAAAGCTTCAAAGTGCTGGTTCACGTCGCGCTGCACGACGGTCGCCTCGATGCCGATCTCGCGCAGGGCGTCTTTCATATAACCGGCGATCGCCGCGGGCTGCTGCAAGTAGGGGCGGGCCTGGTTCATCACCGCCAGCGTCAATTCGAGCGGCAGGGCAAAGCCCCCTTCCGCCGCGGCCTCGGCCAGCAGTTTTTTGCCGCCGGCCGGATCAAACGGCGGCACGTCGAGCTCGCCTACATGGCCCCACATGGCGGGCGGCACCATGGTCACCGCCGCCTCGGCATGGCCGCCATAGCCCACCTGGATCAGCGCCTGCTTGTCGATGGCCATGTAAATGGCCCGGCGAACCTTAGGGTTGTCGAGCGGCGGCTTCTCCATTTGCATGGTCAAGTAGGCCACGTTCATCCCCAGTTCTTCCTGCACGACCAGGCGGGGATTTTTGGCCAGCGAGTCCATCTCGATCGGCGTCAGGTTTTCGGCCACATGAACCTCGCCGCGGGCCAGCCGCTGAACCCGCGTGGCATTTTCCTTGACCGGCACCCAAACGATGTTGTCGATTTTCGGCCGGCCGCGCCAATGCTGGTCGAACGCGGCGGTGACCAGTTGCTGATCGCGGACCCATTTGACGAATTGGAACGGCCCCGTGCCCACCGGATGCTCGGCAAAGCCCGCCCCGTGCTTTGCCAAGGCGGCCGGGCTCAAAATGCTGGCCGGAAACATCGCCAGATTGACCAGCAGGATGGCGCTCGGCTGGTGGAGCTTCAAAACGACCGTGTGCTCGTCCGGCGTCTCGATCGCCCGGATCATGTTGTAGCTCGACTGGTACGGCCGGGCCTTGTCGAACACCAGCGGATGCTCCGGCAAAATGAGCCGTTCTAGGCTGACTTTCACCGCCTGGCTGTCGAGCGGGGTGCCATCGTGGAACATGACTCCGCGCCGCAGGTGGAACGTCCAAGCCAGTCCGTCCTCGGTGTGCTCCCACCGTTCGGCCAGCGCCGGAGCCAGCTCGGTCGTTTTGTCGTCGTAGGTGACGAGCGTATCGAACAGGTTGGTGATGACGTGAACCGCTTCGGCGATGTCGGTGTTGATCGGGTCGAGGGTCGCCGGATCTTCGGGCTGGGCATAGATCAGCGTTCCCCCACCCGCTCCGCCAGTAGTGCCCGCGGGCCGCGAGGTGCAGCCGCATCCCGGCGCAAGCACCAGCAGGGCGGCGCAAGACGCCGCGAGCATCGCACGATTGAGGAGCAGCCAAAGGCGAGCAGCCATCATCAGCCGGTATTGGACAGAGGGACGGGTCGCGCTCGCCCGCGAGCGCGCCAGGGCGGGTCATTGTACGGCGTCGCGCGGAGCGATCCTAGGGAGACGGATCACTCGTGGCCGTCGCGGCGGAGGCTTCCATCGGCAGGGGCGAGCCGGGCCGAGGCGTGGGGAGCAAGTCGCTGTCGAACCCGGCATCCGATTGGAACGTGCTGTCGAGCTCAAACGCCGCTTTCGTTTGCGAGTGGGCCGGCTGGTCGAGCGCGGGGACTTGTCGCCAGACAACGCCCGAGCGGCGGCGTTCGTTCGACCAGGTGGAACTTTCCTCCAGACCGTAGCTCACGGTCCGCTCGCCGGGCGCCGTGGGACGGATGCGCAGGAAGGTAACGTCGGCGTGCGGATAGCCGTTGAATTCGCCGTCGCACTGCAGGTCGCTCTCGGTGACCTCGCCGACGCCGACAAATTCGTACAGCGGGGCATCCGTGTCGGTCATCAGAATGCAATGGTTGGCATCCACGTCCAACCCAAACTGATCGCTCGCTCCGCTGCGGCGCTTCGACTGGAAGATCCCTTGGCGGCAAACGGCGGTGACGTGATCGAGCGACAAACTGATCCGCTCGAACCACTTGGGACTGCTGGCGCTCCCCGTGGTTTCGAGCAGTCGCCCGGGGGTGACCAGCAAACCCTGGGTCCAGCGGAGCGTTAGCTGAATGTCTTCGGGCAGGCGGATAAACGTCGCTTCGCCGCGGGCGATCGAGTTGTCGATCAAGATCGTGGTGCCGGCCGACATGGCCGCTTGCGGCTCCATCGTCATGCCGCCCGTCATGCGTCGGGGCTGCACGGCGATCATCCCCACCTGGTCGTGGATGGGCGGCCGCACGCCATCCCCATCTCGAACGGTCAGCACGCACTGCATCAGTTCGAGCGTTTGACCCGTACTGAGCGAAAACAGCGACCAGCCCGAAGCCGAAGTCGTGGGCAACTCCAAGGCGAGCTCCACCCCGTGCAGCGTCAGGCGGCTGGTCGGTCCACCCGCCAGGCGAATCATTTGCCGGTCGTTGTCCGACAGCGAAACTTGCGGCTGGAAACGGACGACCGGCTGGTAGCCGATGGCGGCCCGCAGCGCCAGGCGGGAATGCGTGATTTCGAGCGGCGACTCGACCAGCGACCCGTTCCATTGCAGTTCGATCTCGTTCAATCCCAGTTCGGCAGCCCGGCGACAGGCCGCAGCCAGCGAGGTTTGGTACTCGGTTTCCACCGGAATTTGTGCGGGCAACTGGGACGTCACCACCAGCCGGCGAATCTTGACCGGCAAGACCGGCGTGCCGATCGAGGGGGGGCCCAGCGCGGCGGAAGCGAGCGCATCGATGGCAGGAATGCCAATTTCGACCGACAAGCCAGGCGGACCCAGGCTTCCGGCGACAGGTTCTGTGCCAGCGGGGAGCGGCCCGCCGGACGCGCCCCGGACGAGGACGACCTGCTCGCTCGACAGCGACGCATCCGCCACCGGTTCTTCGGCAACGTTCGTGGGAAACGCGCCCGCTTGGGAAGCAGCGGCGACAGGCAGCGGCGACGGCTCGCTGCCCGCGGCAGTACTGCCAGCGGCGTCCGCATCCGCCTTCGCCCGCGCGTCGTCCGGTAGGGTTGCCGTGCCGGGCGCTGGGAACGTACTCGTCATCGTGGCGCGCGTCGGCGACGAGGTTTTGCCCTGCCGATCCTGCGGCGCTATTGCCGGCGCGGGATCCAAGTCTTTGGGTTGCAGCGACACGTTGGCCGTGCTCACCGAGCGCGGCGCGTAGGAATCGAGAATGATGACCGCGACCGTCAAAACGGCAATGGCCACCACGATTTGCGCGGCCCTCGCCCAGAACTGCGGCTGCGGCGCCGGCAGGGCGACGACCACGCCCGAGGCGCGCACGACGTTCGACAACCCAAGCTGTTCGCCCAAGGCGACAATCTCGGCGACCAGGTCGCCGGCAGTCTGATGCCGCTGGCTGCGCCGCTTGGCCAGCATCTTGGCCAGCAGGTTGGTGACGCGGGGATTGATGTCGGGGCGAAACTGCCGCAGATCGGCCGGCTCGTCCTCGCTGTGCCGCAGCAGCTTTTGCAGCGCCGTGCCGTCGGGAAACGGGGGGCGGGCTGCCAGCATGTAGTACAGCGTGCAGCCCAAGCTGTAGATGTCGCTCCGCACGTCCGCCGAGCGCGGATCGCGGGCCTGCTCGGGCGAGATATAGTCGAAGGTGCCCAGCGTCACGCCGCTGGCGGTCAGGTCGTCGGACGACGATTCCACCTGGTGCAGCCGGGCGAGCCCCATATCGACGAGCTTGACCGCCGAATCGGTCGCCACCAGGACGTTCGAGGGCTTAATGTCGCGATGGACGACATCCCGGCTGGACGAATGGGCCAGGGCCTCGGCCACTTTCAGCGTGAAGTAGAGCGCATCCTCGACCGACAGCGGGCCCTTGGCTTCGACCAGATCGCGCAGGTTCACCCCTTCGATAAACTCGAAAACGATGAAGTTCCAACCGTGGTCTTCGCCCACGTAGTGAACGCGGGCGATGTTGGGGTGATCCAGCCGAGCGGCGCTTTGGGCCTCGTTCCGGAAGCGGCGGATGGTCTCTTCGTCCGTATGATCGCGCGACAAAACCTTGACGGCGACCGTCCGCCCCAGGCGCGAATCGGTCGCTCGGAAGACCGCCCCCATGCCGCCGCCGCCGACAAACTCGATCAGCTCGTAGTGTTCGAGCCGGCGGCCCACCAGCGACTGCCCGATGTGCTGCGATGCGGAGAGGATCGGCAGCGGGACGTCATCGACCGGGGGCCGTGTGGAAATGACCGTTCTATCGTCGGGCAATGCGGGCGTCTGTGGCTCAACCGCGCCCGCTGACGAACCGAGGCTGGCGATCACCGCGTTGCTGTCCGAGGAAGCGGACGGATGGACCGTGGCCGCACTATCCAGCGACAGGCTACCCAGCCCAGCGCGTCGCCGCGAGGAAGAGCCGTCGAGCCGACGGGAATCGTCCATGGATTTGTCGGTCATCAGAGCGGCCTCAGGCGAGGCTCTTGCCAGCAAGCTCAAGTTGCACGGTGGCGGCCAAGCGAAGAATACGCCCAGCCAACTCACTATAAACGCACCACGACCACGCGCCGGGTCCACCTCAGCCCAAGAACTGAAAAAATAGCCCTTGACCCGCCGCTGGGAGTTTACCCAATTGTAGTTGTCGCGGGCGGCAGGTCAACTCAATAAACGTTGATAGGTACACGAGTTAGGAGAAATCATTTGCTGAAAATGGATCTTCGGCACGCCATTCGTTCCCTTTTTTATTCAACGGGCCAGCGGGACCTACGGACGGATATTTTTTGTGCTAGCGGACCCGGTTTTTCTCTCGGTTCGCGATTGCAGAGGTAGAGGGTAGGCGGCGGCGCGCCTGAGTTGCCGGCGCACGTCTTTCCCGGTTGCCAACCCCGCTAGCGTTCCTCTCACGGCGACTTCAACCATGACGGTCAACATGACGCTATCCGAGCCCACCTATTGTCGCCCGGAAGCCTTTCGGTATTTCGTCGAACAAATCCCCCATCTTTGGAAAACCGAGGGGCTGGCGCGCGCGGCGATCGCCGTTTCGATGCACGCCTTGGACGACGTCGCGGCCGACCCGATCGTCGAGCAGATGCAGGCCCTGGGGCGGCGCGTGCGCGACGTATCGGATGGCGCGGCGCCGTCGCGCATTCGGGCCGCTCTGCACCAGGTTCTGTTCGACGAGCTCGGTTTTCGCGGCGACAACGACCGGTACTATCATGCCCTGAACAGCTACCTGCCGGCCGTGATGACTTCGCGCCGCGGGCTGCCGCTCACGCTGTCGCTCGTTTATAAGGTGGTGGGCGAAGCCGCCGGGTTGACCATCGCCGGTGTCAATGCGCCGGGGCACTTCATGGCCCGCGTTCGCACCGAGACGGGCTGGCAGATCGTCGATCCGTTTTACGGGGGAGAGTCGCTGTCGCGCGAGCAGGTGTTCGACCGCCTCGACCGGATCGCCCAGCGTCCCTTGCCGCGGAGCGACGATTTGCTCGCCGCGCCAACCCATCTACAATGGATCGTTCGGCTGGTCGGCAACTTGCGGCAGCTCTTCACCACCGAAGGCCGTCGCGACGATCTGGCCGCCATGAACGAACTGCTGGAAGTGCTTCGGCAGGTTCCGACGTAACGGGTCGCCCTTCGCCTTCGCACTCGATCCATGCCTGCCAAACCGATCCGCCTGCTCGCCACCTGCCCGCACTGCAATTACGAGCAGCGGCTGGACCTGGCGGAACTGGTCGCGCGATTGCGATCGCTGGGCATGCTCAAGCGGGATGAACTCCTGGCGGCCGATTTTGTGCTGCAACTGGCCGCTGCCTCGCGGTCCCGCTTGTTCTGCGCGCAGTGCGGATCGGGGGGCCTCCGCTTCGAACCGGCGGGCGATGACGACGAGTGGGAAACCCCCGCCAAGCCATGCAGCGCCTGCGGCTCGTCGATTCCCATCGAGCGGCTGGAGTTGTTTCCCGAATCGGAGTTGTGCGCCGCCTGCCAGCAGCGCATCGATCGTGGCCAATCGCCCGACCGCCACGACGATTTCTGCCCGCGCTGCGGGACGCGGATGACCGTCCGCCAGCGGCGCGGCAGCGGCATCGTGGGTTACGAGCAGGTCTGTCCCGCCTGCCGGCTCAGCCCCCGATGACGACCGGCACGGGCGACTTCATCTTTTGCCACAACGATCGCAAGGGATCGAACGTGGCCCGAATCGCCGATGGCGGCGCATACGCCAGGTGCGAATACAAATCGGCCAACTGGCGGGCCTCGCTCGCCACGGTGCGATCGAGCCGGCCAATGGCGGCGGCAAACTCGTGCGCCGTCTGGCCCGGCTCGCGCGGCTGGCCATTCTCGCGTCCCCACGCTTCGAGCGCCTGAAATGTGTAACGAACGATTTCGGCCGGCGACATCCGGGCCGACTGGCCACTGGCAAAAGGATCGGTAAAGGCAGCAAACGGCCGCGGCGGAGTGGACACTTCCGCGGGAGAAGCCTCCACTGCCGCTGCCGGGAGGCCGAACCACCCTTCCCAAAGCGCCCGCAACTCAGCCAGCAGCTTCTGCCAGGCGGCCAGCAACTCGGCCCGGTAGCGCCAGGCCAGCACCGCGGCCACGATGAAGAGCGCCAGGTAGAACAGAGCTTTCAGCAAGCTGCCGACCGAGCCGAGCATATTTTGCGCCGAGCGGGCAAGCTGCTGGGTAGAGGAAGTCTGCGATTGCTGCTGACGAGCCGGCTCGGATTGCTTCCTTTGTTCAGACTCCGCCGAGCGCTGCTCGTTCTTGGTCGCCGGATTCTCTGGCGATTTGTTCTGCGAATCGCTCGATTTTTGATTCGAGTCTGGCTGTTTCGACTCGCCCTGCTTTCCAGAGCCTTGCTTGGACTCGCCCTGCTTAGATTCGCCCTGCTTAGACTGGCTCTGCTTCCCTTCGCCCGAGCCCTTCTTGCCCGGCGATGATTTCCCCTGCTGGTTGTTTGGATTGGGCTGGCCCGCGCCTTGCCGCTCGGCCTGTTGCCCCTCTTGCTGCGGAGCGGCGCTTTGCGACGGCTGGTCGGGCGAGTCCTTGGCCCCTTCCGGTCCCACGGCAAACCGCGATGCCACATGCTCTCGCGACTTGGCATCGACCCATCGGGCCAGCGAGTATTCGGGGCTGGGCCGGGGCAACAGCGCGGCGACAACGATCGTGGCGACGATCAGGGCCAGCCCCGCCCCGAGCCAGGTGGCGGTCATGTCGAGCGGCATCTCCAGCCGACGCTGCCGCAGGTACTTTCGCAGGCCGAGAAAGCTGGTGGCCAATAGCAGCGACATCCCGCTCCCCACGTACACGATCAAGAGCCAAAAGCAGCGGCGGCGAACGTCGAGGTCG
>JBBDYF010000086.1:0-5758 GCA_040901775.1 Pirellulaceae bacterium | reverse complement strand
GGGACGGGCAAGTCGCTGCTCGCCCGGGCCATCCATCGCCGCAGCGGCCGCCGCGACCAGGCATTCGTGGAAGTGGCCTGCGGCGCGATGCCCGAAACGCTGCTCGAAAGCGAACTGTTCGGCCACGCAGCCGGCGCCTTTACCGGCGCAACGGGCGACAAGATCGGCAAGTTCACGCAGTCCGATAAGGGAACGATCTTTCTCGACGAAATCGGCACGTCCTCGCCCGGCATGCAGGTCAAGCTGCTGCGGGTGTTGCAGGAATTCGAGTTCGAGCCGGTCGGCAGCACCAAGACCCAGCGGGTGGATACTCGCGTCATCCTGGCGACCAATGAGAACCTGACGCAGGCCGTCGCCCAGGGCCGCTTCCGGCAAGACCTGTACTACCGGATCAACGTCATCAATATCGAGCTGCCCCCGCTGCGCGAACGCCTGGCCGATATTTCACTGCTGGGCCAGCACTTTCTGGCCAAAACCTGCGAGGAAGCGGGCCGCAAGAGCGAAGGCTTCACCGACGACGCCCTAGCCGCGATGCAGCGTTACGGCTGGCCGGGCAACGTGCGCGAACTGCAAAACGTGGTGGAACGAGCCGTGCTGCTGGGTCGCGGTCCCAAGGTGAACCTGGAAGACCTGCCGGGACAGGTCATGGCGGGCCAGCCGATCTCGCTGGAGCCGCTGTCGGGCAAGGCGCTGAAAGATGCAATTAAAGCTCCCGAGCGGGCGATCATTTTGGAAGTGCTCGAGCTGAATCACTGGAACCGCAATGCCACGGCCGATGCGTTGGGGATCAACCGGACCACGCTCTACAAAAAGATGAAACGACTGGGATTGATGGAGCGGCCGCAAGCTGTGCGGGCGTAGGGCACGCGGCTCCACTTGTTCGCAACTCTTTCGCTGCCAAGACTTTATGGCATAAAATTGCTCGAATGCGATTGGCGAAATGACTGCTAAAGCCGGCCCATTCTTCTGCCAAATCGTTACCCGTTTTTCAGGCGGAAAACTCAACGCAGCTTTCCTGGCAGTCGATAATCACCTTTTGACAGCCTGGCGGGGCAACGAATACCCGCGGTGAATTTCCGCGGTGAATTTCCGTAACGCGCGGAATCCGCGTGCTTACATGGATTAACTGACCTTTACCCGGCCGCCCTTGTGCGGCAGAATACGACGCCTCTGCTGCATCGGCCGAGGCAACGTTTCCCGCAAACGTAGGCGGCGCGGCCGAACAGACCAGAAAACCCGCCCCCGGTCAGGACGACCAACCCAAGCAAGGAGTGCTGAGCGTGAGATTTCCCCTCTTTTGTGCCGCACTGGCGGCCCCCCTCGTTTTCCTCGGTGTTTCGACGGCGGCCTTGGGCCAGGGCGCTCCGCCCGCCGGCGCTGCCCGACCTGCCGCTACGGCGGCCGGCACCCCCAGCGGCACGAACGTGGCCGTGATCGACGTGGCCTTGGTCTTCAAGAATCACGTTCGCTTCAACGCGGCCATGGGCGACATCAAGAAGGACATCGAAGCCTTCGAGACCTACGTCCGCGGCGAACAGACCAAGCTCAAGTCGCGGGCCGAAGAGTTGCAGCAGTTCAGCGCCAGCTCCGCCGAGTACAAGGCCAAGGAGGGCGAACTGGCCCGCCAGGGATCGGAACTGCAAGTTCAGGTCGGTCTGAAGCGGAAGGAATTTCTGGAACAGGAGGCCCGCGTCTATTTTCGGGTCTATACCGAAATCGAACAAAGCGTCACCTTGCTCGCCCAGCGCAACCGGATCGGCTTGGTTTTGCGGTTCAACAGCGAACCGATGAAAGAAGACGCCCGGGCCAGCGTGCTGCAAGGAGTCAACCGGGCCGTCGTGTATGAGAGCGGGATCAACATCACGGACCAGATTCTGCAGGACTTGAACCGCAATGCCGCGCCGCCGACCGCCCAGGGCGCCGCGGTGCCTCCGCGCACGGCAACCGGTCCCAGCATCCCGGGACGACCCGCCCCGCGGTAGCGGACGGTCAAAAAACCACGGCCCTCTCCCTTGGAGGCTGAAAACGCCGGTCGGGGAGCGATCGCTCTCTGGCGCTTTCGGAGGCGGTCCCCCGATTCCCTCTCGCAACGAAGTTCCGCACCTTGACAGCTTTGCGAAAACAGCGAACGCTGGCCCGCCCTTGCGCCGTGGCCGGCTTTGGATACTGGAGCGGCCGCGATGTGACGGTCGAGCTGCTGCCGGCGCCGCCTCGCTCGGGCATCGTGTTTGTCCGGCGAGACACCGATCCGGTGCGGCGGATCGCGGCCAGCGTGCGGCAACGGATCGAAGTCCCCCGCCGAACGACGCTGGCCGGCGACGGCGTGCAGGTCGAAATGGTCGAGCACGTCCTCGCCGCGCTCTACGGCCTGGGCGTCGATAATTGCGAAGTCTGGTGCGATGCACCCGAGCTGCCCGGCCTCGACGGATCGTGCCTTCCCTTGGTCGAAGCCCTGCAAGAGGTCGGCCTGGTCGAACAGCCGGCCGCCCGGCGGCGGCTGATCGTGACCGATGTCACGCGCGTCGGCAACGACGAATGCTGGGTCGAGGCTCGCCCCGCCAAGACCGACACCCTATCGATCAAATACAAGCTCGATTTTGGTCCGAACAATCCGATCGGCCGCCAGACGATCGAGCTCAACGTAACGCCGCAGTCGTTCGCGACCGAACTGGCCCCGGCCCGCACCTTCCTCATGCAGGATGAAGCGCAGTGGCTGAAGAGCCGAGGCCTGGGTATGCGCGTCACGCATCGCGACCTGCTCGTCTTTAGCGATGAGGGGCCGCTCGATAACGAACTCCGATTCGAGAACGAATGCGTGCGCCACAAAGCGCTCGACCTGGTGGGCGACCTGGCCCTGGCTGGCTGCGACCTGATCGGTCAGATCATCGCCCACAAAAGCGGGCACCGGCTGAATGCCGATCTCGTCAAAGCATTGTTGACCGAAGGCCGAATGGAAGAAGGTTTGCGCAAAACGGCCTGACTTCTGGCTCCTGACTTCTGCTCCGTCTCATGTCAATTCACGTCGATCAAAACGCGGCCGTCGATTCGAGGGCGGAACTGGACGACGACGTCGATATCGGTCCGTTTTGCGTCGTCGGGCCGCAGGTTCGCATCGGCCGAGGGACCGTCCTGGTGAACAACGTCACGATCATGGGTCGCGTCGCCATCGGCGCGGGAAACCGCATTTTTCCCGGTGCCGTGCTAGGTGGCGAGCCGCAAGACATCAGCTACCGCGGCAGCCAGACGCAAACGATCGTGGGCGACGACAACGTGATACGCGAAGGGGTCACGATCAACCGGGGCACCGAAAAGGAAGAAGGCGTCACCGCGCTGGGCAGCGGCTGCTTCATCATGGCGGGTTGCCACATCGCTCACGACTGCCGGGTCGGCAACCGGGTCATCATGGCCAACGCCACGCTGCTGGGGGGACACGTTCACGTCCACGACGATGCGACGCTTTCCGGAGGCGTGGTGGTGCATCATTTTTCGACGATCGGCAGCTATAGCTTCACCGGCGGCCTGAGCCGCGTCTTGCACGACGTGCCCCCTTACATGCTGGCCGAGGGGAACCCCTCTCGCCCGCGGTGCATCAACATCGTGGCGCTCAAGCGGAATGCGTTCGCGCCCGAAGCGATTCGAGCCCTGGGCGAAGCGCACCGCCTGATTTTCCGGGCCAAGGTCGGCCTGGATCATACGCGCGAAATGCTGAGGTCGGCCGAGATGCTCGTGCCGGCCGTCAATCATCTGTTGAGCTTTTTGCAGAACCAACACGAGGGCCGCAACGGACGCGGCCGCGATCGCCGGAGGGCCGCATGAACAGGGTTCGTGTCGCCGTCATCGGCGTGGGCCATTTGGGAAAGATCCACGCGCGTTTGCTAAAAGACGTGCCGGGGGTCGAACTGGTCGGCGTCGTCGATCCCGTTCGCGAAGCCCGCGACCGCGCCGCCGCCGAGCTCGCGACCGTGGCCCACGCCGAGCATACGTCGCTGCTGGGCAATATCGATGCGGCCATCATCGCCACGCCCAGCCGCTTGCATCACGCGGTGGCAGCCGATCTGTTGGAGCACGGCGTTCACGTCCTGGTCGAAAAGCCGCTGACCTTGAATATTGGCGATGCCGACGATTTGATCCGCATTGCCGCCCAGCGGGGCCTGGTCTTGCAAGTCGGGCACGTTGAGCGATTCAATCCGGCCCTCGCCGCGGCCCAGCCGCACCTGGCCGATCCCAAGTACATCGAAGCGGTTCGGGCCGGGGCGTTTACCTGCCGCTCGACCGATATCGGCGTCGTGCTAGACCTGATGATACACGACATTGACGTGGTGCTGTCGCTCGTCCGCGACGACCTGACCGGCGTGCAGGCCCTGGGGGCCGCGGTGATCGGTCCCAACGAAGACTGGGCCCAGGCCCGGCTGACGTTTGCCGGCGGCTGCGTGGCCAACCTCTCCGCCTCGCGAGTCGCCTGCCAGCCGCAGCGCTGGATGCAGGTCGTCTCGCACGACCGTTTGGCGACGATCGACTTTGCCGCCCGCAAGGCCCGGCTGTTACGGCCGAGCGAGGCGGTGCTGGCGGGCGAGATCGACGTGAATGCCCTTTCGCCCGCGGAAAAGACGCATTTGACGGACAATCTCTTCACCGAATACCTTCCGCTCGAGGAACTGCCCATCGCCGAGACCAACGCGCTGCTCGAAGAGCAGAAGCAGTTTGTGGCGGCGATCCGGGGCGAAGCGCAGGTCAGTGTTAGCGGACAGGATGGCCGGCGGGCCCTCGACGTCGCCGAGCGCATTCTGGCCGATATTGCCCTGCATCGCTGGGATGGAACCGCCGACGGCCCAATCGGTCCGCGGCCCCAGACGCGCGAGCCGATCCTCCGCGGCCCGCACTGGAATCAGGTGCGCCGCGGAGCGGTCACGCGGCGACTGGCCGGCTAAGCGGACCAGGACGGCAAGTCCGACAGTACCCACCCGCCGGGGAATGAAGGCAATGCCTACCCTACTCACTTGTCCGACAGAAAATAATCTGCTCCATGGGAATGCTTCCAATATCCTGTAGATCGTGCTCAACCAGAAAGCGGCCGACCTTTTTCTTGGAATGGCGTCGGTAAAGCTGATCGGAAACGGCGTTTGGCACTGGGCCGTGCTCTTCAATCAACAGTGCATGAGTTTTCGCAAAACTGGTTTCATCGGACTCACCGAGAAAAGTGACGACGACGATTAGAAGATAGCTGTTCTGAAATCCGTAGCTTATTTTGGCAGGTCGGCCATATACCTCGCTGTATTGGATCAAGGAACCTGCGCCATCGGAAACGGCACTTGGAACAGACCTATGCACTTCCGAATGCGACATCAACCACTTTGTTCCGAATACTCCATCGGGCATGGCGAGCGAGTTTGCCTCGCTTGCGACTTCGCTGCTCGCCGTTTGGCGCGCCGAAAGACGTGCAACTCGGATCGATACTACATAAAGCAGGATAAATGCAAGTACAGCGGCGACTGAGCCTACACCCACAATCCACTTCGTTAATGCATTGTTCAGTTCGTCTGCGGATCTAGGCGGATCTTCTGGCAGGTGATTCATAACCGCACCCTGTCGTTCTACGAATGCCGAGTAGCCTATTCAAACTCGGGATGAGATTCAACACGCACTCCGTCATTTTCCCCGGAACCACTGCGGGAACGCAAGAGCAGCACCCAGCGCGGTTTGCTCCGGGGTGCAACTCGCGGTTTGCGCGGAAGGGCGGTTTGTGTTAACAAAGGGGGGG
>JBBDYF010000085.1:0-5848 GCA_040901775.1 Pirellulaceae bacterium | reverse complement strand
AGGTTCAGCACCTGGGCCTGCACCGACACGGCGAGGGCCGAGACCGATTCGTCGCAGACGATGAATTCGGGCTCGACGGCCAAGGCCCGCGCGATGCAGATCCGCTGCCGCTGGCCGCCGGAAAACTCGTGCGGGTAGCGCCGCAGGTGAATCGCCTCCATCCCCACTTCTTCGAGCAGCGCGACCGCCCGGTCGCGGCGATCGCGGCTGTTTTTGCCGATTTTTTGGATGACCATCGGTTCGGTCAGGGCCGATTCGATCGTCATCCGCGGGTTCATGCTGCCGTAGGGATCTTGAAAGATGATCTGCAGCTTGCGCCGCATTTGCCGCAGCTGCGACCCGCCGAGCTTTGCCAGATCGACGCCGCCGTACAAAACGTGCCCCGCTTCGGGCTCCAGCAGCCGCAAGATCGCCCGGCCGGCGGTCGTTTTTCCGCAGCCCGATTCCCCCACCAGCCCCAACGTCTGCCCGCGGTAGATGTCGAAGCTGATTCCATCAACCGCCTTGACGTGCCCCACCGTCCGCAGAAAGATTCCCTTGCGAATCGGAAAATAGACCTTCAAATCGCGGACGGAAAGCAGCGGCGCTTGCCCCTGGGGCACGGTGGTCGTGTCGTCGGGGTGCTTTGCCGCTTCCCAGGGATGACCCATCGCCGCCAACTGCTGCTGGGGATGCAGCAGCCGGCCGCGCCCCTGGGTCGTCAGTTGTTCGAGCCGCTCAGGGGTCATCCGCCGCTCGGTGATTTTCAGCTCGTCCCCGTCGCGGACCACGTCCATGAAGTCGGCGACGGTGGGAAGAATCTTATAGTTGGTTCCCAGCCGCGGCTTGCAGGCCAAGAGGCCCTTGGTGTAAGGATGCTGCGGGCGCTCGAAGATGTCGATGACTTTTCCGTATTCGACGATCTTGCCCTGAAACATCACCGCCACGTCGTCGGCGATTTCGGCGATCACGCCCAGATCGTGCGTGATGAACAGCACGCTCATGCCGCGCTGGTCGCGCAGGCGGCGCAGAATGTCGAGGATTTGCGACTGAATGGTAACATCCAGGGCAGTCGAGGGCTCGTCGGCGATCAGCAGCTTCGGATTGCACGATAGGGCCATCGCGATCATCACCCGCTGCTTCTGGCCGCCGGAGAGTTGATGCGGATAAGAATCGACCCGCTGCTGAGGATCGGGAATGCCCACCTCGTCGAACAGGGCGATCGTCTTTTGCCGCGCCTCGGCCTTGCTGACCTTCTGGTGCAGCATGATGGCCTCCATCACCTGCCAGCCGACGGTGAACACGGGGTTGAGCGAGGTCATCGGCTCTTGAAAGATCATGCTGATCTCTTTGCCGCGGACCGCGCGCATTTCGGGCTCGGGCAGGCGGACCAGGTCGCGGCCGAGAAACGAGATTTTCCCTTGCACGATTTTGCCGGTGCCCGACAGGAGTCGCATGATCGAAAACGAGGTGACGCTTTTGCCCGAGCCCGACTCGCCGACGATGCCCAGCGTTTTGCCTTC
This sequence comes from Pirellulaceae bacterium, assembly GCA_040901775.1. GTDB lineage: Bacteria > Planctomycetota > Planctomycetia > Pirellulales > Pirellulaceae > CAYLLN01. Next base: position 4,346 of record JBBDYF010000085.1, on the reverse strand, counting down.
CTCGATCGAGAGAGAAATGTCATCGACCGCCTTGACCACGCCGTCGTCGGTGTGGAAGTAGGTGGCGAGGTTGTCGATGTCGAGAAGGGTAGCAGCCATAGGTTGCCAGTCGACCTTTCTACTTGGTACCTTCCCGCAGCCGCGGGTCGGTCGCTTCCTGCAAGCCTTCGCCAATCAGGTTGTAGGCCATGACCGTCAGAAAAATGGCCGCGCCGGGAAACGCGATCAACCACCACATTTCGAGATTGCGCTGTCCGGCACTCAGCAAGGTTCCCCAACTGGCGGTCGGCGGCGGGCTGCCAAAGCCGAGAAAGCTCAGCGCATTTTCGACTAGAATTGCCGAGGCAATGCCGAATGTGATCGGCACCAGTACCGGCGCCAGGGCGTTGGGCAATATGTGCCGGAACATGATCCTCGCTTGCCCTGCCCCCAAGGCCCGCGCGGCGGTGACGTACTCGCTCGTTCTCAGCTTGAGGAACTCCGCCCGCATCAGCCGGGCAATCCCCGTCCAGCCGGTGATTCCCAGCACGACCATCGTATGCCAAATCGTCGCCCGCTCGACCACCGCCAACAGCGCCAGGATAAGCACGAGCGTCGGAATGCACATCATCACTTCCATCAGCCGGCTGAGGAAAATGTCGGCCCAGCCGCCGAAGTAGCCGGCCATCGCCCCCAGGGTCATGCCGATGGCGGCGGCGATCCCCGTCGATACGAAACCGACGAGCAGCGCCACGCGCGTCCCATGCACCAACAGGGCAAACACGTCCACCCCTACCTGGTTGGTTCCGAGCAGGTTGTACTCGTTTGGCTTGCCGTTGTTGCCGCTGGGGTTGCCCGGCTGGTCGGGCCATTCGTCCCCCCGAACGCGGCGATACGGATCTTGAAAGACGAGTGGCCAAATGGCCCAGCTTCCTGGCTCGGCCTCAAACTTTTTGGGCGTATAACGCTTTCGCATTTCCTGGGCGACGAGCTGCGTGTCTTCCCACGGCTGGTAGAAATAGCCGAGGCAAGGCATCGAGATGCTCCCCTTGTATTTGCAGATGACGGGCTTCGTTCCGGCGATGGCCGGCGAAAGCACGGCAGTCAGCGATAGCAACGCTACGTAAATCAGGGCAGCAACACCCAGCGCTCCTTTGCGGTAACGGCGCCACACCTCGCCCCAAAAGCCTCGCCCTTTGACGAACGGCTTTCCCTTCGGGCCGGCGGCCGACGCGGCTGCCGCTAGTTCTGCCGGCTGCAAGGCGCGGCTATCGGCGGGGCCCGCCGGGCTGCCGACGGGGCCGGCCGGCAAGGCATCGGCCGGCGCGCTCGACGGCGCATTGCTGGGCGGGGTGGGACGGCTTTTGCTCATCGGCGGGGACGACGACTTTTCACGAATAGGTAACGCGCGGATCCACGACCGCGTAAAGCACGTCGGCCAGCAACTGACCAAGCAACGTCAACACCGAAAACATCAACACCAGTCCCATGATCACTGGGTAATCGCGAAACGTGATCGCCTCGAAAAACAAGCTTCCCATGCCCGGCCAGCTAAAAATCTGTTCGAGAATGATCGAACCGCTGAGGATGCCCGGCAACGTCAGGCCGAGCAGCGTCACGAACGGAATCAGCGTGTTGCGAAAGGCATGCTGCACGAGGACGCGGATCGGACCCACCCCCTTGGCCCGCGCGGTGCGGATGTAGTCCTGGCGGATCGCCTCTTCCATGTTGGCTTTCACGAACCGGCTGTAGTAGGCGAGCGAGCCGTAGGAAAAGCAAATCAGCGGCAAGATCAGGTGCCAGCCGATGTCTTGCACCTGGGCGATCGTGCCCAAGCTGTCGTGGTTGTCGCTCTTCATGCCGGGTTTCAGTTGCCACTCGGTGTCCTTGAGGCCAACGTAAAAGAAGGCCAACAGTTGCAGGGCAGCAACGTAAGTGGGAAGTGAATAGAGCGCATACAGCACGAGGCTCGAACCGCGCTCGTCCAACTTGCCGCTGCGCAGCGTGCTGTAGAGCCCAATCGGCACGGCCAGCACGTAGGTAATCAGAATCGACAGGCCCGAAAGCAACAGCGTCGGCCCGATCCGCTGGGCGATCGCGCCGCTGACCGGCTTGCGCTCGCGGAACGAAGAGCCGAGATCTCCCTGAAATACGTTGCCAATCCAGTAGAAATAAGCGACATACCAATCCTTATCCAGGCCGTATGCTTTTTTCAGCAGTTCGTAGTCCCCGTCGCTGATCTTGCGACTGGGGTCCATGTTCTCGGTCATCGTCAGCGGCGTGCCCGGCATGTGGCGGATCAGCGCATAGACGAGCGCCGTCACGACAAAGAGCGTGAGCACGGCAAAGATCGATCTGCGAGCGAGATAAGTAAGCATGTCGCCTGGGCAGGAAGCGTTTTTTTGACGTAAAACTCGATCGCCGCTACCGAAGAGTTAGTCTTGCGCCACTCGTTACTGCGCGGCGGGCTTCCAGATCGCGCTGAACCCCGGACCATACGAGTAAGGGCCGCGCGGGCTAAAGTTGTAGCCCCGCAGCGACTTATTGAAGCCGTAAAACGCGTTCTGATGGAACAGCCAGGTGTAGGGCTGGTCTTCGTACAGGAGGAGCGACATCTTCTGGTAGATCGCGGCCCGCTTCTCGGGATCGAATTCTCGCATCCCCGCTTCGAGGAGCCGATCGACCTCGGCGCTGGAGTAGCTCCCATAGTTTCGATCGGCGCCGGTCTTGAAGATGTTGTCGAGCGTGTAGGGATCGGTGCCGGTCCCCCAGCCGCCAAATGCCGCCTGGAACTGTTTTTTTTGCATGTTCTCAATGACGACCGTGAATTCCAGCGGCTTCACATCGACCTTGATGCCGATCTGATCGAGGCATTCCCGCATCAGGGTGCAAACATCGACCCGGTCCTGCTTGTTGACCGTCAACATGCTGAAGCGGAAATCGACCTTGCGTCCGTTAACCATTTTGTCGCGGACGCCGTCGCCATCCGAGTCGGTCCAGCCTGCCTCTTCCAGCAGTGCTTCCGCCTTGTCGAGATCCTGTACGAACAGCTTCGGCGCTGGCTTGGGTGCCCAGCGTGAGGTGGGATGAAAAACGCCGCTACATTGCTCGTCGAGTCCGTACCGCAGCCGTTCGATCAATTCTTCGTAGTCCATCGCATACGACATGGCGGTGCGAACCCGCTTGTCGGCGAACAGCGGGTCTTTCAAGTTCCACACAAAGTGGAACTCGGTCCACTCCAAACCCGAGACCTTGGTGTTCGTGCGGTAATAGGCGTCGTCGTTGGTCTGGTTGCGCCACATTTCGGGCGCGAGTTGCATTTCGTCGATGTCCCCCGCCTTGAGCGCCAATAGCGCGACCGACAGGTCGGGGCGGATGCGATAACGGATCGTCTTGAAATGCGGCTTGTCGCGGACCTGCTCCCCCTCGTGCATGTAGTAGCCGTCGCGGCGCTCCAGCACGATCTCTTGCCCGCGGGTCCGCGACTTGATGATGTACGCGCCGCCAACCACGGGCTGGTTCTCGAGCTTCACGAAGTATGGGTCGTTCACCAGCGTCGGATCGATCGCCATTTTTTCTTCGGAATAAATATGCCGGGGAATGACCGAGAAGTTAAGATTCCAGACGTTCGTCGCGTACGGCTCCTTGTGAAAATAGACCAGCGTGTAGTCGTCGTAGGCCTCGATCCACTTGAGTTTCTCTGCCCCGCTGCGCTCCGCAGGAATGGGAATGGCCGAAGTCATGATCGTCTGGAAACTATGCACCACGTCGTGGGCGGTGATCGGCTTGCCGTCGGACCAGGTCAAGTCTTTCCGCATGACCACTTTGTCCGCCATGCCGTCCTTGCTCGTCTGCCACGACTCGACCGTGTCGCTCGACGCAAACGGATCGAAATTCCAATCGAAGCTGAACAGCCCCATACCCATCAGGCCAGAAACCTCTCCCTCGATTACCGAACTGCCCATGATTGGATTGGTGCTATTCACGTCGCCGTAGGCGTGACGGTTGATCTCGGCGTCCCAGTTGACCTCGTCCGAGTTGTCATTCCCTTCGCTCTCGGCGGGAAGGCGTCCCAGGGCGCTCAAAATCTTTTTGTTATCCTCCTCGCTGTTGTTTTTCATCGCGAGGGCCTGCTCGACCGTGACCAGCGGCTCCTCCTTGGCGAGCTTGTCGCGCAGCAATTGCAGCGAATCGACCACAGGCCGGTCCTGCCAGTCGGCCATCTTATCGAGCTCTTCCAGCGTGGGCGGGGTAAAGGGCTCGACCAGATCGCCAAACTTGAACGGCTTGTCCGCTTTCGCAGCGGGAGGAGCGGGCTCGCTGCGCCAGCAACCCGAACAGCCAGCCAGCGCGGTCAGGAGCAGAGC
>JBBDYF010000084.1:0-37029 GCA_040901775.1 Pirellulaceae bacterium | reverse complement strand
CGCCGTAGATCTGGTCGTGCCCCGCGTCGCCGAACAGTTCGTCGTTGCCCAGGCCGCCGCGGAGGCGGTCGTGCCCGGCATCGCCATGCACTAGGTCGTCGCCGTCGCCGCCGTTTAGTGCGTCGTGCCCTTGGCCTCCAAAAAGCTCGTCCAGGCCGGCGCCCCCCGCGAGGTGGTCGTGGCCGTTGCCACCCAGCAGGATGTCGTCGCCGTCGTCTCCGCTCAGGTGGTCGTTCCCCGCGCCCCCTTCCAACTCGTCATTTCCCAGGCCGCCGTGGAGCCGGTCGTTTCCCGCGTCGCCGACCAGCACGTCGTCGCCCGCGCCGCCGAAGGCGCGATCGTTCCCCGCGCCGGCCAGGATGACGTCGTTGCCGGCGCCGCCGTACAGCCAATCGTTTCCCTGGCCGCCGTCGATCCGGGCGTCGATCGGCACGCTCCCCGCAATGGAAACCTTGTCGTTCCCGCGGCCCGCTTGAATCTCGATTTTTGCGACGTTCGCCAGGTCGAACTGATAGTGTGCCTTGTTGACGACGACGTGCAGACGATCGCCCAGTTCGCCCGCCAGGCCGACCGAGATTTTGTCGTTCTTGGCCGTTCCCTGGATCGAGAGAAGGCCGTCGTGCAGTGAGGCGAAGCTGGCGGCCAACACTTGCCGCGGTTCGAGACCCTCGAACAGCAAAGCGCGGCGCAGAAAGCGAGCGGACATGACCAGCTCCCGGTGAAAAGCCATTGATGAGCAGACAGCAAAGGGGCCGAGCGGCCCACAGAAATACTAGGTCGCGGCTGGGGATTGTCAAATCCCCGCCATTTCGCGATGGAGGGCGAGTTCAATTTGCTAAATCGGCACGCCGTTCCAGCGGACGAAGGCTTCCATCGCAAAATACTCGGGCAGGCCGACCTGGTTGTACTGGCCCGCCGTGATCGTGTTGCGATCTTCGGCCCGCTGCCAGAACTCGCGCGGATCGCTGCCGGGAAACAGGGCCTCGTCCTTTTGGCTTTGGTGCATGAAAATCGCCTTCCGCTTTTGCAGCAGGTCGCCGGGCGAAAGCGGCACGGCAATCTCGATCTCGTGCAGGGCGTATTCTTGCCACGCCCCGCGGTAGAGCAGCGCCTCGGGCCGGCTGCCGAGCCGCGCCTCGCGATCCAGAAGAGCCCGAAAAATCGCCTGGGCGCAAACGCGGTGCGTGCCGTGGGGATCGGAAAGGTCGCCCGCCAGATAGACCTGCTGCGGATCGACCTGGGCGAGCAGCTCGCCGATGATCCGCACGTCGTCGCCGCAGATCGGCTTTTTGGCGATCGTGCCGGTCCGGTAAAACGGCAAATCGAGAAAGTGGAGGTGCTCCTCGCGGCAGCCGACCTTAATGGCCCCCGCCTTGGCTTCGCCCCAGCGAATGAGGCCTTTGATCTTTTGCACGGCTTCGCTGTCGGCGTCGCCCGCGTGCTTTTGCTGCAAGCTTTCGAACACCCCCGTTTCGACCAGTTTGCTCCGCTCTTGATCGATGCCGAACAAGCGATTGTATTCGGTCACCAGGTCGGCGATGCGTCCGGCGTCGTGATCGAACACGGCGATGTTGCCGCTGGTCATGTAGGCGATATGCACCTCGTGCCCGTCCTCGATCAGGCGAATCAGCGTGCCCCCCATGCTGATCACGTCGTCGTCCGGATGCGGGCTGAAGCAGATCACCCGCTTCCGCTCTTTGCCGGCCGGGTGGTACTCGATCGTCCCCATCATCTGCTGGAAGACGCGGTGCGAGACCCGTTGCGCCGGCCCATGATGCCGCAGCAGGTGGTGCAAGTCGTGATTGCGAAAATCGTCGTCGGTCAGCTTGAGCAGGGCCTTGCCGGTTTGGCTGCAAAGCCACAGGATGGCCCGCTTCACCAGGGCGTCGGTCCACTCGACATTGCCCAGGGCCCAGGGGGTCTGGCACCAGGTCAACTGGCTGCCAGCCGCCAGATCGACCAGCACCGCGGCGTCGGCATGTCCCTGCAAATACGAAGCGGGGACGCGGGGCGAAACGGGCCCCTCGGCCAGCTCGCGAAGGATGCTCGCCTTGTGCTCGCCCAGGGCCAGGAGCAGCACTTTGCGGGCGTCGAAAATCGTTCCCAGCCCCATCGTCAGGGCCTGCGTGGGGACGTTCCATTCGCCAAAAAATTCGCTGGCGATTCCCCGTCGCGTCGTCGGATCGAGCGTGCAGAGCCGCGTCCGCCCGCTGACGCCCGGAAACGGCTCGTTCGAGCCGATGTGTCCGTTGCGGCCGATGCCCAGCAGCAAGACATCGATGCCGCCGGCCTGCTGGATGGCGGCTTCGTACTCGCGGCAGTGCTCCTCGACCTGGGGCAGTGGAACCATTCCGTCGGGAATGTGGACGTTCGCCGGTGGGACGTTGACGTGGTCGAGCAGGTGCTCGCGGAGCCAGCGGTTGTGGCTTTGCAGTTGGTCGGGCGCCACGCCATAAAACTCGTTGAGCGTGAACGTTACAACGTGCGAAAAATCGAGACCCTCGTCCCGGTGCATCCGCACCAGCTCGCGATAAACGCCGACGGGGGTGCTTCCCGTCGGCAGGCCGAGCACGGCATTTTGGCCCAAGGCGTTTCGCTCGCGAATCACGCCGGCGACAATTCCTGCCACATGGCGGGCGAGTTCTTCGCTACTTTCGAACAAGTGCGTCGGCAGGTGCGTGCCGCCGGCGCGGCGGGCGGGCGTGGCGGAAGTCGTCGGGGGGGGCATGGGTGAGGGGAGCCAGGGGGTCGGGAGCCAGGGATCAGCAGCGGCTCAGTATGCCACACGAGCTATGACCCGCCAATTGGCAACCGCCCTACGCCGCCGCCGCGGCTGGCACCGCGCGTGCGCGGAGCGTCATCGCCAACACCTCTTGCGCCAGACTGCGGTAGTCTTCCGCTCCGTTCGAGGTAGGCGCGTAGTCGAGGATCGACTGGCCAAAGCTGGGGGCCTCGGCCAGACGAATATTGCGGCGAATGCGGGCCTCGAAGGCCCGCGCCTCGGCTCCGATGCCGCCGGGAGTTTGCTCGCGCGAGAAAAACGCGGAAACGTCCGTGCTCACCTCGGCGGCCAGGCGGGTATTGGCGTCGTACATGCAGAGCAGCACCCCCGTCAGCCGCAGATCCGGGTTGAGCCGCTTGCTGACCACCTCGATGGTCCGCAGCAGCTTCGACAGGCCATGTAGCGCCAAGAAGTGCGGCTGCAGCGGCAGAAAGACCTCGCGCACCATCGTTAGGGCATTGATTGTCAGCACGCCGAGCGAGGGGGGGCAGTCGATCAGCAGGTAGTCGAACGTGGCGTCGTCCTGGGCCAATTTGTCGCGCAGGATGACTTCCCGCCCGACTTCGCCGGCCAGTTCCACTTCGGAGGCGGCCAGATCGAGATGCGCTGGAACGAGCCACAGATTTTCGCCGACCCGTTGGCGCACGTCTTGCAGTAGCGCATCGCCGGTCAGCACGTCGTACATCGACGGCTCGCCATCGCGCAGCGACACGCCCAAGTGCAACGAGGCGTGAGCCTGCGGATCGAGATCGAGCAAACAAACCCGCTGTCCCTGGACTGCCAGGGCGGCACTCAGATTGACGGCCGTGGTCGTCTTTCCGACGCCACCCTTTTGATTCATGACTGCGATCGAGCGCACGCGACGACCCTCCTTGAATGGCCCGCCTGCGGTTGGCGGCTACGGATGCGACCAAAAGATCGCGATTTCAATCGCCGAGGATTGTAAGGAGGTTGCCGCTGTGTACAAAAGCCAAAATCCGTCTTAACCTGTTAAACGAGGGGGTTTAGGAAAGACCTCGCCCAAGGCTCGCCTTCGTTTCGTTGCCATTCGGGACGGTTTTCTCTCTTGATCGTATCCTGCCACCCTTGTCATAAGCCGAATCTCGTGCCTATCTTGCCTTCGATTCCGGCATTTTTGCACGAGTCGGGAATAAGAGTCGCACGCCGCGCATCGTCTTCCCCGCCACCTTTCCTGCACTTGGTTTTCTCGCCTCTGGGTTCCATGCGTCAGATTTTCAGCCAGCCCGGTCAGCAACTGCGCAGCGTCGCGGCGCGCTACGGTTCGCCGCTGGACAGGGCGTGCGGCGCTTCGTCGGGCAGCGCCGGATGGGTCTCGCCAGTCGGAATGGCCGCCAACCCGGACAACGAAGAACGGGCCCCGAACGACCCCTCGTTTCGCGAGCCGCCGCTGGCCCGCCTCGAGGCCGTGCTGCTGTTGGCCCGCGAACCGCTGGCAAGCCGAAAACTGAGCCAGTACGCCAACTTGGCGGACGGCACCCAAGCCCGTACACTGGTCCGCCGGTTGAACGAGCTTTACGATGTGGCGGGGCGGGCCTTTCGGGTGGAGCAGGTCGCGGGCGGCTATCAATTGCTGACGCGGCGGAAATTCGCCCCCTGGCTGCGGCGGCTGGCGCACGTTCCAGGCGAAACGCGATTGAGCGCACCCGCCCTGGAAACGCTGTCGGTAATCGCCTATCGTCAGCCGGTGCCGCGGGCCGATATTGAGGCGATCCGCGGCGTCAACTGCGGCGAGATTTTGCGGCAGTTGATGGAACGAGATTTGGTTCGGATCGGCGGTCGCAGCGACGAGCTGGGCCGCCCTTACCTGTACTGTACGACGAAGCGTTTCCTGCAAATATTCGGCCTTGTCGGCCTCGACGATCTGCCCCGGGCCGACGCCCTCCGCCATGCTCCGCTGCCGGCCGCTTTGCCCGCCAGCGTCGCTACGCAGAGCGCGGTGTTGAGTCGAGCATCGCCGACCGAGCAACCCGAAGCAGAAAACTCCGAACCCGAATACATCCAAGAGTAAGTCAAGAGTAATTGCTGTTTCCCCACAAGGAGTGCGACGTGAGCGTTTCCACCCTGGCCTCAACGAAGTTCGACGAAATATTGCAAGCTGCCCGTTGGGCCCGGCAACTGGGCGGCGAGCCGCGACTGGAAGAAGAAGACTCGGAAGATGAGGACCTCGACGACGACGAGGACGATCTCGACGACGACGAGGACGACCTCGACGACGAGGAGGAGGAGGAGGAGGAGGACGATCTCGACGATGACGAGGAGGAGGACGACGACGACGACCTCGACGACGAGTGGGAAGAGGTCACCGACGACGACGACGACGATGAGGAGGAGGATGACGAGGACGACGACGACGACGATGACTGGGAGGACGAGGAGGAGGAGCAGGAAGAAAAGGCGGCAGCCTGGGAATAATCCCCCAGCGCCGCAATTTTCTCTCGACGGCACCCTTTTTTTGGCGGCCGATTTTGACGACGCGGATCCGTTTGGACGGCCCGCCCCCTTGGCTTGGGTGGCGGGCTGTGGCATTTCTTGAACCGGCAGGGCAGGCAACCGGCAGGGCAGGCAACCGACAGGGCAGGCAAAGGCGGTTTCCTGTTTTGACTCGAAACAGCGCCTTTTGGGCCAGGGGCGCAGTACAATGGGGCGGGCTCTGCTGCGGTTCGCCGTCAAACGTTGACAACCCGGAACATGCCGACCAGCTTTTTCTCCAAGCTCACCGACGTCTTCAAGGACCGCCGCGTCGATTTGGGCGAGCGGTTCCAACTCGTGCGCGAGGCCGTGTATGGCACCATGTCGAATTTTCACATGGCCATCGATCGCACGAACAACAAAACCGTTGGCCTGAAAATCCTCGATCCCGAAAAAACGGCCGCCTTCGAAGCCCGCTTCAAGGGGCTGAAGAAACCGCCCGAGGGGCAGATCGCCCTGCTGCTCAAGCACGAGCGGATCGTCGAAACCTACGAAACGGGCCTCTCGAAAGATGGCAAGCCGTTCATCGTCATGGAGTTTGTCGAGGGGAGCGGCCTCAACACGCTGATTTACAACCGCGATGCGGTGCTGAACGGCAAGCGGCACGCGCTCTTCCGGCAAATGACCCAGGCTCTCGACGCGGTGCATAAAGCGGGCTTCATCCATCGCGACGTCTGCCCGCGCAACTTCATCGTCGCGCCCGACGGCGCCAGCCTCAAACTGATCGACTTCGGGCTGACCATTCCGAAGACGCGACAGTACATGCTGCCCGGCAACCGCACCGGTACCCCGCTGTTCATGTCCCCCGAGATCGTCCGCCGCAAGCCGACCGACGAACGGGTCGATCTGTTTTCGCTGGGCGTTTCGGTCTATCAAATGTGGGCGTTCGATTTTCCCTGGCCCGCCAGCGACACCACCGGCCGCGGCGCGCTGCAGCACGATAGCGCCCCGCCCGCTCCGATCGACGGCAAGGTTCCGGGGATCAATCGCCTGGCCGCCAAGACGATCATGCAGTGTCTTGCGCCAGATCCCAATAACCGGCCCGCCTCGGCCCAGGAAGTGCTGCGGCTGATCAAAACCGTGGCCAGCGACGATTGAGCCGCGCGTCGCTTCCAGCCAAGGGAGGAAACCGGCAACGAAGGGCATTTCGAACAGAAGCCGCGTAGCGGCGACACCTATCGAGGCTGAGGAGCAGCGGCTCGTTAGGAACTTCAACCCTTGTGGGTCGCCCACTGGTCGAGCTGTTTGCGGGCCTGCTGCTGCGTGAGCAGCACGAGCGACACGATTCTCGCCAGGTCGTCGTCCTGGCGGCGTTGATGTTCGGGCCGCAAGGCCAGTTCCACTTCTTCTTCGAGGGCAACCAGCCAGGCGGGTACGTCGAGGCCCACCCCCGTCGGGTCGCGGGTAAGAAACTCGGTGTCGTGCTGCAGCATGGCGAACTTCGGCGCGTCGCCGCCCAGGCGGGCCTCGTCGATCGCGGGGGTGACTAGCGCCCGAATTCGGTCGATCGCCAGCGGCCGGACAAACCGCTCGGCCAGCCGATCGGCCACCGTTGGCATCCGCATAGCATATTTTTTCTGCAAATCCGCCAGCTTGGAAAGGTACTGGTCGGCTTCGTCGTTGATCCGCTCGGTCAGGGCCTTGCGCCAGATGCGAGCCGCCTGATCCTGGCCGCGGCGAACCAGAATTTCGTGGGCCAGCACCACCGGCTTCAGGTTCCAACAGACCCGATCGTACCGCGTCCGCAGCCGCAGAAAATCGAGCAGCATGTAGAGCAATTCGCCTCGATCCGACTGCGTGGTCGTGCTGTTGTAGTCGCGATACTCGCCGTAGTTCTCGACGATCGCCTCCAGCGCCAGCGTCAGTTGCTCGGCCGGCGTTTCGATCGCTTCGCCGGCGGCCAGATCGCCCAGCAGTCGCTCGGGTCCCTCTTCCTGGGTGTCTTCCTCCTGCAAGCTCTTCAACCAGCCGGCGACCCCCTGGTGCAGGATCGCGCGGATGTTGCCCAGGTTCAAGAACCGCTGCGTGAACAGCTCTTCGCCGTAGCGCTCGACGAATTCGACCAGCTTCTTCCAGTTCGCCTTGTCGTGAACCCGTTCCAGCACGCTCAGCCGCAGCGTGCGGCTGTGGGCCAGCCAACTGGTCAGCAGCGACTCGGTCAGCTTTTCGAGGCACGAGACGAGCGATTCGGCCTGCGTTTCGTCGTCTTCTCCCTCTTGCGCGGCGGGCCAGGTGTCGGACGAGGCGACCAGGCTTTCGACGATAGCCCGATAGCCGATCTTGAACAACTCGTCGAACTCGGTCACCGCGCCGGCGCCGACCGGATGATCTCGCTCCATCAGGCGAGCGATTTCCAGCAGTTCGCACGTTTCGACCCACAACCCGCGGCGCGGCAACCAGGCGAGCAGATCCTGAATGGCATGCTGGCGGACCCGCACTTTTACAATCTCTTGCGGGTTTCCCCCTCTGGCCAGCGGGACATACAGTAGCCGCTGGCTGGAAAGGACCTTCAGGAAGTGGCCGATCGCCTCGCGGGCGGCCGAATTGTCCTGCCGCAGCAGGGCCGCGAAAACCTCGACCGTGCGGCGCAATTCGTCGTCCGCCTCGCCGCGCGGTGGCGCGTCCTGCAGCACGGCGAGCGCACCTTGCAACAGCCGCGAGGCATCGGCCGTTTCGACGCCGGTCCCGATCACCCGCTCGAGCAGCGATTCCTTGGTCATTCGCCGGCGGTCGTACTCGACCATCGAGTCGTGATCGGCGGCGTGGGCCGGAATTTTGTAGTCGCGCACCACCGCCAGCAGGTTCGTCAGGGCCGCGCGGTTCGTCTCGGCCTGCTCGATCCAGCGGCTGATGGCTGAAACTCGTCCGGCAGCTTCCGGTGAATTTGCGTCGAGCAAAGCGACGCGATGAAAGGCTGGGCCGATCGCCGCCAGCTTCCAGAGCCGGGCGACGGTGGCCAGGAAGGCGAGCCGATCGGCGACGCGCTTCGACTCGCTCAGCAGTTCATCGTGCGTGGTATCGTCGGAATCGAAGATCGAGCCCTCCACGCCGTCGTCGGTCGAATCGCGGAAGACCACGCCTTCGTAAGCCGACGCAAACGGGCTCCCTTCGTCGTCGTCCGCTTCTTCCGCATGTCCGTTGCGCGTCGAGCCCCCAGATTTTCCACCGGCCAGCGAGAACTCGGGAACATTCCAGAAACCTTCGGCGTTCGCTTCCAAGTAGTCGAGGAATTTGCGGGCGGTATCCCAGCGGCAAACGGCCGTGGCGGTGTCGGCCGGATCGACGTCGCTCAGCGAGGTCATCTCGCCGAGCCAGCGATGCGCCAGGTCGTGCAGCGAGGCGTCGGCCCGCTCCAGACCGATCCGCTCGGCCTGGCCCAGCCAGTGGATTAGCAGCGCCATCGAGGCGACGTAGTCGCGGCGGTTCAGCAGCGCGTCGATCACCAGGGCATACGCCTTGCACGAGTCGAACATCTCGGCGTGCGGCTGCCAGAAAGCGACGTCGCCCGTGGCCGCCCCCCCTTTGTGCCAGACGTTGAGCGCTTGCGCCACGCGCTCGGCCGCCTGGTACACCACCTGGGCATCCACCGCTTCGACGCTGGCCACTTCATGCACGGCAAACTGGTGCCACCAGTTCGCGGTTTCCTCGAACTGCCGCGAGACCGCCTTGCCAAGCTCTTGGTGGTCGAGCGCGGCGGCCGTGCTCCAAACCTGCGAGTAGAGCGCCCACAAGCGGTCGAGCAGGGCGACCAGTTCGTCCGCCCGGTGATCGCGGACGCTGTTTTCGAGCGCGGGGAACAGGCTGTAATGAGCGTCGAATCCCAGAATATTCCAGGGGTCGATGATCGCTCCACACTGAATGCCCCGCTGCAGCAAATCGACCACCTGCGGCAAGCGGGCGGCCGCCTGCTCGGCCTGGCCTCCTTCGCAGGCGAGTTGGCTGCTGGACATCAGGCAGTCGATCCGGCACAGCATGCGGGCCGATGCGCACGGGACGACATTGGCCTCGCGCTGGGCCGCGTCGGTATGTCCCATGCGAGCATAAATGCGGGCCAGGTGTACGTGTTCGAGCTGCGAAGCCCGCTGCCGGGCCAACTGGGCATTCAAATGCTGCCGCGCGCCTCCGAACGGCTGCCGCTTCTCGCCCGCCTCGATCTTCAGTCGCTCGGCATGTTCGCCCGACACCTTCTGAAACAGCCGTTGGTAGAAGTCGTCGCGGTAGCGGGCGATCCGCGGCAAGAGCTTGGAGAGCGTTATGGTGGAATCGAACGTCGCCGGCCCCTCGCCGCTGATGCCGCTGGCCATCAGCACCGTCCCCGCCAGAACCGAGGCGGCTTCCCACAGCAGTTCGTCATAGGGAATGTCGCTGGGGTCGGTCAGGCGGCGCATCAATGCTTCGAGAGTGACCTGTTGCACGACGAACCGGCGATACCGCCCCTGGTTGTCGATCTGGTGCGGATCCCACTGTCCGAAGTGATAGTTGGGGCGCTTGTTGGCGGGATGATCGAAATCGTAGGCCCGCGGATCGATCGCCAGCTCGTCCAGGTTTTGCGGATCGTAGCAAGCCTGGCGGAGCAGGTCGGCGTCGGTCTCTTCCAGCAGCTTCAAAGCCGCCGCCACCACTGCCCGTTCCGGCCCGCAGCAAATTCCCGCGCCGCGCACGAACAGCGGAATGGGGCGCACGAATTCGTGGCGATACGGTTCGATCTTTTGCGACTCGAGCGTGGCGACCGGCCGATGGCCCAGAAAATCGTTCAGCTCGTAAACGGCCGCCGACACGATGCGCTCGGCCTCGTTCCACGGTGGGCCTTGGCGGAGCACCGCCTCGCAAACGCGGCCGATAAAAAACGGCCGAAACAGCGAAACATCGGTCTGATGGAACAGCAGATCCTTGTGAAACTCGCGGTAGGCGGGCAGTGCCCGGTCGAAAACGAGTTCCAGCACCGCGCTCGCCTGCCGTGCATCCTGAAAGGCGGGGGACTGTGACTCCAGGTCTCGCAGCCCGTCAGTCAGCAAGCGGCTGACGGCTAGCCAGAGGGGCACCCCTTCGTTGCGGGATTCTACCCACTCGAACAAGGCATTCAAATTGGCCAAGAACTGAGGATCGGCCGCTCCCGAAGAAAAGTTCAGGTAGCCGAGCACTTGTTCGAGGGCCGGCGAACCCCCCGCCTCAAGTTCTCGTGTACCCATGACAAACTCCACCCGCTCCCAAGCGCACTGTTAAACACTGGCATGTTACCGGTTGGTCCGGCACTTGGTCTAGCGGATGGGCGCGCGCAGAAGGGAAGGCGGCCCGCCACTACTCGTTGCTCGCGGGCGGAGCGATCGGCGGCAGGGCGGGTTCCGGCTGGTCTGCCGGCTCTGGCAGATGGCTAATGAGCGATTCGTCAATTGGCGCTCGCCCGCAATGCCTCCATGGCCGCCGCGACGCCCCCGGGATGAGCAAATACCGACGACCCGGCGACCAACACATTGGCGCCTGCCCGCACCCCCAGTGGAGCGGTTGTCGCATCGACTCCACCGTCGATCTCCAGCTCGATGTCGGGATTCACTTGCTCGATCATGTCCCTCACGCGGCGAATCTTGGAAAGCATGCCCTGGAGAAAGCTTTGGCCCCCAAAGCCGGGGTTCACGGTCATCACGAGCACCAGGTCCACCTCGGGCAGAATTTCGGCCAGTACGTCAGCCGGGGTCGCCGGATTGATGGTGACGCCCGCCTTTTTGCCGAGCGACTTGATGTGCCCAATGGTGCGATGCAGGTTGGCGTTCCCTTCCCAGTGGACGATCAGCGTGTCGGAACCGGCGGCGGCAAACGCCTCGAGAAACTGGTCTGGATTTTCGATCATCAGGTGCGTTTCGAGCGGCAGCTTGGTCACCGGCCGGAGCGATTTGACGATCGGTAAGCCGATCGAGATGTTGGGGACAAAGTGGCCATCCATCACATCGATATGGAGGCGATCGGCGCCTGCCGCTTCGGCGGCGGCCACTTGTTCGCCCAGGCGGGCAAAATCGGCGGCGAGAATCGACGGGGCAAGTTTCACGGGCTGAGCGATTCTGCTGGTCACGAGCTTCTCCTGCTGCGATACCGCTTGATCAAGGCGTTGGTCGAACTGTCGTGGGCGAGCGGCGGCTCGGTCTGGGCTTCTAGTTCGGGGGCAATCCGGCCAGCCAGCACCTTGCCCAGTTCCACCCCCCATTGGTCGAACGGGTTGACGTTCCAAATCGCTCCCTGGGTGAAAACGCTGTGTTCGTACAGGGCGACCAGCTTGCCGAGCGCCGCCGGCGTCAGCCGGTCCAAGAGCAGCGTATTCGACGGCCGGTTGCCGGGAAACGTGCGATGCGGCACGAGCGCTTCAGCGGTCCCTTCGGCCCGCACCTCGTCGGCCTTCTTGCCAAAGGCGAGCGCCTCGGCCTGCGCAAACACATTGGCCATCAGCAGGTCGTGATGGCGGCCCCGTGGGTTAAGCGACTGATTGAAAGCCAGAAAATCGCACGGTATCAACTTCGTCCCCTGGTGGATCAGTTGATAGAACGAATGCTGACCGTTCGTTCCCGGCTCGCCCCAATAGATGGGGCTCGTTTCGTAATCGACCTCATGGCCGTCGAGCGTCACCCGCTTGCCGTTGCTCTCCATCGTCAGTTGCTGCAAGTAGGCGGGGAAACGCTTGAGGTACTGGTCGTAAGGCAGCACCGCCTGCGTTTGCGCGCCGAAAAAATCGGTGTACCAAACCGCCAACAGCCCCAACAACACCGGCAGGTTGCTGGCCAGCGGGGCGGTGCGAAAGTGCTCGTCCAGCGCGTGAAAGCCGGCCAGCATGTCGCGAAAGTGATCGGGGCCGATCGCGATCATCGTCGAAAGGCCGATGGCCGAAGTCATGGAATAGCGGCCCCCGACCCAGTCCCAAAACTCGAACCTGTTGGCCGGGTCGATGCCGAACTTCTGCACCTCCTGGGCATTCGTCGAGAGGGCGACGAAGTGCCGGGCAATTGCCGCCTCGTCGTGTAGGGCGGCCAGCGTCCACTGCCGAGCCGAGTGGGCGTTGGTCATCGTCTCCTGCGTCGTGAACGTCTTCGAGGCGACGATGAACAGCGTTTCGGCCGGATCGAGACCGGCCGTCGCCTCGGCGAAGTCGGTGCCGTCGATATTCGAGACAAATCGCACGGTCAAATCCCGTCGGCTGTAGTGCCGCAGGGCTTCGTAGGCCATCACCGGCCCCAGGTCCGAGCCGCCGATGCCGATGTTGACGATGCTGCGGATCGGCTGGCCGGAGTGCCCCTGCCAATTTCCGCCGCGCAAGCGATTGGCGAAAGCGGCCATTTTGTCGAGCACGGCGTGGACCCGCGGCACGACATTTTCGCCATCCAGTGCGATCGACGCCCCCCGCGGCGCGCGCAGGGCGACGTGCAGCACGGCCCGGTTTTCGGTCGTGTTGATCCGCTCGCCGCGAAACATCGCCGCGATCCGCTCGGGCAGGCCGCACTCCTCTGCCAATTGCACCAAGAGCCGCAGCGTCTCCTCGGTAATGCGGTTCTTGGAATAATCGAGGTAAATCCCCTCGGCCTCAAGCGCCAGCCACTGGCCGCGGGTCGGATCGTCGGCGAACAGGGTGCGCAGATGAACGTGTTCCAATTGGGCAAAGTGCCGCTCGAGGGCTTTCCAGGCAGGCTTTTCGCGTAGTGACATAGGTTGTCTATTAGCCGGGACCAAACATAGCTTGGACCAAACCTGGTCCCGGAGAAACTGTGGGTTAACGTGTTTTTACAATGTCCCCGGAAGCAGTTTGCTTCCGGCTAAGGGTGAGCCCCGTTTCCCGCACTTCCACCTGCCCCCCCCGCGCGATCAACACGACATCGACCAGGCCCAGAAACAAGCCCGTTCCCACGACGCCGGGGATCGCGCAAATCTCCGCTTCCAACTCGGCCGGCTGCGGGATCGGGCCGGTGCCGCAATCCAAAATCTGGTTGCCGTTATCGCTGACAAAGGGTTTGCCGTCGGCCATGCGCAGCGCGGGGACGAGCCCCAAATTCGTCAGGCGGCGGGCCGTCGCCGCCACGCCAAACGGCACCACCTCGACCGGCAGCTTGCCGCGCGAGCCGAGCACCGGCACCAGTTTTTCGTCGCCGACCAGCAGCACCAGCCTGCGCGAAGCGGCGGCGACGATCTTTTCGCGGACTAGCGCCCCGCCATAGCCCTTGATCGCATTGCCGTGCGGGTCGATCTCGTCCGCGCCGTCGATCGTCGCGTCGATCTCCGGGGCTTCGTCGAGCGAAACCAGGGGAATTTGCAGCCGCTGGGCCAGTTCGGCCGAGGCCCGCGAGGTGGCCACGCCGCGGACGCGCAGTCCCCCGCGCACCTGGGCCGCCAGCGCCTCGAGGAAGGCCGCCGCGGCCCGGCCGGTTCCCAGGCCCACCACATGGCCGTCCGCGACGTATTCGACAGCTCGCTCGCCGATTGCCTGTAGCCCGGTGGGCGTCATGGCGACTTTCCTTGAAGGTGTACTACAATGCTGATTGTCGCGGATGGGCGGGGATTTTTGAACAGAAGCTAACGAAGGGAACAAAGAGGAGGAGAAGGAAGATTAGGACGGATTGGATAGGCAAATCCCAACCTTCGTTTCCTTAGTTTCCTTCTGTTCTAATTGCTGCTGCTTACCCTGGGGATGAGCGGGACCGGGGGACTACCTTTGTGTGTCTTTGTGCTTTTCGTGGCCATGTGATTGGCTTTCAAGTCCCGCCCGGCGGTCGGAACCTACAATCGAAACCAACATTCTCTTGCAAACTCGCGATAATCGGGTAACCTTACCAAATAGCGCAGCTTCTGTGAATTCTCTTGACTAGAATTCACTTGACTAATTAGCTCACAGGACCGGCGGTAGCGAAACATCCATGCCGGTCGGCAGTTTAATCCGGGCTGAGTGTAAGGCCCGGAATTATACTCCGGTGCAGCCGGTCGCTAACGGCATTGCGGTTTGTCTTATTCTATTTTTTTAGGAGTCGTCCCATGAAACGTCGTTTGCCGAACCGGCGGCCCACCGGCTTCACGCTGGTGGAGCTCTTGGTGGTGATCGCCATTATCGGGGTCTTGGTGGCCCTGCTGCTGCCAGCCGTGCAGGCGGCCCGCGAAGCGGCCCGCCGTTCGCAATGCTCGAACAATCTGAAACAGATGGGCATTGCGATTCACAACTTTCACGACACCCACAATCGACTGCCGCCCGGTGCGACGATCGATCAACAGCCTTTTGGCAATTCACCCAACGGCGCAGCCTATGGTGCCACCTGGTTTGTGTACATTCTGCCTTTTATCGAACAGGGTCCGCTGTACGACAAGTTCCGTCTTGATGGAAACTCGGGATGGGGTGGTCCCAATACCGGTCTAGCCTCGAAAGCCTCGTGGAATCGGAGTTGGGCGGGGGGAATCGTCATCAAATCGTTTATCTGCCCTTCGTCGCCCCTTTCTCCCCTGGTGACTTCGTCTTACACCCCCTATACCCCACTGGAACCGGGCATGAGCAACGCCCACCTGATGGCGCCGAGCTACGCGGGCATCTCGGGGGCCACGAACAACATGTTCCTCGTCAACGGCGTGCAGGTTTATAACGAAACCCGTCTGAACACGCCTAGCGGTGCCGCCGGATGCTGCTCGGGGGGCATTATTGGCGGCGGCGGGTCGCTAGTCTCCAACGCCCAGTTCAGCATGGCCTCACTCACAGACGGAACCAGCAACGTCATGCTGGTCAGCGAAGTAGGGAACTTTTTGGTGACCCAAGATGGAACGAAGCGGGACTGGCGGCCCAGCGGTCCGCACGGCTGGATCATCGGTGCGAATCGGCCCGGCGTGCCAGGAACCCCGCAGTGGCCCAACGGCAGCGACAACCGCTCGTTCAGCCTGACCACGGTTCGCTGGCCGATTAACCATTTCATGCGGGCCTCGAACGGACTGCCCAATAATCCGGGCAATTGCGGCAGCTTGGGCGTCTGCAACAACACCTCGACGAACACGCCGCTTAACTCGGCCCATCCGGGCGGAGTGATGATCCTGCTGGGCGACGCGTCGGTTCGCTTTCTGTCTCAAACCACGACCGACCTGATTCAGGGGAGCCTGGCCACCCGCGACGACGGGCAGGTGGTCGCGCTGCAGTAGTTGCTCCGAACCGATCGATAAGCATTCGCCCACCTTCCGTCAACTCGCGGAGGGTGGGTTTTTTGTTGTAGCCGACGCAGGTTTTGCTACATTCAGCATTGTCTCGCGCACTCCATTTTGTCCCCTCGTTTGCACGCAAGGAAAAATACGAACGATGTCCGCTCTCCTTTCCCACCGCATGGCTCCGGTTCTCTTGACGCTCGCTTCCTGCCTGCTGGTGCTCGGCTGTGGCGAACCGGGGCAAGAGACCGATAAAAAGTATCCCGTCAAAGGAACGGTCACGCTCGACGGCCAGCCGCTGGCCGATGGCGAGGTCTATTTCAAGACCGCCGGAACGCCCGACATTGTGCCGATCGTGAACGGCCAGTTCGACGGGATGGCTCAGGCGGGCAAGGGCAAAGTCGAAATCTACGCCTATCGGATGGAAACCCCGCCCCCCGAGGCGATGCCCGGTTACACGTTCGAGCCGACCAAGACCAACTATCTGCCGGCCAAGTGGAACATGGAAACGACGCTGACCGAGGAAGTCAAAGCGTCGGGCGCGAACGAGTACAAGTTCGAGGTGACCAGCAAGTAGCGCCGGCTCAGCTTCGCCCTCCCCCCCTGGCCTCTCACCCGGCCGACCAGCCCTCGATCGGCCAATCGATCGTCTGGGCGCGGCCAAAATGGTCGCCTTGGCCCAGCTTGCAGCCGAGCGAGCCGCACATCTGGGCTTCGTTTTCGGTATGCACGCCGTCGGCGATCACGGCCGCGCCAATCTCCTGGGCCGCCTCGACCAGCGCCTTGATCTGCTGCTGCCGCTGGCTGCTCCGATCGACCCCGCGCGCCAGCACGGGGGCCAGCTTCAAATAGTCGGGGGCGAACTCCTGCTGCGCCTTGATCTGATGGGGCGAGCCGGTGAAGCCGTCGTAGGCGACGCCGACGCCCAGTTCGCGCAGGTGGTTGCGGAAGTCGCGGAAATAGGGAATATCGACGACCGCGCTGTCGGGAATCTCGGCGACGATTTTCTTCCCGCCGGTCAATTGCACTAGCCGCAGCAGAGAATCGGGAATCGAATCGGCGCCGACCTCGGCCGGCAGCAGGTTGACGAACAACATCGTCCCGTCCGGCAGCTTGGCGACGTGCTCGGCCGCAATCATGCGGTGCAGGTGCGAAATTCGCTCGGTCAAGCGGCAGTCGGTGGCCTCGAGCAGTCGCTGGGCCGCCGTCGGCTCGTCGGTCCCCCCGCTGCGGTGAATCGCCTCGTAGCCGACGCAGCGATTATCGGCCAGATCGACGATCGGCTGGAACCGGTTCCGCGTGGCCCGGTGCAACAGCGCCTCGTGCTGGGCGCGCACGGCCTGAACCAGGGCCCGGGCGGCGTTTTCCTCGCCCGATTCCTGCTCCCCTTCGTGCGGCATCACCTGGGTGACGGTTTTGCGGCTGAGGGCGTCGGTCCCGCGGTGGAACGTGAACTCCACGTCGGCAATCACGACCAGGTCACCGTCGTTGAGCCGCACGTCGTCGATTCGCTGCCCGTTGAGGAACGCGCCGTTGGTACTTTTCAAATCGCGCAGTCGGTACTGCGCGCCATCCCGCACGATTTCGGCATGTTCGCGCGAGACCCGCGACGACAGGATTTGAAAGTCGCACGACTCGTTGCGGCCGAGCGTGAACGGAAAGTCGTTCAGTTCGATTCGTTCGGGCTCGTGGCCCGGGTTTTCGCGCGAGAGCCAAGGAAAGGCAGTCGCCGCGCCGGCTAATAGTTTGGTTCGCATCGTCGCTAGGCAGCCAAGAGGATCAGGGCTCGGTTCGTCGATGTATGAAATCGGCAGGTTCAGTCCCACCGCATCTACACTAACCCGACGCGTGAGCGAGGGGCTGCCGACGCGTGAGCGAGGGACTGCCGACGCGTGAGCGAGGGACTGCCGACGCGTGAGCGAGGGATGCCGACGCGAGGGGCTGCGATTTGTCCCTCGCTCCTGGTTCGCGCTTGGTGTGCTGGTCAAAACACTTCCGCGGGTGTACTTAGTTCCAAACGTAGCACGGAAATACAGCGCGGCAGGCGAACGCCAAAAACCTGCCGGACAGGCGGCACAACCCGACCGGCCGCTGCCACCGGGCGGGGGCCAGCCGCGGGCGCAAACGACCGGCGGGGTTTTGCCGCAGGCGGGGATTGTGACCTAGGCTTTCTCAGCCATGCTCCCAGTTTGCCGCGCGCATTGAGCGGCCCAGCGACCGCCGTCACCCCCCGAAATCCTATGAGCGCTCGACCCTTCACGATTTTGATTGTTTCGTCCGACCGCGAGACGCTGCGGCGGCTGTCGCGGTTCGTCGAGGTTTTTGGATACGACGTCCGCCAGGCCGCCAATCCGGCGCAGGCCCTGGCGGCGGCCGAAGCGGCCCATCCCGATTTTCTGCTGGTCGATGCGGCCGACGGCGAACAGGCCGACCTGGCCCTCTGTCGCCAGATTCGCAAGCTCTCGCCGCAAGCTTATACTTACTCGCTGCTGCTCACCGACCAGTCGGAAGTGGCCGGATTGACCGAAGCGCTGGAAGCCGGGTTCGACGACTTTTTGACCCAGCCGGTCGTCTTTGGCGAACTGCTGGCCCGCGTCCGGGCCGGCGCGCGGGTCATCGAGTTCGAGCGCCGCCTGGGCGAGCAGACCGGCCTGGATCATGTGACCGGACTGCCCGCCAAGTCGGCCATCGTGACCAAACTGCACCGCCGCCTCGAAGACGCTCAGGCCGAAGGGGGCTGGCTCGCGATTCTCGATCTCGACTATTTCAGCCGCGTCGCCAGGTGTCACGGCCGGCCGGCCGGCGAATCGCTGCTGAAGCAGGTTGCCGAGGTCATTCGCGACTGCTGTGGCGAAGCGGCGTATGCGGCCTCGCTCGGAGAAGACAGGCTGGCGGTTTTGGGCTTCCAGGGGGATGTCGAAGCAGCGGTCGCCTGGGCAAACGAAACGTTGCCCGCCTTGGCCGGCCACGAATTCAGCGTTGCCGGACTGCCGATTCAGATTACCGCCAGTTGCGGCGTCACCGATTTGCATCCGGGGGACACGATCGAGACGGTGCTGGCGCGGGCCGAGCGGGCGACGCAACTGGCCAAGGGCTCGGGACGGGGAACCGTGGCCACCAGCCAGGAAGTCGATCGCGAGACCGATCAATGGGCCGCGATGGCCGCCGGCGGAGAGCTGTTCGCCAACACGCTGGCCCGCGATGTAATGACGCCGTGCGCCTTGCTGTTGCACCTGGACGAAACGATCGAGCAGGCCCACGCGCTGATGGAGCTGACTCGGCTCTCCGCGATTCCCGTCGTCGATAGCGAGGGGAAACTGGCCGGCGTGGTGACCGCCGCGCAGCTCCAAGAGGTGAAGGCGAAGTCAAAACCGCGGGGCGGAAGCTCGGTTCGCCTGTTGCGGCATGTGGTGACGACCGACGTCGCCAAGTTCGACGAGCTGACGCCGCTGGCCGAGTTGATGGAGTTCTTCACGGGCGAGGCAGCGCCGCTGGCGGTCGTGGTTCGCGATCGCCGGCCCAAGGGGCTGGTTCATTGCCAGGGTTTGGCCGCCTTGAACGAACGGCTCACGGCCGACCATTTTTCGACCACCGCTCCGCGGACCAGCACCAGCGAGGACTTGCTGGTGCCCGATCTGGCGATGGCGGAATAGTCGCAGCGCGGAGTGCGGAACGCGGAATTGGCCGGTGCGTGGCCCTGCGACTCGCCGCAACCTAGACTTAGTGGGTCTCGCTCCCCGTTCCGCGCTCCGAGTTCCCCGTTGGCCATGCAAATCATCGTCTTCGAAGACGACCTGGTCTCCCGCCTGCATCCGATCACGCTCGGTCGGGCCGGTTACGCCATGACCTGCGGCAGCTATCGGCTGATCGACTGGCTGGAGCGGCTGGCGGGCGAAATCGGGGCATCGTTGCGAGGCATCGTCCGGCCGCATTTGCAGCCCATTCAGCGTTTGGACTTTCCTCAGATCGACCACCAGCCGCCGACGGTCGAAACGCCCGCCTTATTGGTGAACGCCCGCCTGGTCCCCACGGTCGCCGCGTATCGCACGCTGCGCAAGCTGGCCGACGGGATGGACACCGTGGCGATCTACCACGACAAATCGCTCGCCGCCGCGCTGGTCGCCGCGCATGGCCCCGCGCCGCCGCCGGACGCCGAGATCGGCCACTGGAACAAATACGTGCAGAACTCGGTCAGCGGCAAGCTGCCCGCGTCCGACGCCCGCTTGCCGCTGTTCGTCTATCCGCACGACCTGGTGCGCTACAATCTGGAAATCATCGGCGAAAACCTGGCCCACCGGCTCGAAAGTGGCCGGTTCCGGGAGATCGCCGACGGCGTGTTCGCCGCCGAGGGGGCGAAGCTGGGGCAATACTGTGTGGCCGATGCGGCCAAGGGCCCCGTGCTGCTGGACGAAGGGGCGACGGTTGGGCCGTACAGCTTTTTGCGCGGGCCGGCCTACCTGGGACCGAAGTCCCGGGTGATCGAGCATTCGGCAATCAAGGACGCTGTGTCTTTGGGGCACACCACCAAGATCGGCGGCGAGATCGAAGCCTCGATCGTCGAGCCTTACACGAACAAGCAGCACCACGGCTTTCTCGGCCACAGCTACCTGGGAAGCTGGATCAACCTGGGGGCGGGCACGAGCAACAGCGACCTGAAAAACACCTACGGCGCGGTCAAGATCGACTACCGGGGCGAGCAGGTCGCCACCGGCATGCAGTTCGTCGGCTGCATGTTGGGCGACTACGCCAAGACGGCGATCAACACGGGCATTTTCACCGGCAAGACGGTCGGCTGTTGCTCGATGGTCTATGGCTTTGTGACGACGAACGTGCCTAGCTTTGTGAACTATGCCCGCCTGTTCGGGCAGGTGACCGAGCTGCCGCCCGAGGTGATGGTCGCCACGCAGCAGCGGATGTTCGGCCGCCGCAACGTGCAGCAGCGGCAGTGCGACATCGACCTGATCCACGCGATGTACGACCTGACCCGCAACGAGCGGCAACTGGCGGGCGAACCGCTGGCGCTGTGATGGCCGGGCCGACAGGCAAATTGCCCCGGCGTGAGCCGCCCCCTTCGCGGTTGAGAATCCACCCACCATGCAACGCCTTCCCATTGGTCCCCTGTATTACGAATTCTCTCGCCACAACGATCCGCGGCTGCGGATCGAGCCGGGCGAGTCGATCGTCGTCGAAAGCGAAGACGCTTTCAGCGGGCAGATCCGAACCGACGACGACCGCCGCGACCGGGTGAAGGCCCCCTATGGCAACCCGCAAACCGGCCCGATCTGGGTCGAAGGGGCCGAGCCGGGGGATTCGCTGGCGATTTCGATCCACTCGATCGAGCCGTTGATCGGCCAATGTGCCACGCGGGTGCCGCCACTGCACACGCTGGCCCCCTGGCTGGGGACCGACTGCCCGCACGGCACGCACGTCTGCCCCATTCGGGACGGCAAGATTTTTTGGAGCGACACGCTCACCATTCCTTATCAGCCGATGCTCGGCTGCATTGGCACGGCGCCGGATACGGGGGTGCCGACCACCGGCCCGGCGGGGCCGCACGGCGGCAATCTCGACATCATCGAGGTTGCGCCGGGCAACACCGTGTATCTGCCGGTGTTTGTCCCCGGCGGCTACCTCTATCTGGGCGATGCCCACGCGGCGATGGGGCACGGCGAGTTATCGGCGGCTGGCCTGGAGATGCCTGCGATTTCGACGATCACCGTCAACCTCTGCACAGGTCGCAAAATCGCCGGCCCGCGCGTCGAAACGCCGACCGAGATCATGGCCATCGCCACCGGCTGCCCGATGGAGCGGGCCACTGCCGAGGCCTTCGCCCACCTGATTCTGTGGATGGAAGCCGATCACGGCTGGGACCGCTGGCGGGCATACGACCTGCTCACGCACGTCGCTCGGATTAGCGTCGGCTACTTCCCCATCGGCACCGTCGCGGTAAAGGTGGGCAAGGAGTATCTGCCCGGTGCATAGCCGCGACCAGTGGTCGCGCGAGGTGGAAGTCAGTGGTCGGAGGTCAGTGGTCGGAGGTCAGTTGGCAGTTGGCAGTTGGGCGCGGGTTCCGCTCACAGTTGGGCGCGGGTCTCCAGACCCCGTCCCAGCGCGCAGCACGCGTGCCGGTAGGGTATCATGCTGGCTTTCCCTGGCCGGTTTCCTCTCGATCTGAATTGCCATGCCTTGCCGAGTCGTTTTCTCGTTGACGACGCTGCTGATCGGCGCGTCGCTTGCATCGTCCGCGGTCGCGGATTCGCCCAGCTTTGAATTCCAAGACGGCGACCGGGTGGTCCTGCTGGGGGGCGCGTTCATCGAACGCCTGCAAACCCACGGCCACTTAGAAACGGCGATCACCGCCGGCCTGCCAGAGAAGAACCTCACTTTTCGCAACCTGGGCTGGAGCGGCGACACCGTCTGGGGCGATTCGCGGGGCGTCTTTGGCGACCGGGCCGAAGGTTTCCAGCGGCTGATCAAAGATACGACCGAGGCCAAGCCGACGCTGCTGGTCGTCTGCTACGGCGAGAACGAGGCTTACGCGGGCGCAGCGGGACTGGCGGACTTTCGCGCGGGCCTGAATCAACTGCTCGATGCGCTCCAGCCGACCGGCGCGCGGGTGCTCTTGCTCGGCCCCAAGAAGCACGAGAACGTCGGCCCTCCTTTGCCCGATCCGGCCGAATACAACGCCGGCCTGCGAAAGTACAACGATACGATCGCCGCCGTGGCTCAAGAGCGCGGCGCGGCGTTCATCGACCTGTACGATCTGCCAGGCGAAACCGAAAACGGGCTACACCTCACCGAGTCAGGCGCGCAGGAGTTCGCCCAGGCCTTGCTTCCCAAGCTGGGCGTGCCGTCCGTGGCGTATTCGACCAGCGAGCTGGCCGAGCTCCGCACCGCGATCGGCGAAAAGAACGAGCTTTACTTTCATCGCTACCGGCCGCAAAACGAGACCTACCTGTTCCTGTTTCGCAAGCACGAGCAGGGGAACAACGCGGTTGAAATCCCGCAGTTCGATCCGCTGATCGAAAAGCAAGAACAACAGATCGCCCGCTTGAAGCGGATCGGCAAGTAGTCGGTGCGGCCGCGGTTCGTATTGAAAGTCGCCGACCTGTTTTCGCTTCGCTTCCGCCAGGACTAACCATGCACCGCTTCAAAGATCGTCTGTCCCAGGGAAAACTTTGCCGGGTATTCTGCGTCGGCCGGCTGATTCATCCCGCCGTCTTCGACCTGCACGGCATGGTCGGCGGGTATCACGGCTTCTGGATCGATCAGGAGCATGCGGGGGTCACCTACGAGCAGGTTTGCCTGGCGGCCTGTGCCGGGCGGGCCAATGGGATGGACTCGTTCGTCCGGATGCCGATGACGAACTATGCCGACGCCACCGCCAATCTCGAAGCGGGGACGGGGGGGCTGATGGCGGCCCGTGTCGAATCGGCCGCCCATGCCGAGGAATTCATGCAGTGGGTCAAGTTCGCCCCCCGCGGCAACCGGGGGCTCAACGCCAGCGGCTACGACGCGGCCTACGGCGGCAAAACCTTGCCGCAGTACTCGGCCGACGCCAACCGCGACAACTTCGTCGCCATTCAAATCGAAACGCCCGGCGCGCTAGAAGAGTGCGAGCAGATCGCCGCGATCGACGGCGTGGATCTCTTGTTCGTCGGGCCGAGCGACCTGTCGCAAGTGCTGGGCGTGCTGGCCCAGTGGGAAAGCGATCCGCTCTGGGCGGCCATCGAGCGCTGCGCCTCGGCCTGCAAAAAACACGGCAAGCACTGGGGCACGATTGCCGTGAACCCCAAGTTCGCCCAGCGGGCCTACGACACTGGCTGCCGAATGCTCAGCTTCGGCATGGACATCGTCATGCTGCGGCGGGGTCTGGAAGCGACCCGCGGCACCTTCGGGACAATGTTTGAGCAGGGGGAATAAAGCGGGATGAGAGATCTGGGTAGATTGCGTTCATGCATAGCATACCCAAGACTTTATAAAGAATTAAGCCGAGGCATCGTGCTGAAGTTCGTCGGCAAGAGGAAAAAGCCGAAGAGTTTGCGGCCATTCGGCAACCGATCACCTTCCGCTCGGAGACACGCTCATGCCGGTGAAATCGTGGAAGCTCGTCGATCCAGCCTCGGGCCAGAGCGCTTTGCCGCAACCGCTGGCGATTGACGCCAAAACTTTGCCCGGCATGGGAAGCGCCAGCGTGCTCGCGCGTACCTGGTCGGGCGGCTTGGCCGATGGCGTGCTGGCGGTGGAAATCGACAACGGCAAGCTCGCCTTCGACGTTCTTCCCACCCGCGGCATGGGCCTGTGGCGCGCCCGGCTGGCGGGAGACAGCGAAATGCCCACGCTCGGCTGGAAGTCGCCTAACCGGGGTCCGGTACACCCGGCCTTAGTCAACCTGGGCGAGCCGAGCGGCCTGGGCTGGCTCGACGGTTTCGACGAACTGCTCGTCCGCTGCGGATTGGAAAGCAACGGCGCGCCCGAGTTCGACGAAAAAACCGGCCAATTGAAGTATCCGCTGCACGGCCGCATCGCCAATCGGCCGGCGCATCACGTCGAGCTGACGATCGACACCGACAAGCAGGAAATCAAGCTGTTGGGGATCGTCGAGGAGACGCGGTTCCATTTTCTCAAGCTGCGGCTCACGTCCACCGTCACCACCAAGTTCGGCAGTTCGGCCCTGCACATCCACGACGAGGTACAGAACTTCTCGGCCACTCCGGCGGCGATGCAACTGCTGTATCATGTGAACTTTGGGCTGCCGCTGTTGGATGCCGGCTCGCGTGTGGTGGCCCCCGTGAAAACGCTGGTTCCGCGGAACGCTCACGCAGCCACGGGTTTGAAAACGTGGGACAGCTACGGCGCGCCCCAGCCCGGCTTTGAAGAGCAGGTTTATTTTTTCGACCTGCACGCCGACGGCGAGGGACGGACCCGCACGCTGCTCAAAAATGCCCATGCCACGCGAGGCGTCAGCCTGGTGTTCGATCCGCGGCAACTCCCCTGCTTTTCGCTGTGGAAGGATACAGCCGGCGAGCCTGACGGCTACGTCACCGGCCTGGAACCGGGGACGAACTTTCCCAACCCGCGCAGCTTCGAGGCCACCAAAAAGCGCGAGGTGAAGCTGGCCGCCGGGCAAAAGCAGGCGTTCGACTTGACGCTCGAAGTTCATGGCTCGTCCGCGGAAGTAGCGGCCTCGGAAGCGGCGGTCGCCAAAATTCAGGCGGGCCGCGAGCCACGGATTCACCCTCAGCCGCTGCCCGATTGGTGTGCGTAGGGGCGACTTAGCAGCTTCTTGATCGCCAGCGGCACGATCCCTAGCAGCACCAGCGCCGCAATCAGCTTCCAGTCGAGCAGGCTCGACAACCCGCTCTCGGCCACCTTCGTCAGGCTGGGAGCGCTCGCCCCGGCCAACACGAAGACGCACGTCCCCGGCAACATGCCGAGCTGGCTGACCCACCAGAACGTGCGGGTGCGAATCCTGGTCAGCCCCATCACCGCGTTGAGCACGAAAAACGGCACTTGCGGAATCAGCCGGAGCGTGAACAGGTAGTAGGCCCCTTCGCGGTCGATCGCTGCGTTGAACGTGGCCAGTCGCTCGGCGTAGCGGTCTTGGATCACTTGGCCGAACAGATAGCGACTCAGCAGGAAGGCGATCGTTGCCCCGGAGGTCGAGGCAAAGCTGACCAGCACCAGCGCCCGCCAGAAGCCGAACAACCAGCCGTACAGGACGCTCATCGCCGCGGCCCCGGGCAGCGACAGCCCGGTAACGACGACGTACAGGACAAAGGCGATCAACAGCGCCAGTGCCGGCTGGGCCTGGTAGCTTTGCCGCAGCGCCGCTTCCCGCTCGGCAAGCGCCGCGAGGCGAAACTGGTCGCGGTAAAAGACGAAGAACCCCGCTGCAATGGTCAGCAGCAACACCAGCACGATCAGCCGCAGCCCAAAGCCGGGGCGTTTCGGCTGAGGGATAGTCGGTTCGTGGTCAGAATTGTCGGCTGACATGTGATGCGTCGTCGAAAGAACAAACAGGCAACGGACTATTCCAACTGAAACAGGGCCGCCAGCCCCGGCCCGCTGACGTCGATCCAGGCCCGGCGGCCCGCTTCGTCCAGCCCCGCGGCTGCCGGCCGCGAGCTGATGACCACCAGCCCGGCGCCCGGCGGAGCTTCCTCGCGCACCTGCCGCAAGGTCTGGTCGAGCGCGCTGCCGTCGCTGGCCGGCAGTTCGGCCAGTTGGCCCAGCACCTCGTGACAAAACAGGGGCGAAGAAGGCCCCGACCAGCATTGCGGTCGCGATCCCACCACGCCCAGGACGAGCCGCGAGTGCCCCCGGCTCGTCAGTTCGACCACGGCGGTGGCGGCCATGCTGATCGCCAGTTCCAAGTGCCCTTGGTCCTGCTCGCTCGGCGCGGCGGGAAGCCACGGATCGAGCACCAAAACCACGTCGCGACTTTGTTGCCGTTCGAACTGCATGACCGTGGGGACGCCCAGCTTGGCCGTGGTCCGCCAGTGAATCCAGCGGGTACTGTCGCCGCTTTGCCACGGCCGGAGGCCGTAATAGTCTCCCGCGGACAGGCCTTGCTGCGGGTGGTGGCGCTGGTCGCCGGTCCGCTCGCCTTCGAGCAGGCTGGCCCAGGCCTGCGTCAACCGCCCCAGCCGCGGCGAAACGACCAGCTCGTCGGCCGCCGGCAGCACGACGTGCCCCCAGACCAGCCCCAGCGGAAAACGGGTCGAAACCCGCAGCGGGCCAAAGCGGTATCGCCCGCGGCGCGGCAGCGTCAGGCGATAGGTGATGGTCGTTGTCTGCCCGGCCGGCACTTCCACCGCCAGCGCCTCGGCCCGCGTGCTGGCATGAAAAACAAGCGACCGCAACCAGCGCCAAGCGGAAGACCAGCCGCGGGCGCTAGGCATTTTCTCGTGCGGCTGCTCGACGCGCTCGATCCAGTCTTCAACCACCAACAGCCACGAACTGAGCGAGCGACGCGAGTTCTCGATGGCGATCTCGACGGTCAGCGGTTCGCCCGCCGAAATCTGCTCGGGCAACTGACGCCGGACCCACACGCCCAGCAGGCTGGCCATCACCAGCCGCCAGTTGAGCAGCAAGGGGGCGATCATCATGCCGGCCAGAATGACCAGCGGGTTGATCGAGCGAAGGACCGCCCCGCCGACGATAAACGCCAGCACTCCGGCGTAGTACACGCCCTCACGGCTCAGCCAGGCACGGCGACGAAGCGGCATAGAATCAGTTTGAACTTGCAGGCTAACCGTTTCAAAGTTGACTTTTAGGCCCAACTTTGAACCTGGAGCTTTGAACCTTGAACCTGCCCCTCACTCCGGCACGGGGGTTTGCTCGAGCAGCCGGCGGATCAGGGCCTCGGCGGCGTCGCGCTGGCCGGTGCGGACAAAGCCCTTGAGGATGACACGATGGGCCAGCACCAGCGGGGCCAGGCGTTTCACGTCGTCGGGAACCACGAAGTGCCGCCCTTCGATCAGGGCCAGCGCCTGCGCGGCCCGATACAGGCTGAGCGCGCCGCGGGTGCTCACGCCGACGCGCAGCTCGTCTGAATCGCGCGTGCGGTGGACGATCTCGAGCAGGTAGTCGCCAACCGACGCTTCAAACGTGATGCCGCGCACCGCCTCTTGCAATGCGGCCACCTGTTCGCACTCGATCACCGGCTGCAGCTCGTGAACCGGCTCGCCGCGGCGATGGCTGGTGAGCACCCGGCGTTCGTCGTCGCGGCCGGGATAGCCCATCGAAATCCGCAGCAAAAAGCGGTCGAGCTGGCTTTCGGGCAAGGCGTAGGTCCCTTCAAACTCGAAGGGGTTTTGCGTGGCGATGACCAAAAACGGCCGCGGTAGCGGAAACGTCTGCCCATCGACCGAAACTTGGTTGTCGCTCATCGCTTCGAGCAGGGCCGACTGCGTACGCGGCGGGGCCCGGTTGATCTCGTCGGCCAGCACGATGTTTGAAAAGATCGGCCCGCGATGAAAGACGAACAGCCCTTGCTTGCTGTCGAACACCGAGCTCCCCAGGATGTCGCTGGGCAATAGGTCGGGGGTGAATTGCAGGCGGCAGAAATCGCCCGCAACGCTGCGGGCCATCGCCTTGGCCACGAGTGTTTTGCCCACGCCCGGCACATCTTCGAGCAGGATGTGCTCGCCCGAAAGGAGCGCCACCAGGCACCAGCGGACGACCTCCGCCTTGCCCAGCACCACGCGCCCCATGTTCGCTTCGAGCTGGGCGACGAGCAGCCGCAACTGCTCGAGCGTAAGCGATTCGCCTGGTCGGGCGGCAGCAGGAGCAGCGGGCAGGTCCATAGGCGATGTGTCGATCACGCTCAGGGCCGAAGACGAACAAAGGCTGCGCACTATACTACCCGGCGGGGGGCCGGTTGTCTGCGGGCCGGCGAAACTGCGAGCTTCGCGGGGCCAGTTTCGCTGGATTGCCCTGCGCCCGCCCTGTTGCCCTGCGGGTGCATAAGGTGATTGATTTTATGCTGCGGATGCTAGCGGGAGCTGGTGGGTGGAGGGGCGCCCCCTGATGCACCCGTTCCCATCGCCGGTGAGAAGGGTGCATAAGGTGAATTGATTTTACGCCGCGGATGCTAGCGGGAGTTGGCTGGTGGATGGTCGGTAGAAGTACGAACCGGGGCGATTGAGAATCCATTGGCTGAGCCGGTCGTCGTCGCCCAGGGCGGCGGCTCGCACCTGCAAGATATGCTCCGCTCCCGTGGGGCGATTCCAGAGTTTTCCAGTCCCTTTGACGCGGTAGTTGATTTCCTTGATGAGCGATTCGATCATCGCGGAGGACACGGGGAGTCCCGCACAGCGATACCGCGGGTAGCTCATCCGCGATTGATTGTTCTCCAAGTAGGTGACGACGCCCTGAACGATGGCCCGCGAATCGTGTTCGGGCAGTTTGTCGCCGGAGGGGGTGGGATGCGCCGCTTGCCAGCGCCCGCGCACGTACCTGAGGGGATGCACAAAATCGGTAATGGCCACGTAGTCGGGGAAGTGGCGCTGCTGAAGCGTCCAGTTCCAGGCCTGGCCATCGCCGAGAAATGCCTGCGCGGCGCCTGATTGAAGCCGCGACCTTGCGCTTCGGCGGCCACGAGCGAACCGAATTCATCGTTACAGGCCATGCTGCTGAGGCACGTCCGCACCAGCCGCTGGGGGCGCCATTCTTCTCGCTTGCGCTTTGCCGACGGCAAGGACTCCGCGTTTGCCGAGAAGTCGGAGGATGACTCCGACGCAGCGCCCCGATTCTCGGGAAGCAACGAGTTTTCCCCGCTTGTTGGCGTCTGGGTGCCCCGCCGCCTCCATCTCATTGAAACGCACATCCTCCGTCAACAGGCCTCGCGCAGG
This sequence comes from Pirellulaceae bacterium, assembly GCA_040901775.1. Taxonomy (GTDB): domain Bacteria; phylum Planctomycetota; class Planctomycetia; order Pirellulales; family Pirellulaceae; genus CAYLLN01. The sequence continues at coordinate 8,259 of JBBDYF010000084.1, read as the reverse complement.
AATCTGAAGCCGGTAATCTCCTGAAACGTCTGCCACTCTTGTTCGCCGATCTACGCGCGAGCCATTGTGTTCACCCTTGAACGCGGTTGTTTGCTCTCTGGATTTCCCAATCCACCCAGCTCCACGTCCAGCATGCAAAAAACCTGCCAATTTCTCCGATTGACATTCCTAGCAAATTCGATCCCGTGCAAATCTGCTTATGCAACCCATGCTAGCAATGCGGCCCAATCGACCTTGCCCGGTTTGCGCCGTCGCGTCTATACTCCGCCGCGCGCTTGTGGGCCGCGCGCTAGTGGCCGCGCTGTTCTGGCGGCCTTTCCTTAAGAGTTCCTAACCAAACCGCGTTTTCCCCGGCCTTTGCGTGGAAGGCAAGCGGTTGAGTTAGGGAGTTATAAGTTTCGGATCGCGACCGGAAAACAGGGAGGTCGCCGATGGATGCTCGTCTTTGGACCGGAGCCGTTTTCGCCGCCGCGGTGCTGGCTTCGGCAACGGTCTTGGCCCAGTCGCCGGCCACCGCGCCGCGGCGAACCGCCGCACCGGCCTCGCCGGGCGAAGCGCCTGCCGCGGCCAAGCCGGCCCCGCTCAAACCTCCACGTTCGACCATTGCCACGGTCCCCATCCGCGATCTGACGCCGGTCGCCCCAGCCGAGGCCCGCAGCGGATTGCGAATCACGAAGGGGAGCGGCGTCTTGCCCAACGACCACGGGCAATTGTGGCGCGAGTACGACATTTCGACCTATACGTCGCGCGTCACCGACAGCGAGCGCCCCGAGCAAGCGGTTGTCGATTGGGTGTTGCGCGAAACGGGGACCGACGTCTGGTTTTCGGAACCGCTGGGAATCCTGAGTGCCAACATCTCCACCTTGCGGGTCTATCACACGCCCGAAATGCAACAGACCGTGCGCGACGTGGTCGAACGCCTGGTCAACACCGACGGACACGAGCAGGTGCTCGGCCTGCGGCTGGTGACGGTCGGCAGCCCTAACTGGCGGGCCCGGGCCGTGGCGCTATTGCGGCCGATCGACGTGAAATCGCCCGGCGTCGAGGGCTGGGTTTTGTCGCGCGAGAATGCGGCCATGCTGTACGAATCGCTCAAATCGCGGGCCGACTTTCGCGAGCATAGCGCCCCGCGCGTCGAGATATTCAACGGCCAATCGCAGACGCTGACTCGCACGCAGCCCAGGCGGTATCAGCGGGGCGTGCAACTGCGGAGCGACGGGCTAGGCTACGAACTGCTGCCGGGCTCGATCGACGAAGGCTACTCGCTACAGGTCAGCCCGTTGTTGTCGCTCGACGGACAAACGGTCGATGCGGCGATCAAATGCCAGGTCGATCAGGTGGAACGGCTGGTGCCGATCGCCCTCGATGTGCCCGTGGTTGGGCAAGGCGGGCGCGTGCAGATTCAAGTGCCGCAAGTCGTCAGTTGGCGGCTCAACGAACGACTGCGATGGGATGCCGACCAGGTGCTGGTGCTCAGTTGCGGCGTGGTCGCCAACCCCGCGGCCGATGCCGGCGGGCCGCTATCGCGGGTCAATCCGTTCGGGGCCAGCAAGAGCCGGGCCGACGCGTTGCTGTTCGTCGAACACCGGGGCAGCGCCAGCGAGTTGCCCGCAGCCGGGCCGGCGACGACGCCACCGGCCACCAATGTGCCCGCCGCCGAAACCGCCACCGGGCCCAAGTCGCCGATCGGCCGGGGACGGTACTAAATGGCCCCGCGTTCCACTCACCAATTCGCTCTCACCGGCTGGCTGCTGCTGGCGATGATTTCTTCTTGGGGTTGCGCCCGGCTGCGGATGCCGGCTGGGCCGGACTTGAGCGACGGCCCGCAACTGATCGACAACCCGCTGTTCGTCCCTGCCTTGGATCGCGAATTCCTCTGGAACCAGTCGGTCGATGCGGTGGACGACTACTTTCGTATCGAACGCGAGGAACGCATCCGCCTGATCGGCGGCATTATGACCGAGGGGCGGATCGACACGTTTCCGATCACCGGTTCGACGATCTTCGAGCCGTGGCGCAAGGATTCAACCCCCGGCTACGAAAAACTTCACGCCACGTTCCAGTCGATCCGCCGGCGGGCAACCGTGCGGGTGATCCCGGCCAGCGGCGGCTACCTGCTCGACGTGCTCGTGCAAAAGGAACTGGAAGACCTGGACAAGCCCGAACACGCCACCGCCGGCGGAGCGACACTCCGGCACGACGGCACGCTCGTCCGCCAGGAAGGGTCCTCTGGACGATACTCCGTAACGCTCGGCTGGATTCCGCTGGGTCGCGACGTGACGCTCGAACAGCGCATTCTGAGCGACCTGAGCGCTCGGCTCGATCTGGATTCGATGGTCCACTTGCCCGTCGTTACCGAGCAAACGCCAGTGCCGGCGGTCGAGGCGCTGCCGGGCGTGCAAGGAATGCCTGGCCCGCCGTGATCTGGCGATCGTTAGGATTCGATATCCAGTAGCACGTCGTCCCCCTCGATGCGAACGGCAAATTGGGGATGCACCAGCGATTTGCTGGTTAGGTGCTGGCCGGTGGTCACATCGAACTGAAAGCCGTGCCAGGGGCAGGTGACGATGCAGTCGCTCAACGCCCCTTTGCCCAGCGGGCCCCCTTGGTGCGGGCAAATTCCGTCGAGAGCGTAGAACCGGCCCGCCACGTTGAACATCGCGACGATCCGCTCGCCGACAATCAATTCACGAGCCGAGCCGGGCGGACAATCGGCGACCGAGCAAGCGCGAATCCAGTGCGGCATGGGTGTTCGGTCTTAGGCGGCGGGACGCTCGGCGGAAATAGGACTTGAGGAGATGCGTGAGGCGACCGTCGCCGGGTTTCGCTTCTTGCGCTTCCTTCGGCGGCGCGTCGGCGGCGCTTCGCGCCAGCGATTGTGCAGCCACCAGTATTGGTGCGGCGCGCGGCGAATCTCTTCCTCCAGAACGTCATTGTACCACTGGGTCAGTTCGGTGACCCCGCACAAGTCGTCTTGTCCCGGCAAGGCGGGGTCGAACGCGTCGGCCAGGCCGATCTCGAATCGCAATGGCCGGCTTTGCCGCCTAACGTAGGTGACCAGCATCGGGGCCTTGTTGAGCAGCGAAAACAGGGCCAGCGCCTTGTGACACGAGGCCGGCCGATCGAAAAAATCGACCCACACGCCCCCCGCCCCGGCATGTTGGTCGCCGACCAAAACGAGCGTGCCGCCGGTACTGAGCAAAGAATCGGCCAGTTCAGCCGTCCCGTGTTTGGGGATGATGACCTGCCCCATCGATTCGCGAAAGTGGTTCACCCAGCGGTCGAGATACGGGTTATCGAGCGGGCGGGCCACGGTGTAGGTCGGAAATCCCCAAAACCCGGTGATGAAGCCGCCGATCTCGAAATTGCCATAATGGGCCGTCACCACTACCTTGGGCCGCGGCGAAAGGAAAGCCTGAATCAGTTCTCGTTTGCGGTGCAGGCCGATGAACTTTCGCCAGTTCGACTCATGAATTTTTCGCGGCGCGTGGGCGATCTCGCACACCATCAGGATCAGGTGCTCCCACATCTGGCGGCCGATTTTCTGCTTTTCCGCCGCTGAAGCGTCGGGAAAGGCAATCGCCAGATTGTCTTGCACCGTCTTGTGGCGCAGCTTGACCGCGTCCGACAGCAACCAGCCGATCCAGCGGCTGGCCGACTGGCAGGTTTCGAGGCTGACGGCCGTGATGAGCGAAAGGAACACCCTGACGGCCAGGTATTCGGCCAGGTGTCGAAGCTGCAGAAGCGACATTCCTTGTCCTCGGAGGCGATCCATCGCGCAGTGGTGAACGAGCTTGCCCATTTTGACACGCCACGGGCGATTGCACCAAGAGCAATTCGGTTTTGACAGGTTTCGCGAGGGCCGCTATTCTTTGCGACCCTTTGGTATTCGCAGGCGAATGCCTGCCCGACGATAGGCTCCGAGGATTCCATGTCGCAGAGCTCCCGCTTGTCCCCCTGCGTGCTCATTGTCGAACCGTCGGCGGAGGAGCGCGAAGTGCTGCGAACCTCTCTCGAACGGCGGGGAATGCGCATCTGGGAAGCGGCGGAGGCCAAGGCCGGGCTCGAACTGGCCCGTTTGCACGAGCCGGACGTGATCGTGCTCGACCTCGAGACGCAGCATGCCGAGGACGAACAGGTGCAATTCGAGTACGGCTCGCAAGCGGTGGCCGATGCACGTCCGGCCCTGATAATTCTGGGCCGCGCCTGCCGTACGATCGCGCTTCCCAAGGATCAGGTCATTGCCAAGCCCTACCACTATGGCCCGCTGATCCATAAAATCGAGCAGTTGGCGGCGAAGGCAGCCTGAGCACATCAGCCCGGGCCGATCGAGCGCGATCCCAGCGGCGGGGCGGATGGCCACACTATTTGTCATGCAGGGACGAGACAAGGGAAAGCGTTTCGACGTGCGCACCGAAGCCCTCACCATGGGCCGCGACGGAACGAACCGCATTCAACTCAACGACAGCGAAATCTCACGCCGCCATGCCGAAGTTTTGCGATCCGACAACGGGATTCGACTGACCGACCTGAACAGCTCGAACGGCACCTTCGTCAATACCGAGAAGATCGACGTCCGGCTGCTGAAAAACGGCGATCGGGTTCAGGTGGGCCGGACGCTCCTGCTGTTTACCGATGCCGACGACCGTTCGAGCGTCAACCTGGCCCACGACGTGAACATCGTCGGCCTGGGCGAGATCGAAGGCTCGCGGATCGTCCGCACGGTCGGACACGATTCGGGCAGCCAGCTCTTCCAGCCGCCCGACATGGCCGAAAGCCCGTGGCTGGCCCGGGCCCGCAGCAACCTGCAAATCATGTATCGCACGGCGCTGGCCGTCAGCCACACGCTCGACATCGACCAGCTTCTCGGTCGGATCGTGGACCTGATTTTCGAATGGGTCGAGTCCGATCGGGGCTGCATCATGCTCGTCGATCACGAGACGGGCGAGCTGACCCCCGCCGCCAGCCGCAATCGCAAGGGGGTGCGGGCCGACGATCGAATTTCTATCAGCCGCACGATTCTCGATTACGTCATGCAGCACAAGGAAGGGGTACTGACGAGCGACGCCCGCGACGACGAGCGGTGGAACTCGGAAGGGAGCATCGTGCGGCTGGGGGTTCGCGAGGCGATCTGCGTGCCGATGCAGGGCCGTTACGGAATCGTCGGCGTCATCTACATCGACACCTATACGCCCCCGTCCGCCGCCATCCAGCAGCGCACGTTCAGCAACTCATCGAACAAATTCTCCGAAGAGCATTTGAAGCTGATGGTGGCGATCGGGCATCAGGCGGCCCTGGCGGTCGAGGACACTTCTTACTATTCGGCCATGCTGCAAGCCGAACGGCTGGCGGTCATGGGGCAAACGATCGCCACGCTGTCGCACCATATCAAGAACATCCTGCAAGGAATCCGCGGCGGCAGCTATCTCATCGAGGAAGGGCTCAAAGGCGATGACAACGACGTCGTTCGCCGGGGCTGGCGAATCGTCGATAAAAACCAGGAGCGGATTTCGAACCTGGTGATGGATATGCTGACGTTCAGCAAGCCTCGCGAACCCGACCTGTGCCTGGCGGACCTGAACGAAACCTTGAGCGACGTGGTCGAGCTGATGCAGGCCCGCGCCGGCGAAGCGGCGGTGCAGCTCGTCTTCGAGCCGCGGCGCGACTTGCCCCAGTTTTGCTTCGACCCCGAATTGTTGCATCGGGCGGTGCTGAACGTCGTTACCAACGCCATCGACGCTTGCGAGAAGCGCGCCGGGGCGCGGGTCGAAGTGACCACCGAATTCGCGACGGGAGACCAGTTCGTGCATATTGTGGTGGCCGACAACGGCGAAGGGATCGCCCCCGAGGACATTCCGCGGATCTTCTCGGTGTTCGAGTCGCGAAAGGGCTCGCGCGGCACCGGACTGGGCCTGCCGGTCAGCCAGAAAATCATCCGCGAGCACGGCGGGGAGATTCGCGTCGAAAGCACGCTCGGCGCCGGCAGCCGGTTCTATCTGGAACTGCCGAGTCAGCTTTCGCCGCCGACGGCCTCGCGCGACACCCTGGGACCGAACGCGACGCTCGGCAGCGAAGCCTTCGAGTAGCGTGCTCCATTCGCGGGCAGCAAACGATCCAGGCCCCAAACGTATCGCAGTAGAGCTTCGCAAGACACGGACGAAACCTAGCGCTCGCTTTCTTTGCCGCGGAGTGGCGGGAGCGCGATTTCCGTGGCCTGCCTCAGTGGTCGGCCGCTAATTCCCGCTTGGCTTTGGCTCGGGCCTTGACGCGCAAATTGAGCACCTCCACCAGCAGCGCAAAGCCCATCGCAAAATAGATGTAGCCCTTTTCGATGTGGGAACCGATTCCCTCGGCCACCAGCATCACGCCAATGAGTAGCAAAAAGCTGAGGGCCAGCATCTTAACCGTCGGGTGCTTCTCGACGAATGCCGACACCGTGCCGGCAAAGACCAGCATCACGCCCACCGCCAGGACGACCGCGGTCACCATGACCCACAGCGATTCGGCCATGCCGACCGCCGTCAATACCGAGTCGAGCGAGAAGATGGCGTCGAGCATGACAATCTGAGCGATGACGCGCCCAAACGTCGCCTTCTTGGCGGATTCGTGGTCGTGGTCCTCCCCTTCCGTTTTATTGTGGATTTCGATGACGCTGCTGCGAATCAGGAACAGCCCACCCACCAGCAAGATCAGATCGCGCCACGAAACCTCATTGATTTCGACGTGGCCCGTCAGCCAGGCGGTCAACGCCGTCGGCAGCGGAAGCTGGTCGATCGAGAAGAGCGGCTCGGTTGCTTTGACGACGTACGAAATCCCAAACAGCAAGACGATTCGCATGCCCATCGCCAACAACAGGCCAATCTGCCGGGCCCGCTTTTGTTGTTCGAGTGGCAAGCGGTTGCTGACCACCGAGATGAAGACGATATTGTCGATACCCAGGACGATTTCCATCGCCGTGAGCGCGACCAGCGCAACCAAATCGGGGACGATGTTTTCCATGCGGATGGGTTGTAACGCGCCGTGGGTGGCCAAGTCTAGGTGGTATAATCCGCGTTGAACCGAACGTACTCGACGTTCAGGTCGCTCGTCCAAAACCGGATGGCCGCTGCTCCTTCGCGCAGGGTCAACACGATGCTGGTCTCGCGGCTCGCCTGGATGGCGGCCGAAACCGTTTTGGCGTCGAACTTGACCGGCGCTCCGCGCTCGTAGAGTGGGTGGCCGTTCACCGCCAGATCGACTCCCGCCGGATCGAACGGCACTCCGGCGTATCCCGCGGCCGAGACGATCCGGCCCCAATTCGGATCGCCCCCCGCCACCGCCGTTTTGACCAGAGCGCTATTGGCAATGGTTTGGGCGATCTGACGGCCGTCGGCGCGGCTCTTCGCTCCCCGTACTTCGATGGTAATCAGGTGCGTGGCCCCTTCGCCGTCGTCGGGAATCTGCCGGGCCAGCTCGATACAAAGTTCGGTTAGAGCGGCTTGAAAGCTTGCCAGGCCTTGGCCGGTGAGCGGCGAGGTTTTCTCGGCCTCTGACCCCTGACCTCCGGCCCCGCTGGTTAGAAGCAGCACCGTGTCGTTGGTGCTCATGTGTCCCTCGACGCTGATGCAATTGAAGCTCTCGGCGACCGCCTCCTGCAGCACTCGCTGAGCGCCGTCCGGCGTTAGCGCCGCATCGGTCAGCAGCACGCCCAGCATGGTGGCCATGTTCGGGCCGATCATGCCGGCGCCTTTGCACATCCCGGCCAGTCGCACTTCGCGGCCGCCGAGCGCGAGCGATCGGCTGGCGACCTTGATTCCCCGGTCGGTCGTCAGGATGCCCCGCGCGGCGGAAAGGAACGCCGTCTCGTCGGTACCCAGCTTCGCAACCGCGGCCGTGGTTCCCTGGGCGATATTGTCCATCGGCAGATAGACGCCGATCACGCCGGTGGACATGACGAGCGTCTGGCTCTCGGCCACGCCCACGGCGGCGGCGGCAAGGCGGCCCATTTCGTGACAATCGCGCAGGCCCCGCTCGCCGGTGCAGGCGTTGGCATTGCCCGAATTGACGGCTACCACGCGGATGTCGGCCGACGGCGTGCGGCCCCGGTCGTAAGCCACCGGCGCGGCAAACACCAGATTCTGGGTATAAACGCCGGCCGCCGTCGCGCCGCCGGGCGCGTGAATCAGCGTGAAGTCTTCCTTCTGGGCATTCTTTTTGATGCCGCAGTGGACGCCCGCGAATTGGAAACCAAGGGGGGTGTGCATGGAGGAAGGGGACTGG
>JBBDYF010000083.1:0-37114 GCA_040901775.1 Pirellulaceae bacterium | reverse complement strand
GCTCTTGGTCCGCGGCACTCGCAGGTCGCCACGAAACCGATAGCCGAGAAAGTCAAACGCTTCACTCCGGGCATCGACGAGCCGGGTCTTGGCAGGATGCAGGGTCAAGCTGGTCTGATAAAAAGCTTTAATTGTTGTTGTTGATTGGCGTTGCGCGTTTTTGCTTGGTGTGTTAGGTTTGGGTTTTGCTTCACGAGTGGCAAGCCTGCCAGGATGTCGTCAGCACCGCGCTCAGTTCCTCAACCAGCGCGGCTTGTTCCGCGGCGCGACGCAGCAACTTCGGATCCTGGAATCATGTTTCGCGAAGTACAAGCAACTGCAACAACAGCATTCCAAAGGTGGCTTCACCAGCTTGCTGCTGACCTTCCCCGTGCAGCTGCGACCAACAACCGCGGCTGAAATCATCGCCAGCCTGACCCGCGTCAAAGTCGCCGACGTCCACGCCTGGAAACAACAGCACCTCCCGGCCACCCTCACCTCCCGCCGCCAACTCCTGCGCAGGTTGGATGCGAACGCCCGCAGCCAGCCGAGTTTGTTATGACAGGGGTCTCTAAGCACATCTTGATACCCGTCTGGCTGCAGAGGCGGCCAGGCAGCCACTTGCTACTTCAAAAATTCTTCCTGCGGTTCCCGTAAGGAACGACGCCGCTGCGGCCTAAAGGCTATAAGAGATACTGTTTTTCGCTTCATGGCATGCTGGCCCTCTAAGCCAGGGCTTGCCGGAATGCTAAACCTTTGTATTAGGACGATGACGTAATGCAGTCGAATCATCGGGCGGTGGCGGGCGTGGCGATCCTCATCATGGCGCTCGGGATAAATTTGAAGGGCATTCAAGCCCAGGAAGGGGTGGTTCAGCCCACTCCTGGCTCACTCTACGCGTGGGGCGGCCCCAATGAGGAGGGCGTTTTAGATGCCCCGGCTGGCAATGACTTTGTGGCCATTGCAGCAGGAGGGCTTCATAATGTAGCCATTAGGTCAGACGGCTCGCTAATCGGCTGGGGTTTCAATGGTCCAGACGGGCGAACGGACGTCCCCGCCGGAAATGACTTTGTAGCCGTCGCGGCAGGAATAGCGCACAGTTTGGCACTGCGGTCCGACGGCTCCGTAGTCGGCTGGGGAAGTAACAACGCCGGCCAGACCACCGTGCCGGCCGGAACCTATAAAGCTATTGCGGCTGCGGAAAACTATAGTCTGGCAGTGCGAATGGATGGCACGTTGGCCGGCTGGGGAGATACATTTTATGGCGCAACACAGGTTCCCTCTGGAAGCGACTTTGTGGCTGTCGCAGCCGGGCACTTCCATGGCATCGCGCTGCGTTCGGATGGATCGGTGACTGTTTGGCTAGCAACGAGAATTTATTCTAACCTGGATTTATTCGAACAATACCAAGACCTTTTGTATCCGCCGCAGGGGCCCTTCGTCGCCGTCTCCGCCGGCGGCCACCGAAATGTGGCGCTACGGTTGGATGGCACGCTGGCCGACTGGGGAGCGTTTTCGCAGCCCGCTGTTCCAACGGGCAATAACTTCGTCGCTATTGCAGCAGGAGCGGCCCATAGTCTGGCACTGAAGTCGGACGGCTCGCTCGTCGGCTGGGGAGACAATAGTTTGGGCCAAACCGAAGTTCCGGTCGGCAATGGTTTCGTCGCCATCGCTGCAGGGACTGAGCATTGCCTGGCGATAGGACCCGAACTTGATCCCGTGGCGTTGCTAAAAAGACTAATAGACGACGTGGATGCCATTAATTTAGCAAACGGGATCGAAAACGCCGCAGACGCTAAGCTGGATAACGCGCTAGATGCACTTCTAGCGGAGAATGCCGATCAGCGGCAGGATGCAGCCAACAAGCTAAATTCGTTTATTAATTCGGTCGAAGCTCAGCGCGGAAAAGAAATTACTGATACGGACGCCACCCACCTCATTAACTCGGCAAAGCGGATTATCGACAAGCTACTGAACTGACGCAACAAACCTCACTAATCGACGCCGGTTTTCCGACTCGTCCCTTCACATATTGAACATATGCGAAGGGTCAACGAGTTCCCATTTACACACCGAAAGAGCGCAACAGATTTTCTCTCCTCTGATAACCCCAATCTGCCAATTCAAGACACTTTTCATCAGACCAGAGTCAAGCCGTTTTCGACGACCCCCCACGCACCAGTTCCAAGGCCCGCCCAGCGTCCTCCTGACTCCGGCACAAGATCACGAAGTCGTCGGCATACCGCACCATCGCGAAGCCGGCCCCGGCCACCAGGTGATCCAGCGGATTCAGGTAGAGGTTCGCCAGCAGCGGCGAGATGACGGCGCCTTGCGGGGTGCCCGCTTCGGGCGTCCACTCGCTCAGGCCTTCCATCACCCCTTGCTCCAGGAACCTTTCTACCAGCCGCAACACTCGGCGATCCGAGACCTTCTCGCGAACGCGGTCCAGCAGACGATCGTGAGGGATCGTATCGAAGTAACTCTTGAGGTCCGCATCGACGACGTACACGCAGCCTTCTTTCAGCAGGGCCTCGACCCGTTCCAGGGCATGATGACATCCCCGGCCGTGGCGAAATCCGTAGCTATTGTCAGAAAACGTGACGTCGAAGATCGGTTCCAGCACGCCACGCAGTGCAGTCTGCACCACTCGATCACGAACCGTGGGAATCCCCAAGGGCCGCTGTTCGGCGCTTCCCGGTTTGCCCTATTCTCTGTTAAGAGGGCCCAGGTCCGCCTGACCGCCTGCTGGCGCGGCTGGAATTGCCTATAACGCCGATCTCCCACACCTGACGGTATGGGCTGACAGGTGACGCCGCTACGCGGCTCGTGCCGCGAGCTAACTGCCAATACGTCCACTGTCTGCTCACAATGGGACTACACTATCCGACCAAGACCCAAAAATTACCGCCGGCATATCAGACTACAAAGCCGGACAGCTTCTTCGCGGCGTAGTTTTTGCGCAGGTGCTTAGTCGCGGTCGCGGTTTCGCTCGCGGCGTCGTTCTTCTTCCGGCCGGTTGCCCCCGCGTTCGCGCATCCGTTCGTACAATTTCCGCTGCTCGGCCTCGTCGATCTGGCCGTCGCTGTTGGCGTCGATCTGGTCGAAGTTCTCCTTGAGTCGATCGGGGGCCTCTTCTTTCGAGAGCTTGCCGTCCTTGTTGGCGTCGGCCTCTTTCAGCCGCTCGCGCATTTGTTCGATGATTCGCGCCGCCCCCTCGCGCCCGGGGCGAGGTTCGCCCGGACGCGCGTCGGGAGCGCCCGCCGGCCGCAACTCTTCGCGAGTCAGCTTGCCGTCGCTGTTTTTGTCGAGTTTCAAGAGCGCCTTGCTCGCCCCCTCGATCTCGGCGGCCGATAGCTCGCCGTCGCGGTCGGCATCCAGAGCCATGACCAACGGGGGCGGTCCCGGCGGCGGGCCGCGTTCGGGGCGATCGCCCCCCTCGCGGCGATCCCCCTGCTGGGCCGCAAAGCTCATAAACCGCACGAACTGCTCCTTGTTCATCGAGTCGCCCCCCAGCCGCTCGAGGGCATTGCTGAACGGCCCGCGCAACCGCTCGGGCATTTCCTCGCGGGTGATTTTGCCGTCGCTGTTGGCGTCGGTCCGGTCGAAACGAGCCTCCAGCTCTTTCGGATCGGGCCGATCTGGCCTGGCGTGGCGCTCGCCCTCGCGCCGCTCGCGATCGCCGTCGCGCGGTCGGCGCGGCTCGTCCTCTTGCGCCCACGCGGGGCTGGTCGAAACGATGGCGCTCATGCAAGCGCTCAAAAACAGTTTTCGCATCGAAGAATCTCCGCAAGTGGCTGACTGATTCAGCCGTGGTGATGGCACCTGGGACGACAGCAGCTTCAAACCCTGGCGAACTGGGCAAGTTTCGTTGTCCCCAGCGGCTGCTTCAGCGTAACCGCCTGTAACTGCTAGCGGCAAGCCGGTTTGCGTCGAGCTTGCCGGGTCCGGCAGGCTTGCCTATACTTCGGGTGAAACGCATTCCGGCGGCAGACCCGCTGCCCCTCTCGAAAAATCAGAGGGTGCCGCGCAAACCTGTCGCCTGGTGCGAACGTATCACCCGTATCAGTGCCGCGGACGAAGGAAGCCAACCGACCCGCCGGCACCGATCGAAACTGTTAACGAAAAACTCCGCGTTGCCTTTTGGCAACATTCCCGCGGCCGCACACGCCAGCCATTCGCCCCGCCGCGAACGGCTGGCATATTGGGTGCATCCGTCGGGGGCGAGGGGAACCGGCACAGGAGGTTGCCGCGAAGTTTGGGTCACAGTCGGCCCGCCACTTTCCGATCACTATGGGGCAGCCAAGTGCTAGCGTTCGCGAGGTCTTTCACCTGCAACGGATCGCAGCTCCCCCGACACGGAAAGCGACGCCCGGCTTTGCACCTGTAACGTATATTTCGGGGACGCAGCGGTAGGGCAGTCTCGCCCGGTCTCACGCGAATCGGCCAATCGGCCGGTTCGCCAGGCCAGCCGAGCTGCCAGCTCGCCCCCAACCGTTTCTGGAAATTGGGAGTGCTGGCAATCCGCAGCGCGACGGAGCAAACTCATGTCGTGGCGGATGTCAAAGGAGAGACCTCGGATGTATGTCTATGGCGCCGCCCACGTTCACACCGCCCAGCCGATTGCCCCTCCGCACCGGATGGGCGCGACCCAGGCCCCCGCGAGCACGTTGGGCTCGTTTGGAGTCGATCAGTTGGACCTTTCGCCTCAAGCCGAATTTGTAGCGCAGGCCCGCGATCTGCCCGAGATTCGCGAGGATCGCGTGGCCGCCTTGCGAGCCCAAATTCAAAGCGGCGAATACGAAACGGCCGACAAGCTGGACATGGCTTTGAGCAACCTGCTGGACGAAATCGCGTAGGCAGCGCCATTTGCGCAGCATTGCTCCACACCGCGCAGGCGGCGCTCTTTCGTCCGCCCTATGGGACGCATGCCTGCGCCTGGGAAGGAATTAGCCACGGACGAAACCGGCGGAGCCGGAACCGACAAACTAGCGGGGCCGCAATCGCAGGGCGAACTCGATTCTGATTAACGCAAAGTCGCGAAGAAACGCAAAGACATCTGAGGTTTTTGGTCAATGGGATTGCAGGTTGGAGAGTAGGCGACGCCCTTGGATTGGAGTTGGCTTAGGTAGCGGGCTTCGTCGTAGGGTTGTCGGTTTTTCCAGCAGCGGAAGAGGATGCGGATCCATTTGAAGGCCAGGGAGCGGAGGGCGGCGTGGTGGCGGTGTCCGCGGGTTGCGGGCATGGTCGGCGAAGAGCGTGGAACGTTTGGCGGAGGAACTTGTTGCAGAAGTAGCGTTTGGTCACATGGCACGACTTGCCGCTGCGCCGGGTGACGGGGGCGATGCCGGAGTAAGCTTGCACTTCGTCGGCCGTGCCTAAGCGGCCGCGATCGGTGCCGAACGCCACGAGCAATCGCGGGGCGAGCGCTGCGCTGAGGGACAAGCGCTGCGCCGAGGGGCGAACGAAACAGCTCGGCGTCGGGATGGGCCGCAAAACATTCGGCGATAGCGGCATCGAACTCGGCGACCGCTGCCTCGAGCACGCGCAGTTCCTTCACCAGAAACTTCACGGCCAGGGAGTTGGGGTCGATGATCGCGCGATCGGTGGTCAGGAGCTGGGCGGCGCGGATGCGAGCAATCAGCTCGTTTACCTGATCTCATTACGGTGCCGACACAACAGGCCTTGGCACGGGCCAATCCCGCCACGCTCCGCAAGTTTTTCGCCTGCTTGGCTGCTTTGCGTTAAATAGGCAAAGGTAGAACCCTGAACCAGCTCTCGCGGTGAGTGATTTTCGATTTCCATTGGCACTTGCCGGGCAATTTGGCCAGACACTCGTTTAAAACAACCGCTTGTCGATTGTTCGCTCGCTCACGCGTCGCGATGCACGATTTCGGGTGCAAAAGCCGGCAGGCAGACGGCGATGTACTCGGCCCCCTCATCGCCAGGCGTGCTGTACTGCACCCGACCGACGAACTCTTCAATGAGCTTCGGCTTGTTGCCGGCTGCCTGAACGATCTGGGGAGCGGGAATGAAGGTGGGCATGTTCGATGCTCAAACAAAAGAGGCGGCGACGGCATTCGACAGGTGGACGAGTCGCCACGGCGCTCGGGCCCGCTCGGCGGTCGTCAGCAGGATGCAAAAGCCGCTGGTCGCGGGGTCCATCCAGAGCAGGTTGCCGGTCGATCCCGTATGGCCAAACGCCTGCCGGCCCAGCAGGTCGCACAGCGCGCCCGGCGTGCCCGGTTGGTTCAGCTTCCACCCCAAGCCCCACGGCTGCGTGCGGCGGATCGGCTCGGGAAGATCGGGATAATCGTCCAAGCGGTTGGTCGTCATCTGGCGGATCGTGTTTTCCGAGACGAGCCGCAGGTCCCCCACTTTTCCCCCGCCGAGCATCAGTTGGCAGAGCACTGCGAAATCCTCGGGCGTGCTGAACAGCGTGCCCCACGGCGCGCCCAGCTCGCGCCAGTATTTGCTGTTCCAGCCGAATGCTGGATCGTGCCACGCGGGCGTCTGCACGCGCACCAGGCGCTGCTCGGCCAGCCCGACCGAGCCGAGCCGAGTCGATTGCAGCCGGAGCGGGTCGAGGATCTCGCGCTGCAGGAAGTCTCGAATCGTTTGCCCACTCAGGTGCTGGATCAGCGCGGCGACGACCAGCGTTCCCATGCTCTGATAGCTCCAGTCGGTGCCGGCGGGAAACAGGGGCACGGTGTCGCGAATGGCCCCGGCGATGAACCGCTCGAGCGGCGCGTGCGCGGCCCGCAGCTCCTTGTCGGTGGGCAACATGTCGGGCAGGCCCGAGGTGTGCGTAAACAGGTGCTGGACGAGGGTCGCTTCTTTGTGGTGCGCGGCAAACTCGGGCAGATAGCGAGTCACCGGGTCGCTCAGGTTCAATAGCCCGCGCTCGACCAGCATCAGCGCCCCCAGATAGACCACCGGCTTGGTGATCGAAGCCATCAGAAAGATCGCGTCGCGGCGAATGGGAGGAGAGTCCGCTTCCGGTCCTTGGCGGCCAAAGAATGCCGGTTCGACCAGCTTGCCGTGGCGACCGACGGCGATCGTCCCACCCGGAATGGGCGCATCGGGGCCGGTCGTCCACTCTTCGAGCAGCTCGTAGGCCCGCGCCAGGCGGACAGGATCGATGCCAATGTCGGTGGGGCGGGCGTGGGGCAGAGGCATGGCGTTAATGGTTGCGGTTACGGACGTTGCGGGCGCAAGACTTGAGTGCGGCTGTAAGATTAACGCAAGCCGCGTCCCCTGTCGAATTGGCGAAGCTGGGCAGTTTTACCAAACCGTCAAACTTTGCCCTGTCTATCCGGATTATCACCCCTCGGAAAAGTTTTGCAGGCGGCCCGTCCGACGGCCGAATAAATTCTCAGTTGGGTCGGTGGTCGCGCTTGCGGCTGGACCGCAGGCGCTCGAGCGGCACGTTCGGGCCGCAGCCACCGACGAGGATGGGCAAGTAGCCACGACATCTATGCAAGGTCGCCGCACTCTACGCCCCGCTAGCATAGAATGCAGAGGAGCGACCGCCGGTGTGTCGTCGGCGGCTGCCCGGTGGGGGAGGAGAGTGCATGCTGCGCAACTTGGGTTTAGCGATTCTGGTCGTCGTTTCGAGCACCTCGCTGGGGGGCGTCTCGGCCGCGTCGGCGAAAGAGTGGGCGCGCAAGATGTTCGCGACCACGGCGCACGATTTCGGCCACGTCGCGCGCGGCTCGAAGACCGAGTTCGCGTTTGAAATCCAGAACCAGTTCGAGGAAGACGTGCATATTGCCGACGTGCGCACCAGTTGCGGCTGCGTCGCGCCCACCATCACCAAGTCGACGCTCAAAACCTGGGAGCAGGGAACGATCGTCGCCAGCCTGAACACCAAGGCGTTCCTGGGCCAGCGCACCTCGACGCTGACGGTGGTCATCGACAAGCCGTACTATGCCGAGGTGAGCCTGAATATCGCGGGCTACATTCACGGGGATGTCGATTTTCAGCCGGGGAGCATCGCCTTTGGCGACGTGGAGCAGGGGGCCAAGTCGGAGCAGGAGATTGCCGTCACGTATTATGGCCGCAACGCGTGGCAGATTACCGACGTGCGGAGCGTGAATCCGCATCTGGAAGTCGAGCTGAGCGAGCCGCGGCGAGCGGCCGGCGGCATCGCCTACAAAATGCTCGTCCGGCTGCAGGACGACGCGCCGGCCGGCGCGCTGATAGAGACCCTGAACCTGGTGACGAACGATCCGCGCTTGCCTCGCGTGTCGGTCGCGGTCGAGGGCCGCGTCGTGCCGCCGCTGGCGGTGAGCCCCGCGTCGCTGTTTTTGGGAGTGCTCAAGCCCGGGCAGGTCGTCACGAAGCAAATCGTGATTACCGGCAAGCAGCCGTTCAAGGTGTTGAGCGTACAGTGCGACAATCCGGCGTTCGCCTTCAAGACGAGCGACGTGTCGAAGAAGGTGCATCTGGTTCCGGTCACCTTCACCGCCGGCGCGGGAGCGGCCGAGATCGAACAGACGATCCAGATCGAAACCGACCTGGCGAGCGGCGGCACGACGAGCGTTACGGCACGGGGGAGCGTGCAGGCGGCCGGCGAAACAGCTAGCGCGGGGGCGGAATCGCGGCGATAGGGTGGCCTCGAGCCGCCGCAAGTCGCCCAGTCTGCAAGCGCTCAGTCAAACGTCCGGCACAGAATGCCGCCGTCGGCCAGAATGACGTTGCCGGTGACGAACGCCCCCGCGTCGGTGGCGAGCAGCAGCACCGGGCCGACCATATCGACCGGCTCGCCCCAGCGCTTGACGGCGGTTCGCTCGGCGAAAATCTTCTTTTGCTCGGGCGAGAGCAGGCTCATCGGCAGATCGGTGGCGACCGGTCCCGGCGCGAGGCAATTGACCGTGATGCCGTGCGGGCCAAGCTCCAACGCCTGCGCCCGGGCCATGCCGATCAGAGCCGCCTTGGTGGCCGAGTAGCAGCCGCGAGCGGGGTTGGATGCCAGACCCATGATCGACGAGGTGTAGATGATCCGGCCCCACTGGTTCTGGATCATCGCGGGGACCAGCTCGCGGCTGAGGAGCATGCAGCTCGTCAGGTTCAGCTCGACGATGTTGTCCCAGGCCTCGTCGGTGGTTTCGGTCAGCTTTTGCGGCTTGTTGCTGCCGGCGTTGCTAAACAGTACGTCGCAGCGGCCGAATTTGGCCAGCACGTCCTTGGCCAGCTTCTTCACCGCCGAGCGATCGTTCATATCGGCGACAAAGTATTCGACCTGGACATCCAGGCCGTCGGCGATTTCGGCCTTCGCTTTCTTGAGTTCGTCTTCGTGCCGCGCGGAAATGGCCACGTTGGCCCCCGCTTCGGCCAGCCCGCGGGCGACCGCCTTGCCGATCCCCTTGCTGCCGCCGGTCACCAGGGCCGCGCGGCCGGAGAGATTGAAAAGTTCTTTTAACATCGAGGATGCTCCCAAAAACCGTTACGTGCTAGAATTACCTTGGTCAAGAAAGGAGCCCGCCATGAGTGACGAAGCGTTGTTGCAGCGCATTACGCTAAACCCCGCCGTACTTGCCGGCAAGCCGGTGATCGCGGGGACGCGTTTCAGTGCCGAGTTCATCGTCAGCTTGCTGGCCCACGGCGCGGAGCAGGAGATTTTGGCGGAGTATTCACGCCTTACCTCGAAGCTCATGCCTGCTTGCTCTTTGCCGCGCGGTCGCTGCAGCAGGTGTCTTTCATGCCGCTCCTCGCGGGAACGCCATAGATGCGCTTCCTCGTCGATGAATCGCGGCCCAGCAGTTTCTGACTGGCTTTCGAGGCAAGGGCATGACTTCGACGATGTACTTGACTCTGGCCATCGCGACGATTGGATCCTGATCGCAAAAGACAGGGATCTTGGAGACCTAAGTTTCCGTCGGCCGCACCGATATGGTTTTGCTACGGATCGCGGCGAGAGAGTGGCGAACAAGATTCTCGTGCTAGGCCAGACCAGCTACGCACCAAAGTCTAGGGCAATGAGTGGAGCGATTAGACAATAGTCGTCCTCACTGGGAAGGCAGAAAAACACACGATCAATTCTGCCCACCATTTCGGTGCGAAGATCATTCACAGCCCTTGCGGAAGCCAGTGCCATTTGCACGCGAGCCTGGGATTGCTCTAAGGTGTGATACCCTTCGCGAGCGCACATTATAGTCATCCCAACACTTCGGGCATTTAGGCGAAGTGCTTCGATGATGGCATTCGTCGTTGACTGGTAAACGTCACTTGGCGATGCGGGGATGCGTTTTTCAACCCCGGTTGTCGTACGTTCCTGGTAACACGTTGTGACCGTATGGATCAAGTAACGTCGATTGCCGAGGCTGTCCCGCAACTTACAGCCAGGAATCGTGACGATGGCGCCTCTTACCAACGGCTTGCCTTCCGGCTGAGCATTTGAAAGGGCTTCTCGCACCTGCTTGCCGCCTCGATTGTAGATTTTGCGAGTAGTCGAACTCCCCGCAACGAGCCAGTTATTGGCAGAGACCACCAAAGCCTCGGCATTGCAGTCCAGAATGTCACCCATCACCGGATGCAGAAGCCGGAGTTGCTTCTGAAGCACGAGATGTAATTGCGATTTCTGAGACCGTCCTTGAGCGGAGTCTGCCGCTAGCACAATTGTCAGGCGATTTGTCGCCGCCGAAGACTCTGCTCCAGATGCCAATGACAAGTGAAATCGGTGAACGCCTTGTACGTTTGCGGCAACAAGGGAGTCAATTCGCAAGTCGGGAAAGAGCCTCCTTCGGACACGTGTTCCGTACAACGTCAAGCCCACGCGTTTCACATCAGATAAGCCGGCGGCCGCGCGACACGTCGCTTCGATGGCATTTGCAATATCCCTTAGATAGGCACGATGCGATTGTCTGTGATAGCTTTGTGTAAGAGGATTCCAATACAGCGTCGCTGCGTGCAGGACGTGCCGCACGCCTCGACGAGCGAGACGATATCCGGGCGTCGCAATCACCGTTCCAATTGGGACGCCGTATGGATGCTGTAATTGGATTGCTCCGACATCATCGCGAAATTGCTCCCCGGCCGCCAAAGCTATTTTCTTGGCAAGGGTTCCGCTCAAATCGAGTCGGTTATTTGCGGAATAGGCGATTACATCCACCGTTGCCCTTAGCACGTTTCCAGCGAAGACAACGAGACGTGGCATCGTGCAGTTGTTCGAGGCAGGCAGTTGAGGGGAACTCTTCGACGGGCGATTTCCGGAAATGAGTTCATTCAACAGTGAGAATAAGCGGCTACCGTCATCGGGGCGGGCTTTGGGATCTTTGGCTAATAACTGTTCGAAAAGGTGAGCCAAGCCGGCTGGACAATCCGGGCGCAGTTCTCTGATGGGAGTCGGAATGCGCGTTTGGTGACGAAGAGCCAGTTCGTGAGTGGTGTCACCATCGATCGGAAAGCGACCCGTCAGCATTAGGTAGCCCATCACGCCTGCGGCATAGACATCGGTCGATGGAGAGGAGACACCGAGCCAACATTCCGGGGCCATGAAATGTGGCGTGCCTATGACTGTGGGATGCTCGGCTGCCGAAATGTGTGTCCCTATTCCGAAATCGCCCAGGCGAATGCGCTGCTTTTCGAGACTCTCAGAGGAGTCGAGTAAAACATTCTCCGGCTTGATATCGCGGTGCAAAATCCCAACGCTGTGGGCGGCAGCAAGTCCTGCAGCCACCTGCCGAAGTGCTGATGACGTTGAATCGGGTGACAAAGTGCTGGCACAAAGCCGTTCTGCAAGACTCCCACCCGCGGCAAATTCAGTCACGAAAAACCAGAGGTCATCGCTAGGGGTGCAGGCTTCGCACTCAGCGGAAAATACGCTTAAAATGTTCGGATGGGACAGTGCGGCCAAAACCCGTGCTTCGTGCAGCAGGTCGTCGTGCGAGCTGTTTTGGTCTCGAGGAACCTTCAGAGCAACCGGCCGCCGGAGCCATGTATCATCGGCCCTGAGCACAATTCCGAATCCACCGCTTCCAAGAAGGCGGAGATTGACAAACCGGCCAAGGGATCCGCGTGCGAGAGCGAATTGAACGAGGGCTTCGACTCGAACCGGCGTCAAGTTCTTGCTCCCACGGTTTCACTATTGAATCGCACTACCCTTTCCCTCCCACCTCACAGCGCCTCGACCACCAAATCCCCGACTTCCTTCGTCCCACAACCCATCTTCCCCGCATTCTGGCTCTTCATCTTGGTGCCGGTGACTTGCTGGATCGCTTTCATCACGCGTGCGCCGGCGGCGGGCTGGCCGCTGTGTTCCAGCAGCATGCTCATGGCGCCGATCGCGGCGATCGGGTTGATCACGTTCTGGCCCGTGTACTTGGGAGCGCTCCCCCCCATCGGCTCGAACATGCTGACGCCACCTTTATCCGGGTTGATGTTGCCGCCGGCGGCGACGCCAAGGCCCCCCTGAATCATCGCGCCGAGGTCGGTAATGATGTCGCCGAACATGTTGGTGGTGACGATCACGTCGTAATACTCTGGGTTCTTCACCATCCACATGCAGCAGGCATCGACGTGGTTGTAGTCGGCCTTCACGTCGGAGTATCCCTGGGCGACTTCCTGAAACGCCCGCCACCACAGATCGTGCCCATACGTCAGCACGTTGGTCTTGGCGACCAGCGTGAGCATTTTGCCCTTGGGGTTGTTCCGCTTGCGAGTGAACTCAAAAGCCCAGCGGATCGCCCGCTCGCACCCCTTGCGGGTGTAGATGGCGGTTTGCGTGGCGACTTCGTCCGCCGTGTTCCTTTTCAGCCAGCCGCCGACGCCGGCGTACATGTCTTCGGTGTTTTCGCGGACGACGACGAAGTCGATGTGCTCCGGGCCTTTGCCGACGAGCGGGCATTCAACGCCCGGAAACAGCTTCACGGGCCGCAGGTTGATGTATTGATCGAGCTGAAACCGCAATTCGAGCAAGAGGCCCTTTTCCAGAATTCCCGGCTTTACGTCGGGATGGCCCACCGCGCCCAGGTAGACGCAATCGAACTTGCGAAGCTGATCGGCGCCCCCCGCCGGCAGCGTTTCGCCCGTCTTCAGGTAACGCTCGCCCCCCCAGTCGAAGTTCTGGGTCTCGAACGTAAACTTTTCGAGCTTCGCCACCGCGGCCAGCACCTTCAAGGCTTCCGCGGTGACTTCGGGACCGGTGCCGTCGCCGGGAATCACGGCAATTCTGAGGGGGTTGGCCACGGGGAACGGATCCTCTTTGTGCGAGCGCTGGGCTGGGGAAAACGATTGCGGAAAACCCGCAATTTATCGGCAAATCGGCCACGTCACAAGGACGACGGACCCAAGCCTGGCAACGGCTCGTCAGTTTGCCTGCTGTTTGACGAGCGTATGCATTGCCGGCCCGCACGGGGTGCAGCGGAAAATAGCGGCGCGGCTAAGTGGCGAAGAAGCGGCAAAAGTCATTTTGGCTCGTTCACTCATTGCAGCGGCTTCCAGACATTTTGGTCCTTTCCGGCATTCCATTTTGCGCCGACGACGGTCACGACAGGCTTCTCAGCGGTTTGATCGAGTTGATAGCCCCAACTGACGTACCCGACCGGCTCGTACGTTGTAGGATCAACAAGATAGGCTTGGAGATTCTAGTTCTGACGCCATTTGGCTGTGACTAGCTGCCCGATGGTCACGTGATCGTCGAGAGGATAGCCTTGGCTTGGAGTGTCTTGCATAGTAGACTCACTCAAGCGAAGCCGCTGTTGCTGGTAAGTTTTCTTAAAAGTGGCGTAGTCGACTGCTCCGTCGAAACTCCAGTCCACATCAAATCGGGTAACCGTTCACGGTCGTCGAAAACCTTGTGACAGCACTCATCTGCTTGCCCAACAGGTTGTGCTGTCGGGCGACGAAAATGGATTGGGCTTGTGGCAGCACGTCAATGCAAGCACAAGATGTTGGTCAAAATGGGCAGACTTTCAAAAACTGTG
Organism: Pirellulaceae bacterium; assembly: GCA_040901775.1. Lineage (GTDB taxonomy): Bacteria > Planctomycetota > Planctomycetia > Pirellulales > Pirellulaceae > CAYLLN01. The sequence continues at coordinate 23,213 of JBBDYF010000083.1, read as the reverse complement.
AACGGTAACGGTCGGAAACCGAATTGTCGTTGTCGTCGTTGTTGTTGTTCACATAGAGAAATCGCCCTGGCTCGATATTCTCGATCGGGTCGTCGATCTCGGTGATCGCGCCGCTGTTGTCGGCGTCGTTATCCAGGTCGAGCAGGTACATCTCGATCGTCTCGGCGTACGTGCCCACCCCGGTGTCGTCGTCCAGGGCGGTGACCGTGATCGTGTAGCTGCCGCCGTCGGGGAATACGGCCCGCCCAGCGGATAGTCGTAGATGTCGATCAACAGGCCGCCGTAATCCGGCTGATAGAAAGTCGGGGCGACGTTGTGGACAATGACGGTCGTGTCGTCGCTGACCGCCTGTTCGGGATAGCCGGTGGGCCAGACGCTCATCGTAAGCAGCGTGGCGTCGGAGAGGGTGCCGTTGCCGGGGCTGGGACCGTCGTAGTCGATCAGAATCAAGACCGAGAAAACGCCGGTCTCGGGATCGAACTGAAAGCCGCCGTAGTTTCCCGTCACCGCGTGCTCGAACGAATAGTAGTCCGGCGGGGAAATCGTGCCGGTCAACTCGAAGTAGATTCCCTCGTAGGCGTCGTCCGGATCGTCGAGAGTGACCGACGAGGGACCCGTTGGCCCGGAGGGTCCCGACGCACCGCTGAAATCAGCAGGGCCGCTGGGACCGGAGGGGCCGCTCATCAGCGACATGTCGCCAAAGTCAGCCGACGCGGGACCCAGAGCGTCAGGCCACTTGGCGGGGTCGAGGGAATCGGTCAACAGCGTCAGGTCTTTCAGATCGACAAGCCAGTTGTCGTCAACGTCGTAGAACTGAATGGTTTGTGGATTGGGGTCGGGCAGGGTGGGAACAGCGACGGGGCCGCTGCTGGCCTTCACGAAGCTGCGGAGCGCTCGTCGGTCCATGGCGTCGGCATTGCCATCGTGGTTCACATCGAAGGGGTTCAAGGCATTGTGCCAGGCCGAACCGTCGAGAACCATTCTCTTTTCGAGCGATTCAAACAATGCCCTGCGGGTGCGGGGGGCTGAATGAACCGACCTGCGATGGTGCGATTTCGTGAATTTCCCTGTGCTTGATGGCCCATCTTCCTGGGGCGACAACCCTCTCAATCCGGTGGAATGTAATGGGGCGCAAGCTCCCTCGTCAACCATTTTTCTGGGAATTCCATTGCGTGGCACCTCGCTCACACCTGGCACGGCAGCCGCCGCGCGCCCGATTCGAGAGCGGCCAGGTTCACACGCAGCGCGGCCAGGCCATCGGCCAGGGTGCAGCGCGGCGGCTGGCTCCCCACGATCGCCGCCAGAAAGCTTTCGGCCTGCGCGCGGAACAGGTCGTCGCGCTCCTGGACCAGCGGCTCGGTCCAGGTCCATTCGGCGTCGCCCAGCAAGAACAGGCCGGCCCGGTGCTCGTGAAAGCGAATCCCCAGGCTCCCTTTCGAGCCGTTGAGCTGCAGGTGCAACTCGTTGGGGGCCATGAACTGGTTGAGCGCGAGCGAAACCATCACCTGCCCCCGCTGCGCGCGGCCGATCAGATGGACCGTGTCTTCCACTTCGACATCGGCCAGCGCCTGGTGGGCGTAGTCGCAAAAGACCCATTCCAGCGGCCCGGCAAAGGCTTGAATCAGATCGAACTGGTGCGTGGCCGCGTCCTGAATCGCTCCGCCCCCGGTTTCGCGATTGGCGTAATAAATGTCGCGATAGGCAGGGCGAAACGTCGGAAAGTGCTGCCCCGAAACGGCCGTGACTTGGTGCAGCGGGCCAATCTCGCCCGCCGCCAACAACGTCTGCACCCGCGCGACCGCCGGGTGCGATCGCAACACATACGCCACCTGCACCACCTTGTCGGTTGCCAGCGTTTGCAGCCGGGCGGCATCTTCCAGCCGGATGCAAAGAGGCTTTTCGATCAAAAATGCACCGCTGGCGGCTGCCAGTTGCTCGACGTGGGCCACATGCAACTGGGCGGGGGTGCAGATCACCACGCCGTCCCACCGCTGCGCGGCGGCCTCAGCCAGGGTGGCGAACGATTGAGCCAGACCGTATTGCTGGGCCAGTTCCAGCCGGCGGGCGTCGGCCACTTCGCACAAGGCGACGTCGCAGCCGACCTGCTGGAAGCAGCGCAGATGCCGTTCGCCGATCGAGCCGCCGCCGACAACGAGCACGCTTACAGGCACGTCCAGCCTCCATCGACCATCAGGTTCACGCCGCTCACGTACGCCGCCGCATCCGACGCCAAGAACACGACCGCCCCCTGCAAATCTTCGGCCCCCATCATGCGGCCAATGGGCACCCGCTCGTTATACCGCTCGACGAACGCCTCCGGCTGGTGGTCGAAGTAGCCGCCGGGGCTGATCGAGTTGGCCCGGATGCCGCAGCGTCCATAATAACAGGCCAGATAGCGGGTGAAGTTAATCATCCCCGCTTTGACGAAGTTGTAGGTCGGCGGCTGGACCATCGGGGTGTCGCGATAGAGCGTGGGATCGTTCGACACCACGCCGTAGATGCTGGCGATGTTGATGATCGAGCCGCGGCCTTGCTCTTTCATGGCGGCCACGGCGAGTTGGCAGTTGCGAAACAGGCCGGCGAAATCTCCCCGGGCGGCGTGTTGCCAGGTCTCGGGCGTCTGAGATTCGAACGAGCCGACGTGCCCCTGCCGGGCGAGCGCGCTATTGACCAGCACGTCGAGCCGGCCGAATCGCTGCCGAATTTGCTCGTGCAAGGCGTCGATGCTCGCCAGGTCTTCCAGGTCGAACGCCAGGCCGTGTACGTCGTGCCCCAGCGACCGCTGCTCCGCGGCGAACTGCTCGTTCTGCGGCAGCGAGCGCGAGGCGGTGATGACGGTCGCCCCCGCTTCGGCCAGCGCGGTCGAAATGCTTTGGCCGAACAGCGGGCCGGCGCCGGCCGTGACCAGCGCGACGCGGCCTTGCAGCGAGAAGCGATCGAGAACACCCATGTCACCGTTTCCGCAAAAGGTTGGCAATGCCAGCGAGTGAAGTTATCCTACTCTCTCAACCGCTCCCCTATCCCGCCGAGAAACCGTCCGTGCCCCCGACCGACGCCCGACCATCCGCCGGCCTCGAGACGCTCGATTTCGTCATGGTCGGGGCGTATCTGTTAGTCACATTGGCGATTGTCCTCTGGGCGGCGCGGCGGCAGAAGAACACGGAAGACTTCTTTCTGGGGAACCGCCGCCTCCCCTGGCTGGCGGTCGGCCTGTCGATCATGGCGACGCTGCTGTCGAGCCTGACCTACATCGGCCTGACCGGCGAGGTGGTCAAAAACGGCATCGCCGGATTCATGACCCAACTGGCGGTCATTCCGGCCTCGATGATCGTCATTCCGCTGTTCATTCCGTTCTTCATGCGGCTCCGGTTCACCAGCGCCTACGAATACCTGGAGCACCGCTTCGACTACCGCACGCGGCTCTTGGGGGGCGGGCTCTTTTTGCTGCTTCGGTTCGGCTGGGTCTCGCTGGTGATGTACACCGGCTCGCTCGCCTTGGCCGAAATGACCGGCTGGAACCTGTACTGGATGATCTTGGTGCTCGGTCTGGCGGCCACGCTCTACACTTGCTTCGGCGGGTTGGAGGGGGTTGTTTGGACCGACGTGCTGCAAGCCTTGATGCTGTTCGGCGGCGCGGCGGCGATTGTGATCTATGTTTGGGTCGATACGGGGGCGGGGCCGCTCGCCTGGTGGCGAGCCGCCGGCGAACATTCGGCCGCTCACACGCAGCCGGAATGGTTCAGCTTCGATCCGACCAAGCGAATGACGCTGGGGACCGCGCTGATCGCCGGATTTTTTTGGCAGATTTGCACGCATTGCAGCGACCAGGTGGTGCTGCAGCGCTACGCGGCGACTTCGTCGCTGGCAGCCGCCCGCAACAGCTACATCACCAACATGATCGCCGTGCTGGCGATTACCTCGCTGCTGGTCGTATCGGGGCTGGCCCTGCTGTTTTTCTACCTGCGGCATCCCCAGTTGCTGCCCAGCGGTGTTCAGGCGGTCGAGGTGGGAGACAAGCTCATGCCCCACTTTTTTGCCAACCAATTGCCGCTGGGATTTGGCGGGCTGATCCTCGCGAACTTTTTGTGCGATGCGATGCAAACGCTCGTCTCGGGAGTGAACAGCGTGACGGCCGTTGCCTCGGAGGACGTGCTCGAACATCGAAGTTCAAAAGCTGGCCTGGCCGCCCGACCCGACCGAGCCATGACGGACGAAGCCAATGCCCAGCTCAACCGCAGCCGGCTGAGAACAACCCGCGTGCTGACGTTTGCCCTCGGCCTGGGGACGACACTCATCGCTTTGGGGGTGGCTCGGCTGGCCGAAGAATCGGAAATGAACATTTTCGACCTGATGCCGCCGGCGTTCAATGTCTTCCTGGGACCGCTGGGAGCGCTGTTCCTGATCGGCATGTTTCAGCCCCGCGTGACGACCCGCACGGTGCTGCCCGCCATTGGAGCGGCCCTGGTGGTGTCGGTGCTCTGGAACTACGACACGCTGCTGTTCGGCAAAGAGTATGACCTGTCGGTATGCGGAGCGATCGCCGTCCCCTGCACCTTTGGATTTGTCTTCGCGGCGGTACTTTCGCTTTTCGTGGAAAAAGGCGACGATCATCCGGGTCGCCAATATACCTGGTGGGCCGTGATGCAGCGGCCGTTGCCGACCAACGATTCGTGAGCCGCAAGTGAATCTCCGTCCCTAAGGCGCGGACAAAAGCAACCTCGGTAACTTCATACGAGAGGATTTTGAACAGAAGTTAACGAAGGGAACAAAGAGGATAAGAGGAGGGGGTTGGATCAGCGAATCCCAGCCTTCGTTTTCTTTGTTACCTTCTGTTCAATTCCCCCGTTTCTTTTTTGGCTCTGTCATTAGTTTTCACGAAATGTCGAAATTGTTCTTCGTTCGCCGCTAAACTGCCCCACCCTTCGATTCATGCCTAATTCCCTACTCGCTGCCGAGAACCGCATCCTGCCCGCGCTGGTCACTCCGTTGCTACCCGACGGCCGCCTGGACGAGCAAAGCGCCGAGCGCCTGATCGACCACCTGTACGCCAAAGGGGTCGGCGGCCTGTACGTCACCGGCAGCACGGGCGAAGGGATCTACCTCGATTTCGAGATTCGCCGGCGGATCGTCGAGATTGCCGTCGGTCGCTCCAAGGGGCACGGCCAGGTGATCGTCCACGTCGGGGCGATTCAAGCCTCGAAGGCGTTTGAACTGGCCGAGCACGCGGGGCGCGTCGGAGCCGACGCGGTGAGCAGCATCCCGCCGTTCGCCGGCGGCTACTCGTGGGACGAGGTGTACGCCTTTTATGCCGAACTGGCCCGCCGCAGCCCGCTGCCGGTCGTCGCCTATTACATTCCCGGCCTGACCGGACAGCACCACGCGGTGGCGAACCTGGCCACCTTGCTCGCGCTGCCCAACATTGCCGGCTACAAGTACACCGAGCCGAACTTCTACATCATGCAGCGGCTGCTGGCGCGGTTTGGCTCGGATCAGGTGCTGTACAACGGCCAGGACGAGGCGCTCGCCTTGGGCTTGCAGTTTGGCGCCCACGGCGGCATCGGCACCACCTACAACTTCATGCCGGAATTGATCGTCCAGATTTATCGCCACTGCCAGGCGGGCCGCTTTGCCGAGGCGGTTGTCGCCCAGCGGCAGGCCAACGACATCATCGAACCGCTGCTGATGGCCCAGGGGCTCGCGTCGTCGAAGCAGATCCTGGTCTGGCAGGGGGTGATCGACCATCCGACGTGCGCCTTCCCACGAGCTGGCCTGACCGACGCTCAGCAGCGGCAACTGCGCGATAGGCTGACGGGAACCGCGATTGCTGACACGCTGATTCGTCAATGAAAGCAAGTTGCGAGGCTGGATAAGAAACCGCAGATTTCATAATGCAGCATCAGCCGGCAATCCATGGGAGAGGAGTAGCCACGGATGAAACACAGATCAAACACGGATATCCTCATCGAAGATTTTGTGGCCGCGAAAAACACAAAGACCACGAAAAGTATGCAGACCACGGTCGCTACCGGCCGTCCTTCTTGTGTCTCTTCGTGCTTTTTTGTGGCCACTGCCGGCTGCGGCCTTCGATTCGTAGGATTCGTTTGATTCGTGGTGTTGACTTTGGTTCCGGCGACGCCGGGCTGTGCGAATCCGTGTTTCATCCGTGGCTAAGTCCTCTCCATCCGCGACAATCGGCACCATCCGCGGTTTGCTCTTCCTTATTCGTCCTAACACATAAGAGCTAAGCAATGAACCGTAAACTGTTGATGACCTGTTCGGTACTTTGTCTCGCGGCCGCCCTCTTTGGTCCGGCTTCGGCCCGCGCCGAGCTGCAAGCGGGCGCTGCGAAGTGCGACATCACGCCGTCGCTAGGCCAGAACATCATCGGCGGCTTCGCGCCCTTCCCTTCCCAGCACGTCCACGATCCGCTGCACGCGCGCTGCCTGGTGCTCGACGACGGCGAGCGGCGGCTCGCCCTGGTGGTCTGCGACTTGCTGGGCATTCATCGCCTGGTCAGCGACGAGGCCCGCCAGCTAATTGAAAAGCAGACCGGCATTCCACCGGCGAATGTTTTGATTTCTGCCACGCACACGCATTCGGCTTCCTCGACGCTGGGAAATGATCGCTTCAAGCACGAGCAGGCGCTCGACGAGTACCAGCAGTTCGTGGCTCAGCGAATCGCCGATGGCGTGCAATCCGCCGTCAATAACCTGCGGCCCGCCGAGATCGGCTTTGGCACCGCCCAAGCCCCCGAGCACGTCTTCAATCGCCGCTGGCACATGCGGCCGGGCACCGTGCCGGTCAATCCGTTCGGCACGCTCGACATGGTCAAAATGAATCCCGGCGCGGGGAATGCCAACCTGGTCGAGCCGGCCGGCCCGACCGATCCGACCGTTTCGTTCATCGCCGTGCGCGAAGTTGGCGGCCAGCCGATCTCGGTCTTCACCGCGTATTCGCTGCACTACGTGGGGGGCGTGGGCAACGGGCACATCTCGGCCGACTATTTTGGCATGTACTGCGAAAACCTGGCCCGGCTGCTGAAGGCGGACAGGCAAGATCCGCCGTTCGTCGCCTTGCTGGCCAACGGGACCAGCGGCGACATCAACAACATCAATTTCCGCGAGCCGCGGCCCCGACAACAGCCTTACGAGCAGATGCGGCATGTGGCGGAAAGTGTCGCCGCCAAAGTGCATGAGGCCCTGGCCAAGGTCGAATACAAGAAGGATGCCCGGCTCGACGCCCGTTATCGCGAGCCGCTGCTCGCCTATCGCCGCCCAACAGAAGAGCAGCTCGAGTGGGCCAAACAGACGATCGCCGCCGGGCCAAAAAATCCCGGCCAGACCGATTTGTCGGTGATCTACGCCGAGCGAACGCAGCGGATGGCCGAGAACCCGCCGACCGTCGCCATCCCCTTGCAGGTGCTGCAGATCGGCGAAGTGGCTCTGGCCAGCATGCCGTGCGAAGTCTTCTGCGAAATCGGGCTGGAGTTCAAAGAGCGGAGCCCGTTGCAGCCGGCATTCATGGTTTCGTTGAACCACGGCTACTACGGCTATCTTCCCACCCCGCGGCAGCACAAGCTGGGAGGCTACGAAACGTGGCTGGGGACCAATCGCCTGGAGGTGGCAGCCTCGGACAAGATGCTGACGGAGTTGCTGGCGATGGTCGAGGAGATCAAGACGACCCGCGCGGCGAAATGAGCGAGGACGCGCCCTGCAACGCCGCACCGCAAAGTCCCGCCCGGCGGTCGGGACCTACTTTGCCTACGATTGCCTGTAACGGATTCGCTTTCCCAGCCATACCTCGTTAGGATGGCTTGGCTGGGCGCTCGCCGCGGCTGGCCGGTTCGCCGCTTCTCTCCTCGCGCAAGTCGCTGCTTCGCAAGATGTTACGCTGTTTTAACCGCACCGCTGCGCTGCTTTTGGTTGGACTTTTAAGCGCCGCTCCCGCCTGGGGCCAGGCCGACGACGAAATCACCCCGCAAAGCGAAGCGGCTTTGGAGCGTGGGCTGGAATGGCTGGCCCGCAATCAAGGGCCCGAGGGGAACTGGGGGTCGAGCGACCTGGGCTTGGTCAGCATGGGGGCTTTGGCGTTCATGGCGGCGGGTCACGCACCGGGCCGGGGCAAATACGGCCGCGAACTCGACAAAGCGCTCGACTTTGTCATCAGCCGGGCCAAGCCGTCGGGCTTGTTGAATATCGCCGACAGCCAGCGCGACATGTACAACCACGGTCTGGCGACGTTCGTGCTGGGCCAGGCCCACGGAATGACCACCACGAAAGACCGGAAGCTCAACCGCGTGCTCGACAGTGCGCTCAAGCTGATCGCCAATACCCAGTGCGAAGACGGCGGCTGGGACTACAAGGCTCAGCGGCAGCCCAACGGCCACGACCTGAGCCTGGCGGTGATGCAGGCCAAGGCCCTGCGCAGCGCCGTCGATAGCGGCCTGGAGGTTCCGCCGGAGGTGATCGACCTGGCGATTCGGTCCGTTCGCCAATACTACTCACCCAAAGGGGGCCGCAACCTGCCTGAATCGGAACAGCAAAAGCTTCCCGGCCAGTTCACCTACAGCAAGGGTGGGGGCGGAGGGACGGTCGCCATGGCGGCGGCCGGCGTCGTCTGCCTGCAAGAGTTCGGCCAGTACGACGACTGGCGAATCCCCAAAAACATGGAACTAATCTCGGCCTCGATTCGCGAGGTTCCCCGCGCCGGCAAGCCCGACGGCAGCATGCCTTTCGACGCTTACACGCTGTACTACGTCGGCCAGGCGTTGTATCAGGTTGGGGGCGACCCCTGGCAAGAGAACTACCCCCGGCTGCGCGACTATCTGATCGCTTCGCAAGCCGATGGCAAGAACAACCCGGCCGAGCGCGGAGCGTGGAAAGACCACGGTGCCCGCGGCGGGGGGCGCGTCGGCGGCAAAGAGGGAGAGTTGTACGGCACCAGCGTCGGCTGCTTTATCCTGGCCATTCCCAACCGCTACCTGCCAATTCTGCAGGAAGGAAAGATCGAGAGCTTCGAGCAGACCAAATGACCAAAACTTGATCGCTTCATTATCCATTCGGATTTAGTCATTCGTCATTTTCCCTATGGGTTTCCTCTCCTTCACCGCCTGGCAGTTCGCGTTGGCCGGGGCGCTGTGCGCCGCCGGGCCGGTCGTCATTCACCTCTTGAATCGGCGGCGGTACCGGGTGGTCGAGTGGGCCGCGATGGACTTTTTGCGCGAAGCGATGCAGCGCAACCGCCGGATCTTGCACCTCCGCGACGTGCTGCTGCTCTTGCTGAGAACGGCGGCCGTGCTGCTGTTTGGCCTGGCGCTGGCCCAGCCGTTTTTCGCCGCCCGCGAGGAAGAATATAGCGACCGCCAACCGCTGCACGCGGTGATTGTCGTCGATAACAGCCTGAGCATGGGTTACGAAGCGCTCGACGGCAATCTGCTTGCCAAAGCCAAGGATCGGGCCCGCCAGTTGATCGACAAGCTGCCCGGGGGAAGCAAGATTTCGATCCTGCCCGCCTGCGGCGGGCGCGACGTGGCGCTCGACCCTTACGAAACCAAAGAGAACGCCCTCGAAGCGCTCGACAAGATCGAGGTGGTCGATCGCTCGGCCAGCCTGCTGCGGGCGGTTAACGAGGCCAAGCGAGCCCGCGAAGCGGTGCCCGAACTGGCGGGGCGAATCGTCTTCATCGGCGACCAGCAGCAACTCAACTGGGGCGACCTGCGGAGCAACGAGATTGCCCAAGACCTGCCGCCGATGCAGGTCGTCGATGTCGCCCCCGCCGAGTGGGAAAACACCTGGATCTCCGACCTGCGACTGCAAGACGGCCTGGCCGACGTCGAAACGCCCGCCACCGTGGTCGTCGAGATCGAGCATCGCGGACCCAGCGCCCGGCGCGACCTGCAAGTGACGCTGTCGATGGGCGAGACGGTGCTCGGAGAAAAGACGGTCACCGTCGAGCCGGGCCTCGGCGCGCGGCAGGTCGATTTTGAGGTCGTGTTCAATACGCTGGCCGAGTTGCCCGAGCCCGACCGACCCCTGTTCGTGCCGCTACGGGCGTCGCTTGCCCCCGACCGCCTGGCAGCCGACGACGAGCGGCACCTGGCGGTGCCGGTGGTCGCTTCGCTCCCCGTGGTGTTCGTCGATCAGTTCGGCGCCGAAGGGGAAGATCCGATTCGGGGCCGCATCGGCGAGACCCGCCCGCTACGCAAACTGCTGGCCCCGCGCACCAGCCGGCGAGATGCCCCGCGGCAATTGATCCAGGTTCGCCACATCACGCCCGATCAGCTTTCGCAGGAAATTTTGGCCGACGCCCGGCTGGTGGTGATCGCCGGCGTTCACGATCCGGGCGAAAATGCCGACGTGTTACGCCAATATGTCGAGCAGGGGGGGCAACTGCTGATTGCGGCGGGGGGCAATTTCGATCCTGTCGCCTGGAACGAGGCGGCCTGGGACGACGGGGCGGGCATTCTGCCGCTGCCGCTCGGGGCCGAGCCAATCGGCGAAGTCCCCGAAGTGGCGGGTGCGAACGTCCGGGCGATTCAGTTATCGTTTGAAAGCCTGGCGGGCGAAGACGTTTTCCAACTGGCCGGCATTGCCGAAGCGGAGCTGCGCGACCTGTACGCCGAGCCGTTCTTTTTCAAAGCGGTCGCCATCGAGGCGGACCAACCGACGCTCGATCGCCTGCGCGCGGCAGAAGAGGAGCGGCTGGCGGATGAGCTTTCCATCGGCGATCAACCGTTGCCCGATGAGCCAGCGGCGCGCCGTCGTCACTTGCAAACGCTCGCCTTGCAACGGTCGCCGCAAGTGCTGGCTCGCTTTGAGAATGCCGATCGTTCGCCCTACCTGGTTTCGCGGCAAATCGGCCGCGGCCAGGTCTATTTTGCTGCCAGCGGGCTCGCCTCGTCGTGGAGCACGTTGGCAAATACGAACGCCGTCGTCGCGTTCGACCGAATCCTCCGCGGCATGATCGGGGCCACGCTGCCGCGGCGAAACTTTGCCGCGCTCGAGCGATTGACGCTGCCGCTGCCGAGCGAAGACCCGCAGTTGACGGTGCTGCTGGCGCGCCCCGGCGAGAGCATCGCCGACGAGCCGCTCGATGTCGGTTACCTGGGAACGAGCGCGGGCAGCGCCGCCGCCGCAGGGGCTGTGCAGCGCGGCGTCACCGTGACGAACCTGCTGGCGCGGGGCGTCTATCGGATCGTCGGCCGGCAGGCGGCCGTTTCGACAGATCCGCTGGCCGCCGCCGACAAGCCGCTGTGGGAGGTGCCGCTGGTCGTTGCCGGGAGCGCCGGCGAATCGGACCTGACACCGCTCGCCCGCGACGAGTTCGATCGCCTGGCCGCAGCCGCCAACCTCCGCTGGATCGGCCTGGCCGACGAGATCAGCCTGGCCGGCGTGGCGATTCGGGGACAAACCTCGTGGTGGTGGCTGGCGCTGGCGGTGCTAGTGCTTTTGCTCGTGGAGATGATCGTTTTGGCGTGGCCTGCCCTGCGGCGGCGAGAAACCTTACTTGCCCCTTAGCCGGGACCTAACAGGTCCCGGTAGATTCCCGGAAGCTGTTAGCTTCCGGCTAATGGAACCATCGCGAATGACCCGCTGGATCGGCTGGCTGCTGGGGATCGACAACGTCGCGGCGATCGACGAGATCGACGCGTCGTTTGCTGCGCCCTGGGCTGCCGAAGGTCCGTTCTGGGTTTTCTTGGGCGCGGCGGCGCTCGTCGCGTTGGCCCTGGTCTTTTACCTGCGCTATCAGGTCAAAGGGCCGATCGGGCCGCGATTCTCGCTGGGCGTTTGCCGCGGTCTCTTGCTCGCCCTGCTATTGCTGACACTGGCCGACCCGGTGCTCCGGCTGACGATCGTCAACAAGCAAATGCCCTACCTGTATCTGGTGTTCGACGGCACCGACAGCATGGCAATCGAAGACGAATTGCCCGACGCCCAGCGAACGGCCCTGCAAGCCGCGGTCGCTTATCAGCCGGCGAGCTCGCCGGGCAGGTCAACTGCGCGCGTCGCCTCGCGAATCGAGTACGTGCAGGCCCTGTTGCGCAAAGAGCAAAACAACCTGCTGAAGCAACTGACCGCGGACCAGCAGGTGCAGATCGAGGCCTTTCTGTTCGACGGCAACACCACCAGCCAACTCCGCAAGCTGAGCCTTAGTCCATCTGGCCGGGGCGGTGTCGATCCCGCGCATCTGGCCGACCAGTTGACCACCAAGGGACAAGTGACGGCGCTGGGCAGCGTCGTTTACGAGGCGGGCCAGCAGTTCGGCTCCGCCCGGCTGGCCGGCGTGGTTGTCTTCAGCGACTTTGCCCACAACTCGGGGCTCGCCCCGCTGGGCAGCGGCGACGAGTCGCCCGCCGGCCGGCTGCGGGCGCCGATCTATGCCGTGGGCGTCGGCGCGACCGAGGCGGTCGATCTGGCGGTCGATCTGCAAACCGATCCCAAGATGAAAAAGGCCGAGCGAAGCAGCGTGCTGGTCAAGCTGAGGCAAAGCGGCCTGGTGGGACAGTCGGTAACGGTCAGCGTCACCGCTCGCGCGCTGTCGGGCGAAAGCGCGGGCCAGACCGAACAGATCGTCGTCGGCCAGCGGACGATCGCGCTGACCAATCCGGTCGAGACGATCGACCTGCCCTTCACGCCCGAAGCGTCCGGCCGGTTCGAGTTTGTCGCCACCGCCGAAAAGCTGGATGGAGAAGTGGTCGAGCAGAACAACCGGGCCTTGCGGCAGGTAAACATCATCGACGACTACCTCCGGCTGATGTACGTCGCCAGCGAGCCGACCTGGGAATGGCGTTTTATCAAGGAGGTTTTCCATCGCGACAAGCTGGTGGGGATGCAGGGCTTTCGCACGTTTCTCGGTTCGTCCGACCCGCGCGTCCGGGAGTCGAACGTGCTGTTTCTGCCGACGCTCACTCCGCAGCGCAGCGAATTCTTTGCCAACGACGTTCTCTTTTTGGGAGACATGCCCCGCAGCGCGCTGAGCGACCGCTTTTGCGAAATGACCAAAGAGTACGTGAGCAAGCTGGGGGGCGGGCTGGTGGTGATCTCCGGCCCGCGGTTTGGCCCGCGCGAGCTGCAACAAACTCCGCTGGCCGAAATGCTGCCGGTCATGCTCGATCCGCAGGCCGAGCTGCGCACCGCCCCCGCCCGCCCCGAGTTCCGCCTGCGGCTCACCGCGCATGCCAGCCGCTATCCCTTCATGCAACTGGGTACCGGCGACGTGGAAAACGCCAAAGCTTGGGACAATCTGGGCCCGCTCCCCTGGTATCAGCCGGTCGCCGCGAAGCATCCCGATGCCGACGTGCTGGCCGAGCATCCGACCGACCGCTGTGCCGACGGCCAGACGCCGCAGCCCCTCATCGCGATCCGCAAATACGGCAAGGGAGAGGTCGTTTATCTGGGCTTCAACGAAACGTGGCGGCTGCGAAAGCGGTACGGCGAAAAGTACTATCGGCAGTTCTGGTCGCAATTGATCTATCGCCTGGGAATGAGCCACGCGCTAGGATCGGACAAGCGTTTCGTCGCCCGCGTCGATCAGCAGCAGTATCGGGCCGAAGAAAAGGTGACCCTGACCGTCGAGGCGTACGACGAAAACTACGAGCCGCTGGCCGACGAGCGCCTGCCCGATCGGGGATTGCTGGCCGAGCTGGTGATTCCCGGCCCAGGGGGTGGGCAGACGACGAACCTCACCGTGCCGATGCTGCGGCAAGGAGTGTTCGAGGCCCGCATTCCGGTGTTTGCCGTGGGCGAGTACAGCTTGCGGGTCAAGGACCCGATTACCGGCCAGTTTGACGAGCAGCGGTTCGAGGTGACGCCCCTCTCGGCCGAGAGACGCCGCGGCGTGCGCGACGAAAAACTGCAAAACGACCTGGCCCGCCAGACCGGTGGCCGGGCCTACGACCTGACGACGGTCGGCAACTTGCCCCAGGATTTGAAACTCGAGCCGGTGGTGCAGCGACAGACGCGAAACAAGGCGCTCTGGAGCACGCCGCTTTGGTTTGCAGTGGTCGTCGTGCTGATGCTGGGAGAATGGCTCTCGCGGAAGATGCTGAAACTGTCATGACGAGGCTGGCGACATTACGTTCTCAACTGGCCGCCCTGCGCAGGGCCAGGGCCGCGGTGCGCTCGGCCACCGCCTGGTCGGCGGCGGCGACGGCGGTGCTCTGGGCGCTGGCCGGGGTGCTGGCGCTCGACGTGCTGTTCGAGCTGGAACTGCTCCCCCGCGCCGTCGTGCTGGCCATCGCTGCCGGAGCGGTCCTCTGGGCTTTCTGGAAATACACTCGCCCGTTGCTCGGCCATGCCGAAAGCGAAATCGATGTCGCCCTGCTGGTCGAACGCGAGCAACAGATCGACAGCGACCTGGTCGCCGCCTTGCAATTTGAATCGCCTGGGGCGAAAGCGTGGGGCTCGACGCAGCTCGAAGCGGCCGTGATCGACTACGTTGCCGCCGTCGGCCGGGGGATCAACGTCTTCGCCGGCTTCTCGCGGGCCCAGATGGTCCGCCGCACCGCCACACTCGGTATTACCTTGGTCGTTCTGCTGGCCCTGGCCGCGATCTTTCCCGGTCATGCGGCCGCCTTCTTTAATCGGCTGCTGCTCGGCTCGCTGCACTATCCGTCGCGCACCCGAATCAAGCAGATTTTCATCAACCGGCAAAGCGTGTTAGATGCCAATCTGGACGGCTCACAGCCGCGTCGCACGAAAGCGGCCCAAGGGCGGCCGCTGACGTTTTACGTGGCAACGACCGGCAGCCTGCCCGAGAAGGGAACGGTCGAGCTGCGGTCAACCAGCGCCTCCCGCACCCGAACGAGAATCGAGCTGCGCCCCATGACCGCCACCGAAATGCAGCAGCTTCCGCTGTCGCGGCGCGGCGAGCCGCGGCACACGTTCTTTACCGGCAAGCTGCCGCGGCTGCTGGAAAACGTGTCGTACCAGGTGCGGCTGGGCGATGGCTGGACCGACCGGGCGACGATCGAGATGGTCCCGTTGCCCGCCGCCGAGCCCCGACTGACCCCCTTTCCGCCGAAATACGCCCGAGTCGGCAAGGAATCGTTCGACCCGACGGGCCGCCAGGTCTCGGTACTGGAAGGAACGACCATTCGTCTCGCCCTGCACAGCACCAACGACAAGCCGTTCGCCTCGGCCTGGATGACAATTAAAGTTGGCGACGAAAGCCGGCGGATCGATCTAAAGCGGCAAGACGCGCAGGGACTCGTCTGGTCGCTTTCCGAGCAGGACTCGCCGCTGGCGAACATTCGCGCGGAGATCCGCTACGAACTGCAAGTGCAGGATGCCGACGGCCTGAGTCTCGAAAGCCCGATCCGGGGGACCATCCGCATTCGGCCCGACCGGTTGCCCACCGCTGCGATCGAAGTCGTTCACCGGGTTGTCTTGCCGACCGCCGAGCCGGTGGTGGAATATCGCGCGACCGACGACTACGGCCTGTCGCAAATCGCCTTGATTGCCGAAATCGAGCGTTTCGACGAGCGCTACGACGAAGGTTTCGACGAAGCCCAGGCCGCCAATCCAGCCGCCGCTGGCGCCGCCGGGTTTAGCGACGGCTTGGTCGCCCCGGCCGAGGAGATTCCCGCCGAACGGCACCGGTTTGAATTGCTGACGCCTGGGCCGATTCTCGCCGATCGGCTGCCGCTGGCGGGCCAACATGCGGTTTCGCTATCAACGTTGAAGCTGGCCAAAGGTGACCGGCTGAAGCTGACCCTGGAAGTGGCCGACTATCGTGGCGAAACTCAAGACGGCCGGCCGGCGGGAAAGTCGCAGCAAAGCGAATCGCTGGTGCTGGAGATTTCGGACGAGAGCGGCGTGTTGGCGGCGATCTCGGAAGCGGACGAGCGGAGCGAAGAGCGGCTGACCGACATCATCAAACGGCAACTGGGGATTGGGGAAACGCCATGAAGTCGATTTCGGATTTCAGATTTCAGATTTTGGATTGGAGGCCGTTGGCGATTGCCTTCCTGCTGATGGGTCTGACGGTGACAAGCGCGACAGCCGCCGAGCTGGATGCCTTCCGCCGCAAGCAGCAGGCGCAAGAGAAGGCCCGCAGTTTGGCGGGCGAGCTGGTTCAGGGGGTGCTGGAGATCCAACTGCGTCAGCTTGCCGAGAACGGCCTGAACGACCGGCCGATCTATAAAGATATTGCCGCGATGAAGCTGCACCTGGGCGACCTGATGCAAGAGGAGATGGAGGCGATCGTCGCCCTGCTCGTCCAGGCGCAAGAAGGGACTCAGGAGGAGCGGCTGGCCCGCTTTAACGAGGCTCGCGGCCAGATTCGCGAAGTCGTGGTCGAGCTGATGGCCGAGCGGCAGAAACTTTATAGCCGGATGCAAGTGGCCAAGCTTTCGGCCGAAGTGCGGCAGTTGATCGCCCTGGAAACGAAGGCGTACAACACGACCAAGGGACTGCCGCAGCGCCGCCAGGACGAGCGCGAACGCCTGGCGCTCGCCACGATCGAGGACCAGGCCGACGTGCAAAAGCTGTTCTATAGCCTGCTGGCGTCGCTGGCCGACGTGAGCACCTGGGGTGGGCCGGTCGGCGCGGGAGCCTCCGACGGCCTGCGCATTTTGAAAGCGGCCCAGGTCGAGCCCGAGCTGCGCGCCGCCGCCGACCTGCTCGGCAAGGCGAGCTTCGTCCCCGCCTCGCAAAGTCAATACGCCGCAATCAAGGGGCTGACGGCGCTGCTCGAAAAACTGGAACTGACGCAAGGGTTGATCGACAGCGATCGTGAAGCGGCCATGCGTATGGTCCGCGAAATGCTCAAGAAGCAGGAGGAGCTGCGGCAACTCACCCGGCAAACCGAACTGAACGAGCGAACCGCCGAGCCGCTGATCGAGCAGCAGACCGGGCTGCAAAAAGAACTGGGGAAGCTGGCCGAGGCGCTGTCGAAGTTCCCCACGACCGAGCCGCTGTTGGAACAGGCCAAAGCGGCGTCGTTCGAGGCGACGGCCAACCTGTTTGAAGAGAAACAGCCTGCAGCGCTCGACGAGCAAAACAAGGTGATCGGCAGCCTGGCCCAGATCGAAAAGCTGTTGGAACAAGGGCTCGATCTGGAACATTCCAGCAAAAGTGCCGACGAACTGGCCGCCGAAGTGCAGAAACTCGAAGAGCTTAAACAGCAGCTTGCCCTTGCCGCCAACGAGCAGACCAAGGCGACCGAGCAGGCGGCCGCCAAGCCGCAAGAGGCCGTCGCCCAAGAAATACGAGTGGCCGAAGAACTGACCAAGGCCGACTCGCTGGGCGACTTTGCCGCCGCGGTCGATGCCAAGTTGCGGGACGCTCAGGAAGCGGTCGCCCAGGCCCAGGCGGAACTGGCCGACACGAAGCCGGAGGCCGCCGACACTCGCCAGGCCGCGGCCGACGATGCCCAAAGGGCGATCGAGCAGGCCCGCGCCGAGACCGAGGCGCAACTGGCCGATACCAAGCGGCGGCAAAAGGGGGTGGAAGTGGGCGAGTTGGCCCGGGCGGCCGAAGCGCTCGAACGGGCAGCCGCCGCCGAGCGCAACGTCGCCGATCAGACCGGCGAAGCGGCCGCGCAGCATGGGCTGGAGGAGCAAGAGGCCGCGGCGCTCGCCCGCGAGCAGGCCGAGGTCGCCGCCGTCGCCGATAAGATTGCGGAAGGAGTGAAAAACACCGCCCCCGAAGCGGCGCAACTGCTCGCTCAGGCGAAACCGATAGTCGATGAGGCAAGCGAACAGCTCAAAACGGCGCGGGACGCGCCCGGCGAGCCAAGCAAGCCGGCCGCCGAAAAGGCCAGCGCCGCCGCCGAGCGGGCAGCCGCGGGCTTGACGGCCGCCGCCGCCGAGCTGCGCAAAGAGGCGGGCCAGGCGGCTCAGGAGTTGGCAAAGATTGCCGGCGAGCAACTCGCCCAGGCAGAAGCGGCTCGCGCCGCGGTCCAGCAGGCAAGCGACAAGCCAGCCGGCCCGCCGGCCGAAGCGATCGCTCAGCTTGCCCAGGCGAAACAGAAGGTGGGCGAGGCCCAGGCCGAGCAGGCCAAGGGGGCCGGCAAGGGGGCCGAAGCGGCGGCCAAATCGCTGGCCCAGCAGATCGCCCAAACAGTGCGCGAACAAACCGAGGCGGATCGGGCCGCCGCCGACGTGGCCAAGGGACGGGCCAACAACCCGCTCGAAGCGGCATTGCAGCAGCAGGAAGTGGCCGACATGGCGGGCGAGGTTGCCGAGCAAGCGCCGCCCGATGTCGCCCAGCCGCTAAAAGCCGCAACTGCCAGCGCCGCCAGCGCCGCTAAAGAAACGCTCGGCGGCGATCCAGCGAAGGCGGAAGCTGCCCGCGCCCAAACCCGCGCTAATCTGGCCAAGGCGCAAGAGGCTGCCGAGCAAGCGGCCAAGGCAGCAGCCGCGGCCCCGGCCGGCGAGCCCGATCCCACGGCTCAAGCCGCGACGGGCGCGCGGGCGCGCGAGGCGCAGGCGCTTGCCCAGGAAGCGGCCTCCGCGGCTGGCGAGCCGGTCAAGCAAGCGGCCCAAGAAGCGGCCGCAGCGCTCGACGAGGCTCAGGAGCAATCGAACCTGGCCGAGGAAGGCTTGGCCGCCAAGCAACCGGCGGAAGCGCGGGGCCCCCAAAAAATGACTGGCGAGGCGCTCGCCGAGGCTGCCGAAAAGATCGATCGGGCGCTGGCTGCTCTGGCCAAACAGCAGGCCGAGGCGCTAGCCGAAAAGGCACGGCAAGCCGCCGCGCTGACCGAGCAGGCGGCCCAGGTCGATCCCGGCGCGGCGGCGGCCCTCGCCCAGGCTCAAGAAGCGGCCGAAGAAGGTGCCCAAGCGGCGGCCGATCCGGGCCAGGCCGCGGCCGCCGGCGAGCAGGTCGAGCAGGTCGAGCGGAACATGCAGCGGGCCACCGCCAACCTGGCCGCTCGCGAGCAGCAGCTTCGCCGCGACCGCGATCTGGCTGAAGCACTGGCCGCGCTGGCCCAGGATCAGCAGGCAGCCCGCGACGAAATCGCCGCAGCGGCTCAAACTCTCGCCGAGCCAATGGCCGAGGGCCAGCCGACCGCCGGGCAAGTAGCAGCCGCTCAGGATTTGCAGCAAGCCCAGCAGCAGTTTGCCATGGCGCAGCAAGCGACGGGTGAAGGAGCGGCCGAGATTTCCGGCCAGCAGGAGGTGGCGAACCAGCCGATCCGCGAAGGCCTGGAAGCGGCCTCGCGGCTGATGCCTATGGCCAGCGAAGCGACCCCCACGGACGAGGGCGAGCCGGGCGGAAAGGGGGATCCCACCGGCAAAGCGGGGCCGATGGTCGCCGGCGAGCCGATGGGCGAGGGACAACCGATGGGCGAAGGGCAGGGCCAAGGCAAGCCGGGGGGACAGCCTTCGGCCCTCGGAACGGGACTGGTTCCTTCTTCGCCGAACGTAACGGCTCAACAGATTGCCGGTTCACAAGCTAACGCCGCCGCCGCCGCAGCAATGGCTGCGGGAGCGGGTCAAGGCGAAGGGCAGGGACAAGGCCAGGGCCAGGGAAAATCGGAAAAGCCAATGGGGGGCGAAGCGAGCTCGACCGCCAGCCAAGGGGGCGCTGCCAAGGCGGGAGAATCGGCCGACAACCAGAAAGTGCCGCCGGGCGAAGCGCAGCCGGCGGCAACGGCCGAGGCCGACAGCCGGGGCGAGATCGCCGGCGGCGATTCGGACGCCGCGGGCGAGGGGCTGCAAGGTGAGCCGTGGTTTGCCAAGCTGCCGCCGTCGCTGAAGAGCGCGATCCAATCGAAGGCCCGCGGCAAAGCCCCCCGCGGCTACGAAGAGCGGCTGCGGCGGTATTTTGAAAGTGTGGATTGATTCTTATCAACCAGATAGCCGGGAGCTAACATCTCCCGGTGCATTCCGGGACCTGTTAGGTCACGGCTATTGTAATCGCGAAGATTTCGGAGCTTTCCATGACCGACAAGACCCACCCCGACGACGTGGCTGCCGTGCAGCGGTGCGAACGGGCCTATAACCGCCTGCGCGACGAACTTTCCAAAGTGATCGTGGGCCAAAGCGAAGTGATTGAACAGGTGCTGGTCGCCATGTTCGGCCGGGGCCACGCCCTGCTCGAAGGGGTGCCCGGCCTGGCCAAGACGCTGCTCATCAGCTCGCTGGCCAAAAGCTTGCATTTGACGTTCAAGCGGATTCAGTTCACCCCCGACCTGATGCCCAGCGACGTGACCGGCACCGAGGTGATTCAGGAAGATCCTGAAACGCACCAGCGGGCCTATCGTTTTTTGCCCGGCCCGGTCTTTGCCAATATGCTGCTGGCGGACGAAATCAACCGGACCCCCCCAAAAACGCAAGCCGCCATGCTCGAAGCGATGCAAGAGCGGCAGGTGAGCGCCGGCGGCAAGATGCACATGCTTCCCGCGCCGTTTTTCGTGCTGGCAACGCAGAACCCGCTCGAACAGGAAGGAACCTACCCGCTGCCCGAAGCGCAGCTCGACCGTTTCCTGCTCTACATCAAGGTCGATTATCCCAGCGCCGCCGAAGAGTGGGAGGTGGCCCGCCGGGTGACGACCGGCCAACTCGGCGAGATTCAGCCGGTTCTCTCGGGCGACGAGATTTTGGAAATGCAAAAGCTGGTGACCCGCGTCCCCGTCAGCGACCAGGTGCTGGGCTATGCCTGGGCGCTGGTCCGCGCGACGCGTCCTGGCAGCAAAGAGGCCCCGGAGTTCGTCAACAAGTGGATTAGCTGGGGGGCCGGCCCGCGCGGCGTGTTGACGCTGGTGACCTGCGCCAAGGCGCGGGCCATTCTCTACGGCCGCTACCACGCGACGGTGGCCGACGTGCAGGCGATCGCCAAGCCGGCCTTGCGGCACCGGATTGCCGGCAACTACGCGGCCCAGGCCAACGGCCTCAATAGCGAAAAGCTAATCGACATGCTGTTCGAGGCTGTGCCGGCGGATAAGAAATATGAGAAGCCGGCGGCGTAAACGAATGACGAATGACGAAATCCTAATGACCAACGAACTGGGCTGACGATCGGCTGTCCGGAGCGCACAAGTCCTCGCTGTCGGGCTATCGCATCGAGTTTCTCGGTTCGCGTGCGCTTGCCCCCGACACCCGCCGTTTAGTCCGCGCGGGGGCTGGCCACGATCGCCGGCAGCGAGGTGGCCAAGTACCAGCCGCGAGGAGCCGACAGGTCCAATAGCTGGGCCAGGTCCATTCCGGCCGCTTGCCGGGCGTCGGCCACGCCGTAGAAGTCGATCAGGGCAGCCGGCCGGTTGTACTCGACGACGCGGGTATTTTTCGCGTCGAGCCCGGCCAGTTCGTGCGCCCGGGCGATGGCCTCTTCGATAAAGCCGATCTTGTCGATCAACTTCGATTCGAGCGCCTGGTCGGTGGTGAAGACCTCGCCGGTGGCCAGCTTTTCGAGCGCCTCGGGATCTTTGCGGAAAGCGGGCCGCCCCTCTTTGATGATCGTCTTAAAACGCTCGAACATCGCGTTGACGTGCTGCTGGATGATCTCGCGATGTTCGGGAGGAATCGGGCGAGTCATGGCCAGCATCTGCTTGCGCTCGTGGCTGGCGATCGAGTCGTCCTTCACGTCGTAGCGGGCCAACAGTCCGCTCACATCGTAGTGCGGAATGATCACGCCGATCGAGCCGGTCGTGGTGGTCGGCTCGGCGTAGATCGCGTCTTTCTGGTCCCCCACCGCCATCGACACGTAGTATCCTCCGCTGGCGGCGATACTCCCCATGCTGACCACCATCGGCACCTGCTTTTCCTTCCGCAACCGGGTCAGGTGGTGATAGATGTAGTCGGAGCCGGTCACGGTGCCGCCGGGAGAATCGACCCGCACGACGATCGCCTTCACGTTCTCGTCGTCGCGAATCCGGTCGATCTGCCGTTTGACGAAGCCGTCTCCCTCCATGATGACCCCTTCGATCGACAACACGGCCACTTTGTCCTGGGCGAACTCCTTTCCCTGCACGTACTTTTCGGTGATGCCGCCGCTGTTGTCGAAATAGTCGTACAGCGAGATCCATTGCCCCAACAGGACCACCAGGCAGATCGCCAGGCCGGCCCAGCCGAGCCAGCCCCAGAAGCGCGAAAATGCGCCCCGCTGATAGAGGATGACCTGCGGCGGCGGATTGGCCGGCTGCTGGTTTGTCTGCGGTTGCGGCGACGGCGAGGCGGGAGCGGGGGACGTAGGCATGGGGGCGTTCTCCGAACTGGTCTGGTCGTGGCGAGCGCCGCCACAGGTCCATTCTAGGTTACGAGTCTCAAGCCGTGGTGGTTGCCCGCGGCCCTGCTGTTGCCTGAATGCGCCGCGCAACGCTACAGTAACCCTTTGGCCGGAAGGGGATGTCTGCTAGCAGAGTGCCCCGCTTGTCTGGCCAGGGATGGTGCTTCGCGGAATCAGCTTTCGCGGAATGGTTTTCTGCAAAGGAGTGTTACGGTGCTTGTCGCGGCTACTACCGAATGTTTTCTGGATCTGTCGCTTTCCGCGGCAATTGAACGGCTGGCGGATTTGGAATATACGAACGTCGAATTGGCTCTATTCGAAGACGCCGACCAGTTCAAGCCCTCGCAGATCGCCGCCGACGTTGAAAAAGCGGTGGCCCTCTGCCGCAATACGCGGCGGCTAGACGTGGTGGCCTTCGACGTGCGGATAACCGCCCAAAACGAAGAACACTACGCACAATTCACCGCCGTTTGCAAGATGGCCAAAGGGGCCAAGGTGGTAACGCTCACGGTTCCGTCCGCCGAATTGGGAACCCCCTTCAACCAAGAGGTTGAGCACCTGCGGCGACTGGTCGATATCGCCACGCTGCACGGGGTGCGGGTGGGTATCAAAAGCCAGGTCGGCCGCTTGTCGGAGGATCCCGATACGGTCACCGTGCTGTGCGACAACGTGAAAGGGCTGGGCCTGACGTTCGATCCCAGCCACTACATCTTCGGCCCGTATCAAGGCCGCAGCATCGACAAGCTGATGAAGTACGTCTATCACGTTCACCTGCGCGACACGAACAAAAAAGCGCTCCAGGTGCGCGTCGGCCAGGGAGACATTGAATACGGCCGGCTGATGACGCAATTGCAAAAGCTCAAGTACAACCGGGCCTTCACGGTGAACATCACCGAGATGGCGGGCGTCGATCATGTCGGCGAGCTACGGAAGCTGCGGCTCTTGCTCGAGAGCCTGCTGTAGGCGTGTGAGCCGCGGCGGGAACACGCCCACGCAAGCGTGGGACGTGGCACCCAACCCTAAAATCAAGCTGTGACAAAGCAC
>JBBDYF010000082.1:0-5894 GCA_040901775.1 Pirellulaceae bacterium | reverse complement strand
CAGCAGTTGAGCCCCCCCGCCACTTTTTCGATCGCTTGATCGAGACGGAATCGCGACTTGTCAAGCTCTTCACCGCCGCTGGCCGTACAGACGAAGTAGAGACCCACTACCGCCAGGCCTTATTGCTGTGGGAGAAACTGGCCGCCCAATCCTCCGCCCCGTTCGAGTTCCGCTACGCGCTGGCGCGCACATATCGCCTGCTCAGCAACTTCCTCGCAGCAAACCAGCGCTACGAGGAGGCCGAGGAGGCCTCACACGAGGCGGTCAGGCTGCTCGAAGAGACGCTGAAGCTCCCAAAGGCGAAGCTGCCTTCGGACCACGCAAAGCTCTTCACAGTTATGCGGGAGCTGGCCAACGGGTACTACAACGCCAAGGATTTTCCTCGGTGGGAAGCAATTTCCCGCGACATCCTGGCCGTCCAGAGGAAAAACCTGGTGCCGGAACATCTCAGCATTGCCGAATCGCTCGCCCATTTGGGCCGCAATCTGTTGATTCAGAAAAGGCACACCGAGGCGGAACCGCTGCTGCGCGAGTGCCTGGCAATCCGGGAGAAGACAACGCTGCCCGACGGCTGGGGCTGGCTGCGGTTCCATGCCGAGAGCCTGCTCGGCGGCAGCCTGCTTGGCCAGGGACGCTATGCCGAGGCGGAGCCGCACTTAGTACATGGCTACCAAGGGATGAAGCAGTCCGATCGCCAAGCGCATGGCCCCAACAAGGGCCACTTGATCCAGGCGCTGGAGCGGCTGGTGCAGCTCTACGACTCTTGGGGCAAGCAGGAAGAGGCCGACAAGTGGCGGAAAGAACTTCAGGACCACGAGGAGGCCCGCGCAGGGATTTGAACGCATCGCAACTGCCATGCATTCGAGAGCATCAAATTGCCCCCACAAGATTGAAGTCTCGTTTTTGAGTTGGTGAAACAAACAAGGCCGGTGAGGCTGTGCCGCCAAGCAACCTCCTCACCGGCCGGCAGAACCCCGGCGCTCGGTCTGCGCGCCGATCAGGCTCTTTTCCATTATAGCGCAGACCGGCTTTCCAAGGGAAAACTTCACATGTACTTGATCCGCTCGAAGAAGAATCGGTCTGCGCTAACCAGTCGTCGTCGGCTTGCTTCGCGACGGCCTCGGCTGGAAATGCTGGAAGATCGCTCGCTCCTGGCAATCCTCACTGGCGACTTCGGCTTCGCCCTGGGATTTGATTCCAACGCCGGCGAGAACGGAACAGCCGTCGCTACCGATAGCGACTACCTGTACGTGACGGGGTACTTGGGGGGATCGGCGGATTTGGACCCTGGGGACGGAGACGCAAGGCTGAGCGTGGCTGGGTCTGCGGACGCCTTGGTGGCTAAGTATTCGGCGACCACGGGAGCTCTGATCTGGGCCCGCCAGTTTGCCAACGGATCAGACACCCGGGGCACTGGCATCGCGGTGGATGGCTCGGGCAACGTCTATACAACGGGGCATTTCGTAGGCACAGTGGATTTCGACCCCGGCGATGGGACCAGCAACCTGACGAGTTCTGGGAACGACGTCTTCGTCTCCAAGCTCGACAGTGCCGGCAATTTCGTCTGGGCGCGGCAATTCAGCGGCCCGGAAGCCGACGTGGGTCTGGGCATCGAATTAGATGACGCGGGCAACGTTTATACGACCGGTTACTTCCGCGGGACGGCAGATTTTGACCCTGGGACTGGGACCAGCAACCTGACGAGTTCCGGGGCCAACGACTTCTTCGTCTCGAAGCTCGATAATGCCGGCAACTTCGTCTGGGCCCGGGGGATCGGTGGAGCTCTGGAAGACAGAAGCTACAACCTCGCAGTGGATGGCTCGGGCAATGTCTACACAATCGGCTTCTTCGAGGGCACGGTCGATTTCGATCCCGGTGCGGCGACCAGTAACCTGACCACGTCCCACGACCATCAAATCTTTGTGTCAAAGTTGGACAGTGGCGGCAATTTCGTCTATGCCCGCCAGCTCCGCGGGACGCCGCACATCGCCACCGGCGACATTGAGGTGGATGCCAATGGCAACGTGTACACGACGGCCTCAGGCCCGGTGACCTTGGGCGTCAATACCTTGGTTTCCAAATTGGACAATGCCGGCAATCTTGTTTGGGCCCGCCATTTCGGCGGCTTGGGAAACGCAGGCTCTCGCATCGCGCTGGATGGCTCGGGCAATATCTATACGACGGGATTTTTCAATGAGACCGCCGATTTCGACCCTGGCCCATGCACCAGCAACCTGACGAGTTTCGGGGACCGTGACATCTTCATCTCCAAGCTGGACAGTGCCGGCAACTTCGTCGATGCCCGCCAGCTCGGCGGGACATCGATCGACGTAGGTCGCGCCATCGCGGTGGATGGCTCCGCTAACGTGTACACGACGGGGTCGTTCGCCGGCACGGCGGATTTCGACCCCGGCGCGGGAACCAGTGCGCTCACGCATTCCGGGACCCACGATATGTTCGTCTCGAAACTCATCGGTCTCGCCACCTCTAGCCCTCACCTGGCCGCGGGAACTTTGGATCCAAACTTTGGCACGGGCGGCAAGGTCCTCACCGACTTTGCTTCGAGTGATGACTTTGGCCGTCAGGTGGCCATCCAGCAGGCGGACGGCAAGATCGTCGTGGCCGGCAACTCACGGACCGGCACCGACCCTTTCCAGGCCGCCCTGGCCCGTTACAACGCCAACGGGACCCTGGACAGCAGCTTCGACGGCGACGGCCAGGTGCGGAATAGCTTTCCGGGCCTGGACCAGATCACCGGATTGGCCTTGCAAGGCGACGGCAAGATCATCGTGGTGGGCTACAGCAACCAGGGCGCCGGTAACGACTTCTTCCTGGCCCGCTACAACACCAACGGCTCCCTGGACACCAGCTTCGACGGCGACGGCTGGCTCACCACCGACTTCGGCAAATCTGACACCGCCCAGAGCGTGGCGGTGCAGGCGGACGGCAAGATCGTGGCCGCCGGCACGAGCCGGACCAACCTGGGCGGCTCCGACGATTACGCCCTGGCCCGCTACAACAGCGACGGCTCCCTGGACACCAGCTTCGACGGCGACGGCAAAGTCACCACCGACTTCGCCGGATCCACTGACGTCGTCTTCAGCATTGCGGTGCAGGCGGACGGCAAGATCGTGGCCGCCGGTCGGAGTGACCAGGGGGGTAGCACTGGTTCCAACTTCGACTTCGCCCTGGCGCGCTACAACAGCGACGGCACCCTGGACACCGGCTTCCACAACGACGGCAAAGTCACCACCGACTTCGTCGGCCTCTCGGACGTCGCCCACAGCGTGGCGGTACAGGCGGACGGCAAGATCGTGGCCGCCGGCAACACCAACCAGGGCAGCACCAGCACCGGTCTCGACTTCGCCCTGGCGCGCTACAACAGCGACGGCACGCTGGACACCAGCTTTGACAGCGACGGCAAAGTCACTACCAACTTCGGCAGCCTTGAAGACCACGCCCGGAGCATGGCGGTGCAGGCGAACGGGAAGATCGTGGTCGCCGGCTACAGTTACCAGGGCAGCACCACCGGTCACGACTTCGCCCTGGCGCGCTACAACAGCGACGGCGCCCTGGATGCCGGCTTCGACGGTGACGGCAAAGTCACCACCGATTTCAGTCTCACCGACCAGGCCCACAGCGTGGCGGTGCAGGCGGACGGCAAGATCGTCGCCGCCGGTTACAGCTACCAGGGCAGCACCAGGCTCAATGACTTCGCCGTGGCGCGCTACCAAGGCGTTGATGTCTCGCCGACCGCAGATGCGGGCGGTCCCTACTCGGTGACCGAGGGAGGCAACGTTCAGCTCAGTGCATCAGGAAGTTCCGACCCCAACCAGTCCAATACGACCCTGACCTACCAGTGGGACCTGGATGGCGATAATAACTTCGGCGAGACCGGCGCGGGCGCCGGCCGTGGCGATGAGACCGGCATGACCCCGACCTTCTCCGCCGGCGGCTTGGACGGACCTTCGTCTGTCACGGTCTCCCTTCGGGTTACGGACAGTTGCGGCCTGACCAGCACCGATACAGGAACCATCCATGTCACGAACGTCGCTCCGACGGCGGCGGTCGCGGGACCGACCAGCGGTGTCCGCGGACAAATTCGCAGCTTCTCAGGCACGTTTACCGATCCGGGAACGCTGGACACGCACCTGCAAAATTGGCAGGTGCAAGACGCCGCGAATTTTTTGGTCGCGAGCGGTTCCGGCTCGACGTTCAGCTTCACGCCCATGGAAACGGGATCGTATACGGTCAATTTCATCGTCAACGATGACGATGGCGGAGCAGGCACGGGCAGTCAGACACTCACGGTAAGCGTCTTTGAGCTGCAGGATGACCCGTGCCATCCGGGGACCACGGCCCTGGTCGTGGGCGGCACGACCGGCGACGATCAGATCCACTTCGGTCCCGGTCCCAACGCCGGAGAGATCGAGGTCCAGCTCAACGGGTCGTCGCTAGGGGTTTTCTCGCCCACCGGACGCCTGCTGGCCTTTGGCCAGGCCGGCAACGACAACTTACAGGTCGCCGGCAGCATCAGCTTGTCGGCCTGGCTCTATGGCGATGCCGGCAAAGATCGCCTGAAGGGGGGCAGCGGTCACGACATCCTGTCGGGCGGCGAGGGCGACGATCTGCTGGTCGGCGGCAGCGGTCGCGATCTTCTGATTGGCGGCGGCGGCGCCGACCGCGTTGTGGGCAACGCTGACGACGATATTCTGATCGCCGGCGCCACCGCCTATGACGCTCATCAGCATGCTCTCTGCGCTATCATGGCCGAGTGGACCTCGGCCCGCGATTATGAGACGCGTGTCAGCAACGTCAGCGGCACGGGAACCGGCGATCGCGCCAACGGCAACTACTTCCTGTGGGCCAAGGACGACACCGTGGGAACCTTGGCTACCGAGCGTACCGTGTTCGATGACAATTCCGCGGACGTGCTTACCGGCAGCGAAGGGCTCGACTGGTTCTTCTTTGACCAGAATTTGGACCGGGCCACTGACCTGAAGGACGAAGCTTTCGCCGGCGATCTGGATTGGATTCTCGCTGAATAGCGTCCCGCCACGACGACCGGTGGCGAGTATGCCGCCAGGTCTGGCACGCCGACCTTCAGGCCCGGCGAGAGAACGAAAACGACCACCATCGCCGTCACGGGGACATGACCCGTGAGGCCAAATAGTCGTTCTACCTGGACCTGTTCGGCAATAGCAGCAATTCGCTGCTGGCCAAGAACCGCGGCATCGGCACGATTCTGAACGACGACTGATCGCACGACTAGAAAAAGCGGCCGGTGAGTCCCAACGGCGAAGAAGGACACTCACCGGCCTGGCACCGCTCCGGCGCTCGGTCTGCGCGCGGTGATCAGGTGTCCGCTTCACGCCAGAATGTCCTTCACAACGTCCGCCTCTTCCGCACCGGAGAGGCGCACGTTGAGGCCGCGGAACTTTTCGGTGAAACGGGTGTGGTCGATGCCAGGGGCAGTGGAAGATGGTGGCGTGCAGGTCGCGGAGATGCGTCCTGCGCACGCGACAGTGGAAGTTGGACAGGGAAACGTCTATGCTACCCCTCGATGAGCAGGTTCACCTCGATCCTCGATGCGGCCAGCCAAGGCGATCCTCGCGCTGCCGAGCAACTTCTGCCGCTCGTGTACGACGAATTGCGGAAGCTGGCAGCCGCCAAGCTGCACCAGGAGAAGCCCGGCCAAACGTTGCAGGCGACGGCCCTCGTTCACGACGCATACATCCGGTTGGTGCGTCCTTTGGCGAGCGGGGGGCGTGAGCCCCCTGAGGCGACCCACTGGGACAGCCGAGGCCATTTTTTCGCCGCCGCGGCCGAAGCCATGCGGCGCATCCTGGTCGATCAGGCCCGGCGGCGGGAAGCGCTTAAACGGGGCGGCCAAA
>JBBDYF010000081.1:0-5900 GCA_040901775.1 Pirellulaceae bacterium | reverse complement strand
GACGCTTCGGGTTGGTGTTGATGGTCCCTCGCTGACGCTTCGGGTTGGTGTTGATTATCCCCGCCGATCCACCGGCTGCCACTTGCGCGGGGCGGGGCCGGTGTAGATCGACATGGGGCGCATGATTCGGTTGTTGTCGAGCTGTTCGATGATGTGGGCCGACCAGCCAACGACGCGGGCGACGACGAACAGCGGCGTGTACAGGTCTTTCGGCAGGCCAAAATAGTGATACAGCCGGGCGCAGGGCCAATCGACGTTGGGTGGGATTCCCTTCTCGCTGCGGACGATGCGCTCGATCGTGTCGGCCGCGCGTTCGAGTTCGTCGTTGCCCGTTTCGGCGGCGACCTCGGCCGTCAGCCGCTTCAAGTAGATTGCCCGCGGATCGCCATCTTTATAAACGCGGTGGCCAAAGCCCATGATCTTTTGCTTCTTAGCGAACGCATCTCGCACCCAGGCTTCGGCCCGATCCGCGGTGCCGACCTCTTCGAGCACGCTCATCGCCGCTTCGTTCGCCCCGCCATGCAGCGGGCCCTTCAGCGCGCCGATGGCCGCGGTGATTCCCGAGTGCAGGTCGGACAGGGTCGAGACCACGCAACGGGCCGAAAAGGTGCTGGCGTTGAACTCGTGCTCGGCATACAGAATGAACGAGGCGTCGAGCGCCTTCACCTGGCGCTCGCTCGGCTGCTGGCCCCGCAGCATCCACAACAAGTTGGCGGGCAAGGTGAGCGCAGGATCGGCGGCGATCGGCTCTTGGCCGCTCTTGAGCCGCTGCCGCGCGGCGACCACGACCGGCAACTGGGCGAGCAGCCGCTCGGCCTTGGCGAGGTTGCCGTCGTGCGTGCCGGCATCGGTCTCTGCTTCCCAATGGGCGAGCAGGCTGGTCGCGGTGCGGAGCACATCCATCGTCGGCGCCGCGGCGGGAATGCGGCGGAGCGTTTCGATGAGCTCGGGGGGCACGGCGGCCGCAGCCCCCAGTCGCCGGCGAAAGGGGGCGGCCTGTGCGGCGGTGGGCAATTCGCCATGCAACAGCAGGTAGGCGACTTCCTCGTAGGTCGAGTTGGTCGCCAGGTCTTCGATTGCATAGCCGCGGTAGGTCAGGCCGGTGGCGACGGTGCTGATGGCCGTTTCGCCGGCGACGACCCCTTCGAGGCCGGGTGAATAAGTCTCAGGCATGTTTTTATTCGTCGTCGTCATTCGTGGTGGTTATTCGTCGCCGGCGCTACTCGTCGCCCGCATGGGCCCGGTCGCGCTCTTCGAAGTAGCGATAGTCGAGCAGATCGTACAGTTCCTCGCGCGTCTGCATGATGTCGAGCAGGTCGGCCTGGGTTCCGTCGGCGGCCAGCAGGTTCAGCGCCGCCTCGCTCGCTTTCATGAGCACCCGCAACAAGGTGACCGGGTAGAGCACGGCCGAATAGCCGAGCTCGGCCAGTTCTTCCAAGGTGAGCAGGGGACTCTTGCCGAACTCGGTCATGTTGGCCACCAGCGGCGCATCGACCGCCTGGGCGAACTGCGCGAATTCGTCCTTGGTTTCTAGCGCTTCGGGAAAAATCCAATCGGCCCCGGCATCCAGGTAGCGCTGAGCGCGCTCGATGGCATCGGCCAGGCTCGTCACACCGCGGGCATCGGTTCGGGCAATGATGACCAGGTTCGGATCGCTCTTGGCCGCCACCGCGGCCCGGAGCTTGGCACACATGGTTTGCGGCTCGACGAGCGTTTTGCCCGCCAGATGCCCGCACCGCTTGGGAAGCTGCTGGTCTTCGAGCTGAATCGCAGCCGCCCCAGCCGCTTCGAGCTCGACGATCGTCCGTTCGACATGGAGCGCCTCGCCGAAGCCGGTGTCGGCATCGACGATCAGCGGCAGGCCGCAACTGCGGGTGAGGAATGTCGCCTGCTGGGCCAGTTCGCTCAGCGTGAACAACCCCACGTCGGGCAGGCCCAGCACTCCGGCCGAAAACGCAGCCCCCGACAGATACACCGCGTCGTAGCCGCACCGTTCGATCAATCGGGCGACCAGCGCGTTGGGAGCGCCCGGTACCTGGATGGTCGCCTCGGCAACCAGTTCGCGTAGTTCCTGGCCGGGGGTCATGGTCGTGGGGCAATCTTGGCTTGTCGATCGGAAGATAGGATAGCGGCAAGCTGGCGGCTCGTCGCAACAAGACGCCCGCATGATAGGTCCACCCCGCGCGGCGCGGCAAGTGGCACAGTCCGGCCACCGCGAGATCGCCGCCCTGTGCATACTCCGTCCCAGGGTCCGCCCTGGGACGGAGACTATACTCAAGCCATCATGGAACGACGTCGCAAGCCCACCACCGCCGAGCCGCCGCCGTCCCAACCGTCCGACCAGCGGAACGGCTGGGGTTGGCTGGCGGTTGAGGTAGTCTGGCTGCTGCTGATCTTCTTTCTGTTCGCGGGCTCGCCGCCCCCCGACGCGGGCGAATCGCACTACCTGGTGAAGGCCAAGCACTACTGGAACCCCGCCTGGTGTCCGGGCGATTTGTTCCTCGATTCGCAAGACGCACACCTCACTTACTATTGGACCTTTGGCTGGCTGACGCGCTGGCTGTCGCTCGAGGCTTGCGCCTGGATTGGCCGGGGCGTCACCTGGGGGCTGCTCGCCTGGTCGTGGCGGCGGCTCAGCTTTGCGATGATTCCGCGACCGCTCTGGTCGTTGCTCTCGGCGGGATTGATGCTGCTGTTGGCGCGCAATTTCAATTGGGCCCGCGAGTTGGCGGTGGGGGGCTTCGAGGCCAAGACGATCGCCTACGCCTTCGTGTTTTTGGCGCTCGCGGCGGTTGTTCAGAATCGCTGGGGAGCGGCTCTATTGTGGACGGGCGCGGCCGGGGCTTTTCACGTTCTGGTCGGCGGCTGGACGGCGATCGCGCTCGCGATTGCCTGGCTGCTTTGTCCGCAGTCACGGCCAGTGGCCGCGCTGTTGCCCGCGGCAATCGTCGCGCTGCTGCTCGCACTGCCGGGACTGGCGCCCACGCTGAGCTTGATGCAGGGGGTCGAGCCAGATGTTTCGCGCGAGGCAGCCAGGATTTATGTCTTCGACCGGCTTTCGCACCACCTGGTGTTTCACTCTTTCGGAACGTGGTACATCCTCCGCCACTTGCTGCTGCTGGGATGCTTTGCGCTCTTAGTCTGGCGAATGCGCGACGAACTCCGGCTGCGGCGATTGGCCGCGGTGCTGTGCGGCGCGGCGCTGATCGCGCTGGCGGGCATTGCGATCGATCAGGCCTTTGTCGCGCGGGCTCATTGGCTGGGTCAAACCCGCGAAGAGTACCAGCGAGCCGCCGCGCCCCTGTTGCGGCTCTACTGGTTCCGGCTGGACGACGCCATGCTCCCTTGCGGCGTGGCCCTGGCCGCCAGCCTGGGAATCTTCCGCGTGCTGTCCGCGCGGCCGCGGCTTGGCAACTGGCTGCTGGTCGGCGCAATTCTCGCGGCCGGCGCGAACCTGGCCGACGTGTGCTATTGGCGGGCCCAGGTGCGCGTGCCGGGTTCGGTCATTCAGCAACGGCCGACCGCCGATTCTCGCCCCCGCTGGTGGCTCGACGAGCCGAGACCGATCAGCCGGATGTTTCAACCTTTGCCCGGCAGCGACCACCTGCTCACTGCCGAGGAGTGGCTGGTGCATTGGCAAGACGCTTGCCGGTGGATCGCGGAAAACACGTCGCCGGACGCCAAATTCCTGACGCCGCGCCGCCAGCAAACCTTCAAGTGGTATGCGGGCCGGGCCGAAGTGGCGACCTGGAAAGACATTCCGCAAGACGCACCGAGCATCGTTGCCTGGAAGCAAGCCCTGAACGACCTGTACCCTCGCAGCGCCCATCATTGGCAAGAGGGTCTGGCGGCGTTTACCGACCGGGAACTGATCGA
The DNA here is from genome assembly GCA_040901775.1 of Pirellulaceae bacterium. Lineage (GTDB taxonomy): Bacteria > Planctomycetota > Planctomycetia > Pirellulales > Pirellulaceae > CAYLLN01. Next base: position 2,024 of record JBBDYF010000081.1, on the reverse strand, counting down.
CCTGGCCCGCAAGTACGATTGCCAGTATGTGGTGATCGACCGAACGCGCAGTTCGCGGCGGATTGCATTGCCGCGCGTCTATCCGCCCTTTCAGGAGGAGAATCCGGCGTTTGAGGTGTTCCGCGTCCCTCTGCTCTTGGGCTCCCCAGAAGCAGCCAGCCGGGAGGGTTTATGATCTTCGACGCTCTCGCGCCCTCCGAACTGGCAGAGGTGTTGCGCGGGCGCCTGTCGCGCGGGCTTCCCGGCCGAGCGAGCAGCCGGAGCATGGCCCCGGAGCTGGCCTACGGTCGCCATCACGGGCCGGTGCCTGCCAACGCGCGGCTGGCGGCCGTGCTGCTGGCGCTGGTCCGCACGCCCAGCGGCTGGTCGATCCCCTGCATGTTGCGTCCGACCACGATGAAGGCCCACGCGGGGCAGGTTTCGTTGCCTGGCGGCATGATGGAGTTGGACGAAACGCCGGCCCAAACAGCCCTCCGCGAGTTCGAGGAAGAGCTGGGGATCCCAACCGCCCAGCTCGAAATCGTCGGCTCGCTGTCGCCGGTGTTCGTATTCATCAGCAATTTTGAGGTCACGCCGCTGGTGGCGGTCAGTCGCGAGCCGTTGGCCTATCAACCAAACCCCGCCGAGGTAGCCGAAGTGGTCGAGGTGCCGCTGGCGCAATTGATCGACCGGGCCTATCGCGGCAGCCACCTGGTTCGCCGCCGCGAGCTCGCCTTTCGAGCTCCCCATTTTTTCATCGCCGGCAAGCAAGTCTGGGGGGCCACCAGCCTGATCCTGGCGGAGTTGGCCGCATTGGTCGAGCGCGGGTAACCGGCGGCTGTTGCGTTTCGCCGCCCGGTTTTATATTGACGAGACTACGTGACGCCGGCGCGGCGAACCTTCTTCACCCCAGCCGCGTCCTAGGCCAGAACCCTTGCCCTTCTCCGCACTTTTTTGAACACTCGCCATGATTCGCATCGCCATTTTGGGCGCGACCGGCTACACCGCCCTGGAATCGATCAAGCTGTTGCTGCGGCACCCGCACGCGCAGATTACGCTGGTCACCAGCCGGCAGGAAGGGCGGCTCCCCCTGGCGAACATCCATCCCTCGCTTGGCGGGCGACTCGATTTGTGCCTGGAGGATGCCGCGCCGGAGATCGTCGCCCAGCGCTGCGACTGCGCCTTTCTCTGCCTGCCGCACGCCGCTTCTGCGGAATCGGCCAAAGAGCTGCTCACCCGTGGTGTGCGGGTGATCGATTTTTCGGCCGACTACCGATTGGACGATGCCGCCACCTACCGCCAGTGGTACGAGCACGAGCATCCCGATCCCCAGCGGCTGGGGAGCACGCCGTATGGCTTGCCGGAACTGTTCCGCTCGCAAATCGTCGCCGCCCCGCTGGTGGCCAACCCGGGCTGCTATCCGACGTCGGCCATTCTGCCGCTGGCGCCGCTGTTAAAGGGGGGCCTGATCGAGCCGGACGACATCATCGTCGATAGTAAAAGCGGCGCCAGCGGCGCGGGACGAACTCCCAAGCTCAACACGCACTTTCCCGAGTGCAACGAAAGCATCTCGGCCTATGCGGTGGGCAAACATCGCCATCAGCCGGAGATCGAACAGATTTTGGGCCGAGCAACTGGCAAGACGGTGCAAGTGATTTTCACGCCGCATTTGGTGCCGATGGATCGCGGCATTTTGAGCGTCTGCTACGCGAAGCCGACGCGCCCCATTACCGAGCAGGAAGTGCTGACTGTCCTGCGAGAATTCTACGCCGGCCAACCGTTCGTCCGGATCGTCGATCACCTGCCGGGAACCAAGGACACGGCGCACACGAATTTTATCGACATCACGGCCCGCGTCGTTCGTGGCCGCCTGCTGCTGATTAGCGCCGAAGACAACCTGATCAAAGGGGCGGCCGGCGCGGCGGTGCAAAATTTTAACTTGATGTTCGGTTTTCCCGAGACGACGGCGCTGTTGTAGAAGTGCGGGGGACTCGGGGTTCGGGACTCGGAATACTTGGCAACCTCCGACCTCCAACCTCCGACCT
>JBBDYF010000080.1:0-5964 GCA_040901775.1 Pirellulaceae bacterium | reverse complement strand
GTGCTTGGTCACAGTCCCGTAGGTTATGCTTTAGCATAACGTATTTAGAAGTTGTTGAGGAGTTATGCTAAAGCATAACTTACCAGGCTACGTTGATGGCTCTCAGTGCTCTGACAAGGAAGCTTGGCATAGTCGGGTCTCCGTTGGCTGGCTGGGCATGGACCTAAAATGGAAACGGTTTGCGGCAGGGGGTGGGGGCGACAATGTGATCGGGCCCGGGGATTTGCCATTGGGAAACAATCCGTAGGAGACCGCGCCGATGAAAGCTATGTGTAGTCCCGTAGGTTATGCTTCAGCATAACTCCTCATTAACTTTCAAATACGTTATGCTAAAGCATAACCTACCAGGCTGCCCCGTGACGGCGACTGACAGTCGATTGACCGCCACTTGTGCGTGAGCAACGAGAGACATCACTTGCGAAGTCGCCGGCTGCTGGCAGTGCTCGTGTTGGCACTTGCGCCACTGATGTTTGCGAATGTCGTCGGCGTGCCGCGCTACAATGGTCCCGAGCCCGACAGGCGTGCGCCGGGAGCGTTTTCCTGGCGTTACGGATGGCCCGTGGTGTTCTTTATACGCGACAGCGCTTTGGACTGGCCAGAGTGGCCACGCAAGTTTTATCCACCTGGTGATGTGCCTTTGCATTTGCCCGCAAGTTCAAGGTGGCCTGTGGACGATGCCCACGGTTTTTGGTACGTCAGAATGCACAGGTTGCATTCGTGGCCAAGAATCATCGTGGCCTTGCTAACGTGGACCGTGCTGCTCGTGGGCACGGCTGCCGCCGCCAGGCGCTCGCGCTTTGTCGTGACGGGCAAACCTCAGGTTTCGCTGCAAACTCTGCTGGTCGGCGTCACCTTTTTGGCTGCCTATCTGGCGATCTATCCGCGTCCCCACGAGGTCGGCTGGGAACGGGCCGCGCTGCTGCCGGTCCTCGTTTCGGCCACGATTGGCTACACGGCGCTGATCCGCGAAGCTTGGCTGCGGCGACGCAGCCGCGGCGCGACATAGACGCAGGAGCCGCTTCCCATGCCTCACCTGATCGCCACCATCCTGGCCGGCAATTGCGAAGCGCTGATTGGCGATGCGATCCGCAGCGCGCGGCAGTGGGTCGATGCGGTGCTGCTCGTCGATACCGGCATTACCGACGGCACCCGCCGAATTGCCGAGGAACTGGCGGGCGAGCGGCTGATCGTCGAGCCGTTTGCCTGGCGAAACGACTTTGCGGCGGCCAGAAACTTTGCCTTGGGCGCGGCGGCCCGCCACGGGGCGCGGTGGGCCTTGACGCTCGATACCGACGAGCGGCTGGAGTTTTCCGGCATCGCCTCGCGCGAGGAGTTGCGCGCGCGGTTGGAGGCCGACCCGCGAGTCCGGGCATGGCTGGTGAGCGTTCGGGATGGGTCGTACTCGAAGGAGCGGTTCATAAGAGTGGAGGGAATAACAAAGCCGCGACCAGTGGTCGCGGGCTCCCCCGGCACTCATTCAGCAGAAGCGGGAGAAGCATGGCAGGCAAGATGCCTGCCCCACGGCTCAGGAGCGAGCGGACTACATTGGTCGGGCCGGACGCACGAGTGCCTGGTCGGGGCGCGCCAGGGGGAGCGGGCAAACCTGGCGGGCGTTACGGTGTGGGAGCTATCGAAAACGCCCAAGCAGTTTCGGGCCAAGCTAGTTCGCGACCTGGGGGTGCTGCTGGAAGAGACGCGCGACCAGCCGACCGAGCCCCGCTGGTGGTATTACCTGGGCCAGACGCACGAGGGGCTGGGCCAGCCGCGCGAGGCGCTGGCCGCCTTCCGCCGCTGCGCCGAGATCCGCACCGGCTGGTCCGAACAAGCGGCCTGGGCGTGTTACAAAGCCGCCACCTGCGCCCTGCAACTGGGCCAGCACGAAGAGGCCCTGCAACTTTGCGCCCTGGGCCTCGCCCGGCAGGCGGAATCGCCCGAACTGGCCTGGCTGGCTGGTTTTGCATGCTATCGGGCGGGCCAGCTACAGCAGGCGATCCATTGGTCGCGGAGGGCGATCGAGTTGGGCCATTTCGCGGGAAGGCGAACGGCCGAGCGGCGGATCGGCTTCCGGCATTTGCCCGGCTGGTACGAAGGCCCGTACGATGTGCTCCGCCACGTCTATCGCCGGCTTGGCCAACCGGCGCTCGCCGCCGAGTGCCACGCGCAATTTGCCGCGGCGAAGGCACACCGCCGGGCGGCCATTCGTGGCGATTTCGATCCAGCGGGCGACACGGCCATGCAGGACGACATTGGCCCAGCGGCGCGACTTTCCCAGGCGCTCGATGTCGCCACTTCTTAAGTATTCCGGGCTGACTTGCTGACACATGCCGACCTGGTGGAAAGTCTAGTGCGGCTTTCCCCCTGGTGGGGTGAGATGGCGACAGTTTACCGCTCCGACGGCAGACGAGCCAGCATTTGACCACCGCCTGAAGGAATTAGGCAGGTGAATCCGACGATGAGGATTCCATCAGTGCTAGTTCATTGCGACAAGCCGCCAGCACTTCTTGAATCTCGTCCCGCTCCAGCGTTTCGTGGGCCAGCAGGTGGTCGGCCAGGGCCGCGATGACCGCCCAATGCTCGTCGCAATAGAGCAGGGAGTAAACCTGGCGGGCCGCTTCCTCCAGAAAGGCGAGCCGCTGACGCTGGTCGGGCAGGATCGGCTCGGCCGCGTCCCAGGCCTGCCGCCAGTCGTCGGTTGCGACAAGGCTTTTTTCGTTGGCTGATGGAGCAAAGGCGGTGGCGCTAGGCCGGTTCTATGGCACACGAAAACGCCGACAAGTGTTCAGCGGGCGGGTCAAGAGCATCGGACTGCCAGTCAGGCGGACGACGGAGCCGACGTTGGTGCCAGGGGATCGTCGGCGGTGGCGAACTTGGCGTCCCACTTGATCGTGGCCGGGCTGACGTTGTATTCGGCGGTCTGGTTTCGGCTGGCAACGAGAGCACCAGAGCGTCCATCTGTTCGGTTCGCTCGCTTTCGGGCAAGACGAGCGCCGCACTTGAAATCTCGGTATAACCGGTCATCTTTGGGTTCCTCCTGACGAACGCATTGGTACCTCGTCACGAGTTCTTACAGTGCAGAGCCTTTGAAAAACTTCCTTCCCAGCGCCTGGTTGAAGCTGGTCCAGGGGCTTTCGCTGTTTACGTCTTCCTTCAGAATCTGGCCGACGCTGTACATCTTGGCGTCCAGGTTGTCCAACAGGTGCAGGGCGATCGCTTCGAGAGTCATCGGCAGCTTGGGGCTGCCGAACTCGTACTCGCCGTGGTGGCTGACGATGAGGTGCTTGAGCCGCAGCAGCAGCTCGCGGGGGAAATTTTCGCCGCTGCGCCGCTGGGCCTCGATCGCTTTCGCCTCGACCAGGCCGACCGCCATGACGATGTGGCCGATCAGTTGCCCCTCGTCGCTGTAGGCCATTTCCTTCTCGTACACCAGTTCGTCGATCTTGCTGGCGTCGTGCAGGAAGGCCCCGAGCAGCAGCATGTCCAGGTCGAGCTCGGGATAGAGCGGCGCGACGACGCGGCAAACTTCCATCAGGCTGACGACGTGCGCCAATAGCCCGCCGCGGTAGGCGTGGTGGTTTTTGATCCCCGCCGGGGCGGCTGTGAACTTGGCCACGAACGCTTCGTCGCTCAAGAAGCACTCCGCCAGGCTGCGCAAATGCACGTTCTGCACGCTGCGGAGCAGTTCCTTGAGCCTGGCGGCAAGCCGCTCGACCTCTTCGGAACTGACGGTGACAAAGTCGGCTTCGTCCACATGCCGGGGATCGGCGGGCTCGAACCGGGTCACGATCATTTGCAACGTTCCGTTGTGGATCTGGGTTGTCCCCTGCACGCGGAGGAAGTTGCCGTTTTCGATAGAATCGAAGTGGCTATCCGTGGCGTTCCACATCATGCCGGTCAGCGAGCCGGTCTTGTCGGAGAGCCGCAATTGCAGGTAAAGGTTGCCGTTGCGGTTGGCGCGCAACTGTTTGTCGGCGACCAGGAACACCTGGTCGATCGCTTCGCGTTCGGTCAGTTGGTTGATGCAGCGGCGGAGTGAGGGCATGAAAATTCGGGGCTGAGGGCTAAGATTTCGGATTTCGGATTTTGGACTGGTTCGCTTCGTTATACCCGCACACTCCCCCACCTCCAACCCCTGGTGAAGCTGTCGGCAGCGCCCTGGCGTAGGGTTCCGGGAATCAGGTCGTGCGGTAGCGAGCGCCCTGGCGTGGCGTTCCGAAGGTCGGAGGAAGGGGTACACTACTAACCGGCGAAAGCACCTAACCTGAGAAAGCACCCGCCGTCGAATTTCCCAGCCCCGCCCCCGTTCCCTGCGTCTCGCCCCCTCCCGTGAAAGTCCTTGTCACCGCCGAGCAGATTCGCCAATCGATCGAGCAGTTGGCGGCCCAGATCGAGCTGCGCGAAGCGGGCCGGCCGCTGACCGTCATTGCAGTGCTGACCGGCAGCATCATCTTTCTGGCCGATCTGATTCGCCAACTGAAGCTCCCGCTGCGCGTCGGCGTGATTCAGGCCCGCAGTTACCAGGGAACCGAGCGCGGCTCGCTGGCCATCAACGTCGAGATGTTGCCCGACGTGGCTGGCCGCGACGTGCTGCTGGTGGACGACATTTTCGATACGGGGCACACGCTGAGTGAAGTGGTCGCCTTGCTCGAGCGGCTCGGCCCGCGCTCGATCCGCTCGGCCGTGCTCGTTTTGAAACAAGGCAAGCAGCAGGTAGCGCTGCGGCCCGACTACATTGGCTTCGAAATTCCCGATGTCTTCGTCGTCGGCTACGGGCTGGACTACCACGACGCCTTTCGCAATCTGCCGTACCTCGCCGCGCTCGAGCCGCACGACCTTGCCGACCCATCGCTCCCCTGAGGTCCCCCGTGCCGCTGCGTCTGGCTTTGGTTTCGCCCCGCTATTGGCCGCTCGCCGGCGATGTGGAAATGCATTGGCTGCGGCTGATCGAACAGTTTCGCCTGGCGGACAATCGAGTGACCGTGGTGACGGCGACCTGGCAACGAGGCTGGCCGAAAATTGTGCTCGTTCGCGAGGTTCCGGTCGAGCGTTTGCGGCCCGCACCGCGCGGCGGGATGAGCGCCCTGCGCTATATCTACGCCCTGTCGAAATGGCTGCAATCGCGGCAGCACGAGTTGGATGCCGTGCTCGTTTCGAGTCTGCGATACGAAGCCTACTCCGCCGTGCGCACACTTGGCAATTCGCGGATTCCTGTCGTGCTACAGGCCGAACAGGCGGGCCCCTCCGGCGATGTTTGCTGGCAGCAACAGGCTCGTTTTGGCGGCCGCATCGCTCGCCGCTGCCGCCAGGCGCGGCGCGTGATCGCCACCAGCCGCGCGATCGAAGGAGAACTGCAGCGGGCCGGATACGAGGCAGCGCGGGTCGTGACGATTCCCCGCGGCATACCGTTGCCGCCGCTCGCCAATGCGACGTTGCGCGAGGCGGCCCGCGAATCGCTGGCCGGGGCGAACCACGATCTGCAAGTCGGCCCTTCGCAGCCGGTGGCCTTGGCCTGCGGCCGGTTCGTCCCGGAGCAGGGGTTCGTCGAGCTGGTCAAAGCGTGGAGAACGGTGGCGGCGCGCTTTCCCGCCGCGCGGCTGTGGCTTGTGGGGGATGGGCCGCAGCGATCGCTGCTGTACCAGTTGATTGGCGACCTCGACCTGCGACAGCGAATTTCGATGCCCGGCACGTTTGCCGAAACGGACGAACTGCTCGAGGCAGCCGACCTGTTCCTGCACCCGGCAACGGTCGAGGCCTCCACGCTGAGGCTGGCCGAGGCGCTGGCGGCGGGCAAGCCGGTGATTGCCAGCGACCTGCCGGGCAATCGCGAGTGGCTGAGTGCGGGCGAAAACGGCGTTTTGGTATCGCCGGGCGATTGCCCCGCACTCGCGGCGGCAATTGTTGCCCTGCTCGCGGAGCCGGCGCGGGGCATCGAACTGGGCGCCGCCGCCCGGCGAAGGATCAAACAGG
>JBBDYF010000079.1:0-5969 GCA_040901775.1 Pirellulaceae bacterium | reverse complement strand
CCGGCGATTTGGGCAGCTCCGCCGCCGTGACAAACAAGACCTCTTGCTGCTCCGTCTGCCGTTTGCCCAACGCCATCGCCCAGCCTCCCGGTTGCCACAATTCCAAGCCTGGGCGTAGTGTAGCTAGCCCCGGCAGTTTTTCAACGGGCTGCTAAGGAATGCCGCAGACGATCGCGGGCCCGACGAATTCGGCCACGCGTAGCGGCAGATACCGCCAGGCCCGGGTAAGCGTTGCAAACAGCGGCGATTCCTTGCGCAAATCGGCCTTGCATCGCCGGCGGTAATAGCGGTAATAGCATTGCCAAACCGCAGGGGCCGCGTCCGCTCCCCATTGGGCTTTGAAACGCTCGGTGCCGCTCCCCACGGTGCTTCGGCCGAAATCGAACGTCGCCGAGCCGCGCTCAATCGCCCGCTGGAGAAGCTGCCAGTACAAAAACATATTGGCGTTGGTCGCGTTGAACTGCCGCAGCGTGCTGGCGCACGGCACCTTCGTGATGCCGCGGCCATGCACGAGCAAGGCAGCGGCTACCGGCTGCGAATTCAAGTGGACGACGCAAAACTCGGCAGCCGGGCTAAAATGTTTCAGAATTGCCAAGAACATCCGGCGACCGAAGACGGGCGTCCCCAAGTCACGCATATTGCGCGAAAAGATCGCGTAGAACGACGCCAGCAGATCCTCTCGTCCCCACTCGACCACAAACGATTGCTTCTCTCCCTTGCGAACCTGGTTGCGAACTTTCGAGTCGAGATCCTTCCAGAGCCGCTGGGCAGTATCCGGCAACGATCGTTGCATGAGCACCTTGCTGGCTGCCGACGGCGTCAACGCGGGATGTTCCAGCGGCGAGGAATGGCGCAATTCCAAGTGTTTGACCCGCAGTTCGTCGGCCAGTTCGATGGCGCGCTCGACGAGCGGCTCGGCCAGTTGCGAGTCCTCGCTCAATACGCCGCACGAGCTGACGAACGGCAGACTCACCAGAAACCGCCCGAACAGCGGCCCCCGTACCAGCGCCAGCGGCAAGAGGCCGGCCAGCTCCCCTTCGATCCGCGCCTCGACCGCATAGGGGAGATGGCCAAGTCCTTCGGCCAGGACCGCCAGCCAGCGGGGATCCGCCCCGATCGGTCCCGGTGGAAGCGATTGCCAAAAGCGGGTCCATTCGGGCAGCGACGCGAGCGCCGCCTGGCCGGAAACGACCCGCACGTCCGGCCGCGTAAGTTCAGGAGCAAGCATGGCGGGGAGTCTCCGACAACGATTCAAAGGGAGCCTGCGGGCTGCGATGGGGAGAGCGTCTTCACCACCTGCGCCGGAACGCCGACCGCGACGGTGTAGTCGGGCAACGGTTTGTTGACCACCGCTCCGGCGCCAACGATGCAGTGCCGGCCGACGTCGGCCATTACCACCGCCCCGGCGCCGATCCAACTGCCGCGGCCGATGCGCACCTGTTGATACGCTTGCCGCTGCGCCTGCATCGGCGTTGCCGCATCGTCGCGCGTGTGTTCGCGGCCGCCGCTCAGGACTTGCACGCCATCGGCCAGCATCACCTCATCCTCCAAGTCCGCAAAACCGAGCGAACAAAACCGCCCGATGTACACGCGGTCGCCCACGCGGGCCTCAACCATGGAGAACGCGCTCATCCAGCCGAAACTGACGTCTTGCCCGCAGTGGGACAAGGTCGCTCGATAAAATGCTTGCCGCGAAAAGACCCCCCGCATTCCTGGAATCCGAGCGATCGACTCGCTCGCCGCCCCAAACGCCCGGCTGCCGACCGCCGCGTTGGCGATCCAGTAAATAACCAGTCGCGGCAGGGTCAGCAGCAGGAACGACGCCTGGACGACCCGCTTGCACACGACAAAAGGGCCACTGCGCGGCGGGGAGTGGACTTGAACGGCGGTCGAGATTGGATCGGCAATGGCCATCGGAGGGCTAATATCTAGCTGGGCAATGTGGCTGGGCGCTGGGCGTGATTCACTGCAGCGAAGACCTGCCGAGCGGCAGTTCGTTCTCTTGCCACTCCAACTGCAGGCGGAGTCCCTGTTCCAAGCCGACGCTGGGAGCCCAGCCTAGATGCTCGCGCAAGCGCGTCGTATCAGCAAAAGTATATCGCTGGTCGCCGGGCCGGGTGGGAATCTGCCTGGTCCGGGCCTTGCGCCCCGAGACCTTTTCGAGCAGCCCGAGCACATCCCAGACGTTGGCCGATTCGCCCCCACCGACGTTGTAGGTTTCGCCAAGCTGCGCCTGGGCGGCTGCGATGGTGGCAGAAACACAGTCGGAGATATAGGTATTGCTGCGGACCTGGAGTCCATCACCGCAAACGCCGATTTCTTCGCCTCGGAGCATCTTTTCGATGAACCCGTAGTAGCCCATTTCGGGCCGCTGCCGCGGGCCATACACCGAGAAATAGCGGAGGACGACGAGCGGCAAGCCGTTCAACTCGCGAAACGCCCGGCACAAGTGCTCGCCTGCCAGCTTGGTGATGCCATACGGGGACGAGGGTTTCGTGGGGAGCGTCTCATCGCCTGAGGCGAACTTGCCATACACCGACGACGTGGAGACATAGATGAACCGGCGAAGCTGTGGACAAGCCCGCTGCACGCTGCTGAGCAGGCGCTCGGTCGCCTGCGCGTTGCAGGTCCAGTAGTCATCGAAGTGACTCCAGCTTCGCAACAGCCCCGCCATGGCGGCGAGGTGAAAGACGACCTCGACGTCGGCCAAATGTTCGTCGCAGGCGTCGCGGCGCAGATCGGCCTCGACGAATCGAAACTTTGGCTGGCGGATGGCCGCCGCCAGATTGCGCTCCTTGATCGGCCGCGGGTAGTACGGAATGAAGGCGTCCAGCCCGATCACCTCGTGCCCTTGGCTGAGCAAGGTATCGCACAGATGAGAACCGATGAATCCGGCAGCGCCGGTGACAAGACAACGCATTACTTACCTCGCCAGACACTCGTTCGTGACATTTTCGCAGGCCAGCCGGCTGACCGATCCGCCGCCAGCTTGCCGCTCGAGCAATTGATCGTAAATTCGCGCCAGTTTTTGCATTCGGACTTCGAAGCTGAAATCGCGTTCGATCAACTGCCGCGCGTTGGTTGCGAACTGATCTCGCAAGCCGGGGTTTTCAACCAACCGGTCGAGTGCTGCAGCCAAGGCGGCCGTCGAGCCCGGCTCGATCAGCAGGCCGTTTTCGCCGTCGCGAACGAGACGCGGGACACCAGCGATGCGGGTCGCCACCAGCGGCGTTTCCATCGCCATTGCCTCCAAAACGACGTTCGGCAGTCCTTCTCGCAAGCTGCTTAGAGCGAAAATGTCCATTGCTTCGTAGATAGGCCGCATATCGGATCGGTAGCCGAGCAAGTGGACACGGTTCTCAATGCCGAGTTCGACGATTAGCCGCTGTAAGTTCTTCTGCTCGTCACCTTCTCCGACAATCGCCAACTCGATGTTTCGTCCCGCTTCGATCAGCGAGTGCGCAGCGCGAATCAGCACATCGAACCCCTTCTCCGCGGAAAGCCGACCGACGGCGCCGATCAGGCAGCGGTTGGGCGACAGCCCCAAATCCCGCTTAGCCGCTTCCCGGCGATGGCTGCGACGAAACTCATCCGTGTCGATGGCATTGTCCAGCACCAGACAACGCTCGCGGCTCACGCCGGCCGAAATGCACATGTCGTACAGATCCTGTGAAACGCAAATCACCTTTTCGTAGGCGGGAAGAGACCAGCGGTCGAGCGCATAGTACAACGGCGTCCGCCAGGTGCGCTGCACCCAGCCGTGGATGGTGGTCATCATCCGCATGCGATAAAAGCGTTTGAGCAACACTCCCAGTACGTTGCTCTTGTAATCGTGGGCGTGATAGATCGTGACGCGCTCGTCGCGACAAATCTTGAGCAGCCGGGGAATGATCGCCAGGTCGAGCGGGCCGCGGTCGGGCACCGAGATGAGTTTTGCTCCCCAGCGCTCGGCTTTGACCTGGAGTTGCTCGAAGCCGGAGTCATCGGGCGCATGCATATAGACGCACAGCATCCGGTACCCGAGCCTTTCCAAGTAACGCGGGGAATTGAGGATGGTCTTGTCGGGACCGCCGCCCGAGCCCTTCACGACGCGCAGGTCGAGCACGACAGGCGGCTCAGTGCCACTATGCATAGTCATGTCGTTTCGTCCCAAAACAACATTCGCCGGAGGTCGGCTGCCTTCTCTCGCCACGACTCATTCGCCAAGGCGCAGCGGGCGGTGAGCTGCGACGGGGGCGTTTCCATTTTAACACGCGCTAAGACGGCCGCTACAAAGTCGTCGGCATTTTCGACCGCATCGAGGCCGTTTTCCCAAGGGGCGATCGCGGGCAATCGCCTGGTGACGACCGGCTTGCCCGTTGCCAGATACTCCTTGAGCTTCAACGGCTGCATGGCCCGGGTGACGGGAAGGTCGGCGTACGGCATGATCAGCACATCCGCTGCCGCGGCAATGGCTGGAAGCCGACTGTAGGGAACCGGTCCCAGACGCCGGAGGCGTGAAAGCTGATCGAGAGCCGGATCGGGGTTTTGTTCGGGCCCCACCAGGGCAATCGTGCCGGCGGTCATTCGCCGGTTGAGGGCGATTAGCAGTTCTATGTCCAGCCGGCGGTCGATGAGGCCCCAGAACAGAACGACGGGCCCTGGCAAACTCTGAATCATGGGATCGGGAGCGGGCGATTGGCTCCAGTGATCCAAATCGATTCCATGCGTAATGACCGTGGCCTCGCGCCCCAGCTTGTGCATGCGGGCCGCCAGGTTGTCGCCGGCGGCAATCAGGCAATCGGCGCGCTCCACCAGCTTTGCTTCCATCTCGCGCAAAGGGCGCGAGTCAAGCCCGGGCCATGCCGAAAAGTCATCGACGCAGAAATAGACCCAGCGCCGAACCGAGACGGCGTCGAGCAAATCGGCGACGACGGGAATCGTGGTCAGCACGGTCGAATCGTCCGGCCGGTCGACGCGCCGCTGCAGAAATCTTTGCAGCAGCCGGCGGTTGAGGCCGCGCTGCCAGGGCGTGCGAAAGCCCGGCCACATGAGCGGATTGCACACCCGCGGAGCAGACTCATGGGCAGGCGCCGGCCGCGGCCGTTTCCATTGGGTTAGCTTCTCGAAGCCGCGCCGCGCCGTGGCGAAGTCCACTCGCGGCGAGCGCGTGCCGATCGTATTGATCCAAGTAACCTGGCAATCATCGAGCAGGTGCCGCACGAGATGTTGACAACTCGACGGATGACGTCCCCAGTCGTCCGAAAAGACGATCAGACGGCGCGCGGCTTCGGAATCGCCCTTCACTGCACCACTGCCGCGGCGCGAAGGGCTGCACTCCGCTCGGTCGTCTTTGATATGCAGCATCATAGCGAGCTCGACGATCGTTTGGAGGATGCGCTCGAAAGCTCGCGATACAACCCTTGATAGGCCGCGTGCATTTGCACGTCGCTGAAGTGCTGCCGACTGCGGTCGCGGCCGGCGGCGCCCATTCGAACTCGCAGTTCCGGATCGTCAAGCAAAATCTTCAGCTTGGTGGCCAGATCGGGCGCATCACCGGGCCGGGCCAACAACCCCGTTTCGCCAGGCAGGATAACTTCCGGCGTGCCACCGACCGAGGTCGAGACGCACGGCAAGCCGGACGCCATCGCTTCGATCAGCGTCAGCGGGATCCCCTCGGAGACGCTGCTCAAGAGGAAAATGTCGGCAGCCGCCAAAAGCTGGGCCACGTCGCGGCGAGTGCCTAGCAGCCTGACCTGCCGTTCCAGGCCGAGTTCGGCGATCAGCGATTCGATTCCGGCGCGCTCTTCTCCATCTCCCACGACCAGCAGTCGAATTTTGGGGTGGCTGGCGGCAAGATGGGCAACGGCCCGAACGGCGGTGGCATGATCCTTGAGCGGGTTGAGCCGGGCGACCTGGACGACGGCAATTTCGTCTTCGCCCAAGCCGAGGCTAGTGCGGACGGCCAGCCGGTCAACTGGGGAGTTCTC
>JBBDYF010000078.1:0-37551 GCA_040901775.1 Pirellulaceae bacterium | reverse complement strand
GGCCAGCGCCAGGCCGAAGCCCGTGCCGCCGGCTTTGGTCGTAAAGAAGGGCTCGAACAGCCGATCGGCAAGCGAGTCGGCCACGCCCGGTCCGCTGTCGGCGACCTCAATCTCCAGACCCTGCGGCACGGGACAGATCGTGATCGTCAGGTCGCCGCCGGCGGGCATGGCGTCGAGCGCGTTGAGCAACAGATTCAAGAGCGCCCGGCGGAGCATGTCGCGGTCGGCCTCTAGCGCCAGCCGCTCGGGACACTCGATGCCGGCGCGAATTCCCTGCGCGTCGAGCTGCGGCGCGAGCGCCTCGCAGACTTCCTCGAGCAATTCGCACATCGGAAAGGTGGTCCGCTGCGGCTCGCGGTCGCTGGAAAAATGCAACAGATCGCTGACGGTCGCCTCCAAGGCGGTAAAGCCGGCGGTCACCTTGTCGAGCACATCGACGCTGCCGGCGTCCTGGTCGAGTCGGCGGCGGAGCAGGCTCAGATACAGTTTCATCGGGACCAGGCTGTTGCGCACCTCGTGGGCGACGTGGGCCGCCATTTGTCCCAGGTCGGCCAGGCGATTCTTGCGGGCCAACTCGCGATTTTTGGACTCCAGTTCGTCGCTCAGCCGGGCGACTTCGGCCCGCAATGCCTCGTGCGTCTGCTGCAAGCGATCGGTCGCCACGTTCCAGGCGCGCAGGATGGTTTGCAGGTCGAGCTCGCCCGCGGGCTCCGGCTGACGCGCGGCGGGTTCGCAGCGCGTCGGAAATTTCAGGATGGTGGGTTCATGCATGACGTTATCCCTCGCAGTGCAGGTGCAGCAGGGCAGGGGAGGGGTCGTGCGGAGCGGCGTAGGCGGCGTGCGCATCCGCGGCGGCGCTGACTCCGTGCAGCACGGCGGCGGCACTGTCGCGGCGGCGGAGCATTCCGGCTTCGCCTTCTTTTTCCAAGTGCATCGTTTCGGCGAGCAGCTCCTCGCAGCGACGGGCGCGTTCTTGACAGCGAATTCGATCGGCCGGAGTCCGCCAGGTTCGAGTCTCCGGATTCTGAGTACGGAACGGGTCCAACTGTCGTTCCACTTGCTGCAACTGGGCGAGGACCGTTTGCTTGGCGGAGAGCAATTTCAGCAGGTCGGCCATCTGGCCGTCGCCTACCAGGGCGATCTGGCGGCGAGCAAGCTGCGCCAGCAGCTCGACGATCTTGAGCTTGACGGCGACCAGTTCGGCCAGGCGGTCGGTATCGTGTGCGGTCGTGGTCATAGCTTTTACAATCCCCAACTCAAGGTTCTAACTTCCAAGTCTGCGCCGGGGAAAAACGTGGTGGTGTTAGGAGCATTACAAAGTGCGGAGCCAGGTGAGCAGCGTGGTCCATTGCTCCCGATCGAGCCGGGTGGTGCGCAGGAAATCGGCATCGGGACGGATGCGTTGCAAGACGACGCGGGCTTGTTCGAGCGTGCCGCGGGCTTCGTTCGGACGCTTCAGGCGACGGTAGCAACTGGCAATCTGCACGTAGGCCTCGAGCGATTCCGGATCGTGCTGATACCGGTTCGTCGCGGCCGAATAGGCCTGGATCGCTTCGTCGTAGCGGCCCAGGTCGAACAAAGCGTCGGCCCGGCCGAAGTAGCAATTCCGCAGCATCGCCAGCTCGACCGGAGTCCGCCGGGCAAACTGCGATTCGTCGCTCAGTTCGGTCAGCAGCTTTTGATATTCTTCCAGGGCCGCATCCAGTTCTTGCTGAATCTGCCGGTTCAGCGCCAGCCGGCTCGTCTCGATGTTGGTGACCGTCAGTTTCTTCCGCGGCCAGAGGGCTGCCTGCCGGTACGATTCGGCGATCCAGTAGCGGGCTTCGATCGTCTGCCGGGCTGTCGGGTAGCGCTGCACGGCTTCGGTCAGCGTGCGGATCGCCTCCTGAAACGAGGCATAGCTTTGCTCGAGCAGCTTGAGGCCCGCTTTCTTGATTTCGGGATCGAGCTGATCGACGCCGGCCGTCCGGCTTTGAGTTTCTTCGTCGCGCGCCTGAAGATAAAGGAGGTGGCCGAGGGCATAGATCGAATCGCGCCACTCGCTGCTTTTGGGGGTCAGGGAATGGCGGTACAGGTTGTCGAGCAGCAGCTCCCTGGCCTTGGCCATGTCCCCCTTTTCCCTCCAGCCCAGGCTTTCCAGCAGGCGCGCCCGATAGGTGGCCGGGTGCGTGGGAAACTCGTCGCGACAGCGGGCGAGCGTCGCCAGCCCTTCGTCGGTGTCGCCCAAGGTCAGTTGCGCCTGTCCCAAGCCGACGAGCGCTTCGGGGCGGCGCTCTTGCGGGTTCTGCCGCAAAAATTCCCGATAAACGTGGGCCGCCTGGCGATAGCCCTGGCCGAGTTGGTAGTTCTCGGCCGCGGTGGCGAGGTCGTCGATATAGTGCCGCGTGGCGATTCGCAGCGCCGCCAAGCGCTGGCCGTCGGCGCCCGCCTGGCGAAAGTGCTGGCGCGCTTCGGCCCGCGTCACGGCGGCTGGCACGGCCGGTTCGCTGGCCGCCTGCGCGAGCAGCTTCTCGCCCCAGGCGTGCTGAGCGGCAATCTGCTGCATGAGCGACAACGTTTCGGAAACCAGCGGCGGCATGGCCTGGGCCAGTTCGACGGCTGCCGCATGCTCTCCCTGGGCGATCAGATCGTCGCCGGCCAGGCGGAGGCGCGTTTCGAGCTCTTCCAACGACAGCCAGGGATTGAGCCACGACTCGCGCGGACCCGCTTGTTGCAGGGCCTGTTTGTACTGGGCGACCGCTTCGACGGTCCGGCCTTCTTGGCGCACCAGATCGGCCTGAAAGAGAGTCGCGGCCAGCCCTTCGGGTTGCCCAAAACGCGCGCGGCGGAGCCGGTCGAACTGGGCAATGGCCGCTCGGCGATCGGCGAGCATCTCGTAGCAGTGACCGATCAGCAACCCAGCGGGAGCAAGCTGTTCGCGATCGACGCTGGGTCGCGCTTCCAAGCCTCGCAGGGCGGCGATGGCGCTCTTCAGCGATTGCTGGTTGTCGGCCGGCAATTCCTGCTGCCTGGTACGGGCCTGGCGTGCCGACTCGATCGCCAGCTTGGCCCGCAGCATGACGGCCTCGCTCGCCAGCGGCGAACCGGCGGGGATTTGAGCGAGCGACCCCGCGGCTTCCGGCAGGTCTCCTCGGGCCAGCAAAATGCGACTTTCGAGCAGGCGACCGACGTGGCGCTCGGCGGCGGTCAGATCGTCGAGCGCCAGATAGCGCTGGATATGATCCCGGGCCTGGTCGAGCCGCGGGGGCGTCAACAGCAGCGAGCCTTCGGCCAGCAGGCGATGCAACTCGGCGGCGGCATGGGGATTGGCGGCCTGCGCCGCGCGGAGGGTCGACAGGCTCTGGCCGTAGCGACCGGCACGATGCAGCGAGCGGGCCAGGACGAGCAAGCAGTCCGCCTCGCGCCCCTCGGGAAATCCGGCGGCGCGGGCCTCTTCGAGATAACGCGAGGCGACGAGGTACAGGATGCGTTGCTGAGCTGGATTCGAGTGGTTTTCCGCTTCGCGGGCCAGCACGCTCCCTTGGATGAACAGGGCCCCGCCTCGTTCGGCCAGCGTCGCGTCGGGTAGCGCCTGCAACTGGGTGGCGGCCTGGCGGGCTTCGTGCAGTTGGCCGTCGTCCAAACGGACGAGCGCCTTGGCCAGGAGAAACTGACGATTGCCGGTCTCCGATCCGCGAAAGATTAAAGTGACCCCGAACGTCGCGCCGATCATTGCGACCAACAGCAGCACGATCAGCCCGCTAGCCACTTTCCGATTGCGGGCCCAGGCGGGCGCAATCGCCACCAGGCGACCCGCCAGCGAAGGGCGGGGCGTCGGCGCTGCGGGCTGTGGCGAATGGGCCATCTGCCGATCGTCCTGATTGGTTGCTTCGCGCCTCTGGCGCCATCCCGTGGCGTCCTGCACCGCGCAAGCGCGCTGCTCCCCGCGTTCAAACGGAAAACAAGCGGCGGGTATGTACCTCAAAGACGGCGGCCGCGTCAATGCGCGTTTGCATTCCCGCCGCTAGCAGTCCCCAGTCGCCCCGCGGCGGATTACAATGAAACTCAGAGAGACCGCAAGGGGCTGCAACGTTGAGCGGCTGTGGGTCGGAGAGGATCGCCGCACACGCAGGAGGGACGAGGCTATGAAACGATTCGGGGCAGGGCTGGGTGCGCTGTGGGTGCTGTCGGCGGTCGCGTGCGCGAGCGGGCAAGAGCCGGCGGATCAACCGTCGCAACCGGCGACGTTCGACATGGTGCTGCTGTCGCTCAAGAACGACTGGCAGGCGATGCGGTATCAGACACAATCGGGCGAGACCTGGTACGCCTTTCAGGGCGACTGGAAGCCCGTGCCCGAGGAAAGCGGCAAACCCCCCGCGGGCGAATACAAGGTCAGCTTGTCGGTCACCGGCGAGAACGACTGGATCGCCTTGCGGCTGGAACGCAAGAGCGGCCGCAGTTGGCGGCTGGCGACGCTCAAATGGATTGAGATGAAGGTTCGCGAAGCCGAAAAGCCGCCGCTGCCCGAGGCATCGCTCGAGGCCGAGTGAACGCCTCAGCGACGCTCAGGTCAGCTCGCACACGCCCCACTGCCCGTGGTTTTCGTCCACTTCGATCCGCAGTCGTTGCGGGCGAATGCCGGTGCGGGCTTCGATCGCGCAGCGCAGCCGGCTGCCCAGATATTCGGCCAGGCGTTCGGCCGTCGTATTGCTGACCGGCAGCAGCACGCAGTCGTCCTTGGGAAAGAGCCAGCGGCGGCCGTCCGGCGTGAATACCGCTTCCACTTCCTGGTCGGTGGCCGTCACCCGGATCAGCGGATGGCCGGTGGGCAGCAGCATCCGATGGTCGAGCTCGTCGGTCAGAGCTTTCAGCTCGTCCCGCAAGGCGAGGAAGTCGATCACGTACTGATTCTCGTCGAGCGGGCCAAACACCTCGACGTTCACGCGGTAGTTGTGTCCGTGCAGACGCTCGCACACGTTGCCGCCCAAGGTGATGAAATGGGCCGCGCTGAACACATGGTGCTCTTTGGCCAGCCGGACTGAAAATTGAGCATCCATTGGCGATCCCTGGTTTCAACGGAAAGGGGGAGTCAAGTGCCCGTCGCGCAGGCCCGCGAACAAGGCGGCTGCAAGCAGATCGGCGGTCGTCCCCGGATTGCGTCGATGGCCGTCGGTTCGGAGCCAAAAGTCGAAATCGGCCAGCGCCTCATAGTAGCGTTCGTCTGCCGGCCCGCCGCAGTCCAGCACCCGCCCCGCCAGCGCCGAAATCTTGCGGGCCGCCTCGACGCCGCATTTGCGGGCGATCAGGCTGTCCTCGTAGCGGCTCAGGAGTTGCAGGTGCGCGTGAATGATCGCCTCGGTGAGCGACCAGCCTTGCCGGCGGCCCGCGACCAAGAGCGGCAACGCCTCGTCCAGCACCAGGCGGAAGTCTTCGGCGTATTGCCGGGCGACAAGATCCCGCTCGGCCGCCGCCTGCATGGCGAGCAGCAAATCGGCCGGCGGCTGCTCGGCGACGTCCATCTCCGAGACTTTGCCCAATCCTCCCGGCTGGGCCAAGCGGATCGCGTCGTACACCAGGCGGCAATCGTCGGCCGTCATGCGGGCGAGGGCATCATGCACGACGGCGGTCGTTAGGGGATGATCGCGAGGCACGGCCGCCAGCGGCGCGAAGAGCAGAACGATGCCCAGGTTGGTGTTGGTCGCGACGAACTGCCGCGTCGCGAAAATCGCCTCCCAGACGGTGCGGCCAATGCCAAGAGCCGCTGCCCGCTCGATGGCCGGGGCGATCGCCACGCCGCTGACCTGAAAATCGACCAGCGTCAGGTTTTCAAAATCGGCTCCGCGATGCACGTTGCCCGCCTTCGGGGCGGTCGCCTCCAACAGGCAAGCCAGCGTGGCACATTGACCGAGCGACAGCGGATGGTCAAAAGCTTCCGACATCGAGCGTGTTTTTTCCTGGCAGGGTTAGGTTCTGGCAGCGGCGCGGAGCGGGTGTCGATCCAAGAAGGTGCTCACCAGCGGGACGATCCGTTCGTGGGCATCTTCCACCACGTAGTGTCCGCAATCTTCGAGCCGATGGATCTCGGCCGCCGGCCAGTGCGCTGCCAAGCGGTCGAGGCATTCCGGTCGGAAACACCAGTCGCGCATCCCCCAGATCAATTGAATGGGAAGGTCACCCAGCGCGGGTAAGCCCGCTTCAATCCGCTCGAGCGTTTGCCAGGTGGAATGGCGGGGCGAAAAGGGGATGTCCTTCACGAACTGGTCGATGGCCACGCGATGTGCCCACGAATCGTACGGCGCGAGCAGCCCCGCTTTCACATCCGCCGTCATGCGAGCCGGTTTTTCGACCGCCATGCGGAGCGCGGCGCGGGCAAAGGCGTTCAGCCCGCGCACCGCCAGCGTGCCCACCACCGGCAGGCGGCAGGCGGCGATCCGCCGCGGCACAAACGGCGGCGGGAACGCTCCCGTGTTGAACAGTACGATCCGGCCAAACCGAAAGGGGAGCCGCTCGACCGTTCCCAGGCCGATCGCTCCGCCCCAGTCGTGCGCCAGGAGCGTCGCCCCCGACAGATCCAAATGCTCGACCAGGCGGCACAAGTCGTCGATCCGCCCGTCGAGCGTGTAATTGTAGTCCTGCGGTTTGTCCGACAGTCCGCAGCCGATGTGATCGACCGCGAGGCAGCGATACCGGCCGCGCAGGCCCAAAATCAGGTTCCGCCAGTAGAACGACCAGGTTGGGTTGCCGTGGACAAACAGCAGCGGCTCGCCCGCTCCCTCGTCCACATAGTGCAGGCGGTGCGGATCGAGCGGGAAGTAGTGCGAGGCAAACGGGTAAAGATCGCGCCAGGCCATTGCGGATTTCAGATTGCGGATTTCAGATTTCAGATTGAGAAATGGCGCGCTGCCTCGTCTGCAATCATATGACGGGCGTCGGAACTCGGAAATCCGGCGTCACTCGGCATTTGCCTCGGCCGCCAGCTTTTGCCAGTAGTCGCGGGCCCGGCGGTGATATTCCATCACTTCCTTCTGCTGCTCGCCGTCGGCCAGTTTGATGCGTCCGGCCCGTTCAAAAACCCAGTCGAGGAAAAACTGCGCCGACTTTTTGCTGACCGATCGCCGATAGTCGATCTCGACGTAGTACGGCCCCGTGCTGGCAAAGCGAAATGTTTTTGGGTTGGCGGTGACGGCCCGGACCAGCATCCAGCCGCTCTTGGTGAACGTGACCGGTGGCAGATGTCCCTTGTTGTCGGCCCAGGCGTCCAGCCGGACTTCATGCACCACCTTGCCATCCTGCACGACTTCGAGGTACTCAATCTTGTCGCGGGTCGCCAGGTTGAGGGCGATATCGAGCTCGACCGTCGCTCCTTTGTCGGCTTGGAAGACGTGTCCCGGCAACGCTCCCTCTTGCGGAGCGCCAGGGCCAAAGACCTGTGGCCGGAGCATCGGCCCGTTGGTGACCACCACGCGCCCCCGGCGGAGGTTTTCCCACCAGGCGTCCCAGGTTAGCTTTTCGCCGCAATGCACATAGACCCGGTTGTAGCCGACCGGGTTCGGGAGCACTCCCGAGGCGCTGCCGGCCGACGGCGGGATTCGCAGCCCGCAGTTGAGCAGGTGATAGTAAATCTCTTGCGACCAGCGGCCGTTGCCTTGCGCCCCAGGAAAGCGGATGCTATTGCGCGGCTTGCCCCACGCTTCGTTGTCGAGCATGCCGTCGCGCTGCTGGTGGTTGTTCGCCAGGCCGAGCGAGTCGATCTGGCCCGCGGCAATCCAGACGGGCAGATCCCACCAGAACGGCTTCTCGCCATCGACGTGTACGCCGGGCGTCTGGCGGGCTTCTTCCAGAAACTTAAGCGGCGGGGGGTATTCGCGCGACGAACCAGCAATTGGCAGCGGCTTGTCGAGGTTGAAATAGAGCAGCGCGCCCCCCTCGCGTTCGTCTTCGCCGGCCAACAGGCGGTAGAAGCGGTCGCCGTCGAACCGGACCAGCGGCTGTTTGGGCAGCGGCTTCCCCTTCCACAAATTCTGGTCGTTCCACCAGGTAATGACCGGGCCAATGTGCAAATCCTCGGCCCGCATCAACAGCTCGATATCGGCCGCCGGGCGATGGATGTGCAGGTCGCCCGACCACCACCCCTCCTTCTTCATGTTCACAAAGCGGCTCATCTCGACGGTCTTGGTATCCTTGCCGCCGCGCTCCATCTGAAAGTGGCCGGTCTGCGTCCGATACTCGGGCCCGGTTTCCAACTCGAACGTATAAGCGCCGGGAGAAAGCTCCAGCAGAATTGTGCCGTCGAAGACGAAATGGTCTTTCCAAAAGGGAACCTTTGGCGGCTTGACCGGGCGGCCGCGCGGGTCTTTCAGGTGCATCCGGGCGGCGATCGGCTCGCCCGTGACCTTGTCGATCACTCGGACCTCCAGATCTCCCTTGTTGCCGGCGGCCTGGATGTCGGCGCGGGCGACGAGAATCGCCAATAGTAGCAGGACGCTCGTAGTTACGCGAAAAGGCATAGTTGTAAACCGTTATCGAGGTGCAACTTTCAATGGCTAGCGTCCCTGGCGGTCGAGGCAATCCCATCGGACAACTCTAGCATGCCGAGTGAGCAAATGACCAACGATAGGCGTTCTCAAAAGCCAATTTTGCGGTCCCTAGTCCAAAGGCCCCTGCCCGTTTTACAATCGGCGGCATGAGTGACGACTACTACAAGACGCTGGAGGTGGCCCGCGGCGCCAGCGAAGATGAAATTCAAAAGTCCTATCGCAAGCTGGCGCGGAAGTATCACCCCGACTTGAACCCCGACGACAAAGTCGCCCAGAAGAAGTTCAAAGAGGTGCAGCACGCTTACGACATCCTCTCGGATGCAAAGAAGCGGAAGCTATACGACCAGTTCGGATCGAACTTCGAACAGATGGGGCAGGGCCCAGGTCCGCAGTGGGCCGGCCAGGCCCCGCAGGGTGCCGAGGGGTTCGAGTTTGCCGGCTCTTGGCCAGGAGGCGGAGGGGGACAAGGCCAGGTGCCGCCCGACCTGGAAGACATGCTTCGACAGTTCACGGGGGGTTCCGGGGCCTTCGAGTTTGGCGGTCCCACGACCCGCCGCCGCGGCCGCAGGCGCCCGGCCCAACCGGGTGCCGACGCGCGATCCGAAGTGGAAATCCCCTTTCGCACCGCCGTGACGGGCGGCGAAACCAGTTTGCAGGTTCGTCGCGGCGGCAGCAAGGCCGAGCGGCTGGACGTCAAAATTCCGGCGGGAATTGACGACGGCCAGACGATCCGCCTGCGCGGGCAGGGCGAGCCCTCGCGCGACGACGGCCCGCGCGGCGACCTGCTGATTACGGTGCGGATCGCTTCGCATCCCTTCTTCCGGCGCGACGGGGTCGATCTAATCGTTAAGGTGCCGGTGACGATCGCCGAAGCGGCGCTCGGCGGCAAGGTCGATGTGCCGACGCCGCACGGCACGATCGCGCTCAAGGTTCCCGCGGGAACGTCGAGCGGTCAGCGCTTGCGGGCGAAAGGGCTGGGCGTTCACAAATCGGGCGGCACGCCCGGCGACTTGTACGCTGAAATAATGATCGTCGTTCCGAAACAACTCGACGGCGAAAGCGAAGAGCTGCTCCGCAAGCTGGAAGCCCGGCTCAAGCAGAATCCACGCGCCGAGCTCGCCTGGTAGAAATCCGAAAGGGCCTGACCGGTGCGCCATCGATTGTTCGCGGCACTTACCTGGCTGGCAATGACCCTGAACCAGGCAATCGCCTGGGCCGAGCCGATCATGCCCCTGAAACGGCTCGACGGCGGCACCAGGGCCAAGGTGCTGGCCGCCCTGGCGGGGCTCATCATCTTGGGGTTTGGCACGATCGCGCTGGTTTGGCTGGGGGCCCGGGTCGTGCATCGCTATCGCCACGGAAACCCCTATTTTCGTCCCACGCCGCGGCCAGGCGAACACGACTGGGCCGCCAAGCCGCTGGTGGAGGAGGAACAGGATTTGCCGGGAACGTGAGGTTTATTTCAAGTTTGCCAGAATCACTGCGGGGGTCACGTAGGTGTCGCAGTGCCGACGGAACTCGTCCCGATCGAGCAGCTTGGTGACCCACGCTTCGGCAAACACCGGCGCGGCCAGGTCGAGCGTCTGCGTGCCGTAAATCATCTCGAAACGAGCCGCCAAATCCACCGCTTTCCCTTTGGCATCGGTGGCTGAAACTTGCGGCTGTTTGGAGTAGCTGGCCCAGGCCGTTTGGGAAGACCAGCCGAGCACGCACCAAACTTTGATCCGCCCCGTCACTTGGTCGACGAAAACGGGAACCATCATCCGCGCATCGCGGGCCAGGTCGGGATCGCTGCCGGCGATTCCCGCCCACTGCAAAAAAGCGGCGGCTGCCTGGCTCGGCAAATCGGGCGAGCCGCCCGCCGCAATCACTTGTTCGCTCAGGCCCAACTGCCGCGAGGCCACGACGTGAGCGCCATAAAACAGGACGGCCAGGTCGCCGAGTTCGTGGTCTAGCGTCGTCTCGACCGGCCCGTCCGCCGCCAGGCGATGCATTTTGGCCAGCCCTTCTGGCCCGAACGCTTCGATCAACACTTGCTGCACGAAGGCATACGCCTGCGCCCGCCGCAAATAGTGCATGGCCAACGGCTCGACGGACAGATCGGGCCGAATCACCAGTTCCGGCTTGCGCTCGGGGGGCTCAGCCGCCGAGCCAGGAGCGGGCATTGCCAACTGTTTGACGTGTGTTTCGCGCATCAGGGCCATCGTCCCTTTGAACAGATCCTCAAGATGCTTTCGATACTCGTCGCCCACCACGAGGTGGCTCGCTTCCGGCGTTCGCTCGGGCATTAGCAGCGGCGCGAGCGACCAGATTTGATGGTCGTACCAGCCGGAGATTTCGGTCGGCTTCAAATCGACCCGCCCGCTGCGAATCTCGTCGATCAATGCCTGCATCAACTCGAAGCCTTCGGGCACCGGCTTGTCGCCGAACAGCCGCAAAAAGAGCTGCGTTTCCGGGCTGGTCGAAGGAGGGAAGATGTGCCAGGCGACAATCCCCGCTGGCGGCGGCTCGTCGCCGGCGATCAGCGGCCGCAGGTCGGATGAACCCCCTTGCATCGGCGGATTGGTCAGCCGATACGACAACAGCAGGTGCTGCAAGTACGCCCGGCGGAGCGCCTCGTCGGCTGCTAGCGCTTTGGCGAGTGGCAACACGTCGGCCAGCTCGTCGATCGGCGTTTGCAGCATCCGGTCCTGCCGAAAAATGGCCGACAGTTCGGGGGACCATGTGTAAAAGCCAAGCGGCTTGGAGCGCTTCTCGTCGCTCTCGAAACGGGCCAAGAGGTCCGCGACCTGCTTCGCTTGCGAGGGCGGAATGGCCGGCTTGAGGTTGCCTAGCTTGGCCGCGGCCAGTAAGACCGCAAGTGCCTGGCTGCTCGATTCCGAGCTGACGCGCGTCGGCCAGGCTCGCAACAACTGCGACTTGGCCGGCATTTCGCCCAGTCCCTCGTTGGCCGCCAACTCGACCGCGGCGTACAATCCGTCGTCGAACTGTTTCGCTTTTTGGGCCAGCATGGCAGCCGAGATGAACTTGCCCCCGGCATTCTGCAGGTGACGATACGCTCGCTCTTCGCTCGGCAGGGGCTTTAAGTCGGCGACTTTTACCCAGCCAGCTTGGGGGCGGCCACCGACCAAAAAGGTCGCCCCGGCCCAGGCTCCCTCGACCTTGGTGATGTACAGCTTGCGACCGGCCGCCAGCCGGGCCACGATTTGGCTCTCTTTCCGCAGAGACGTCGCCACCGCGACTTCGACCGCCTGGTTGCCCCGAACGGAGTCGCCCAGCCAGGCTTCCGGCTTCTCCGCCTCGAGCCGTAATTGCTGGGGCCGCCGATCGACGAGAATTCGCAGGCCCTGTTCGATAAACTTACGCTCGAGCTGGGGCGCTTCGATCGCCGCCGGCTGGGCTGGCTTGACGGGAGCCCGCTCCCCAGTGGGAGCCGGAGGCGCGGCGTGCAGTTGGCCAGCGCCGCCGAGGATGACCAGCGCTGCCGCCAGAAGTATCCAGCGGCGTGCGTTCAAGGGTGAGGATCGCATGGTTGTTCGCTTCCCGGAAATGACGAAATCGCCCGCGTTTCAGTATATTGATCTTTCCCAGCGCATGTCGAACAAGTTCTTGTCCTCCGTCCTCCGTCCTCTGCCCACTGACCTCCGTCCACTCATGCCCGATCAATCGTTTGGCAAGCAACTTCGCCTGCGCACTGGGGCCGAGTTCGATCGCGTGTATCGGGCACGCATCTATGCGGCCGACGACATGCTGATCGTCAACGCCTGCGCCAATGAACTGGATCGCCCCCGGCTGGGGCTCAGTGTTTCCAAAAAAGTGGGCAATGCCGTGGTCCGCAACCGGTGGAAGCGGTTGATTCGCGAAGCCTTCCGCCTTTCTCGATCCGAACTGCCGGCGGGAATCGACCTGGTAGTTCGGCCGCAAAAGGGGGCAGTCGCCGAGCTGACTTCCATATTGCGGTCGCTGGCGGCATTGGCCAGGCGAGTCGCCAAGCGGCTAACTAACCGCCCCACTGCCGGCGAGCGCCCCACTGCCGGCGAGCGGGGGGCCTCAGCCCCCTGAGCTTCTGCCATGAAAATCCTCCGCACTATCGTCTCGCTTCCCGCCCGCACCATCATCGCCCTCGTGCGGCTCTACCAACTCACCCTCAGTCCCTTCATCGGGCGGCAATGTCGATTCCAGCCGACGTGCAGCCACTACATGATCGGATCGGTCGAGAAATACGGCGTGATCCGAGGCACGGCCAAGGGATTGTGGCGCCTCGTGCGGTGCAACCCGCTGTGCAAAGGGGGCTACGATCCGCCGTAGCGGCCCAGCCAGCGGCGTTGCGAGCGGGCGACAGGGCGATATACTGGTGGATTCCCGCGAGTCGGCCAGGATGCGTGTGCGCAAAACCTTGTCCGCCAAAAGAAATAGCTGCCAAACGAAATAATGCTCCTGACGAAACCTCGCTCTTCCCCGGCGTTCGGGTGACAGGCCGGCGGTGACGTTGGGGATTCTAAGGATGTGTGCGATGCCTCAGTGCGAGTTTTGCGAAAAGAAGGCCAGCAAGGGCAACCAGGTCGAGACCCGTGGCAAGGCCAAATACCTGGGGGGCGTCGGCACAAAGATCACCGGCATTACCCGCCGCGACTTCCGGCCGAATATCCAGCGGGTCAAGATCACCACGCCGAACGGCACCAACAAGTACGTCAAAATCTGCACCCGCTGCCTGAAGGCGGGCATGGTCCGCAAGGCCGTTCGCCAGGCGCCGTTCAAGCTGCCGGTCAACGTGCTGCATAAGGGGCAGTTGGTGAAGGGGGGCGTGCCTGCTCCCAAGGTCGCGCCCGCCGACAAGGGAGCACCCGCTGCCAAGGCCGCACCCGCTGCGAAAGCCGCCGCACCCGCCAAGGCCGCCAAACCGCCGAAGAAGTAAAGCTTCACGGACTTTGAACCGCGCGATCGCGCCCCAGGACTTCCCATGTCGCTGACCCGCGCCGATGTCGAAAAAGTTTCGCTGCTGGGCCGGCTGCTATTGAGCGAGGCCGAGCTCGACACGATGACGTCGCAGCTTACCCGCGTTGTGGGCTACGTCGAACAACTGGGCGAGGTCAACACCGACGGCGTCCAGCCGATGGCTCATGCGGTGGAACTGCACAACGTCTTTCGCGATGACTCGCTGGGCGAAAGCCTGCCTCGCGAGGCGGCCCTGGCCAACGCGCCGAAACGCGACGCCGAGTGCTACCGCGTGCCGGCGGTGTTGGGAGAATGAAACCAGCTTGAAATTTCGTTTTCTTCGGGAGCCGCGCGATGACTGCCAAACCGCTGCCAGATCGAGGCCAGGAACTTCCCGCGCCCAAGGGCCGCGTCATCGGCTTCGTCGATTCCAAGCCGGCGTTCGATGTGGTCGCCAAGATGCTGCAAGGCGAAGGCTACTCGGACAGCAAGGTGATCGCACTGCATGGCGACGACGGCATCAGCCTGCTCGAACGCCTCCAGGACGGGACGTTCTTTTTTGCCGATGCCGAAACGAAGGTCATTAACTTTGGCATCGACGAGCTGCGAGCCGGGCACTATGCCATCGCCGTGGAAGTTGACGACCGGGACGAAGCGCTGCGCGTCGCGCAGCTTGCCACGAACCAAGGGGCTCACAGCTTTGGTTACTTTGGCACGTGGGTCAACGAGAGATTCTCCTGAACGCTGCCCTCCTCGGGAGCTACGGCGTGCCGGCGGGGTTGAGAGAATGAGCACCGTCAAATGGACTAATGACTAAACACTAAGGACTAATGTCGAGCTGGCTGATTAGTCATTAGTCCTTAGACCTTAGTCATTCGGAACCTGCAATGTCTTTGACGCACCGCACCGCCACCGACCTGCTCGCCGATCTCAACTCCCGGAAAGTCTCTTCGGTCGAGCTAGTCAACGCCTATGCCGAGCGGATTTGCGCTCGCGACGGCGAGATTCGCGCGTTCTTGCACCTCGATATCGACGCGGCCCTGGCGCAGGCGAAACAGATCGACGACCGCCGCGCCGCCGGCCAGCCGGTGGGCAAGCTGGCGGGGCTGCCCATCGCGATTAAGGACGTGCTCTGCACGGCGGGCGTAAAAACGACTTGCGGCAGCAAGATCTTGCAGAACTTTGTGCCGCCCTACGACGCCACCGTCGTGCGGAAGCTCAAGGAGGCGGGCGCTGTCATCCTGGGCAAGACGAACATGGACGAGTTCGCCATGGGGGGTTCGACCGAGAATAGCGCGTACTTCAAAACAACCAACCCGTGGGACACCTCGCGCGTTCCCGGCGGCTCCAGCGGCGGAGCGGCCGCCTGCCTGGCCGCCGGCATGGCCCCGCTCTCAATCGGCACCGACACCGGCGGCTCGATCCGCCAGCCGGCCGCTTTTTGCGGCGTGACCGGTCTCAAGCCGACGTACGGCCGCGTCAGCCGGTATGGCTTGGTGGCGTTTGCCAGCTCGCTCGATCAGGTCGGGCCGATGGCGACCACGGCCGAGGATTGCGCCCTGCTGTTGGAAACGCTGGCGGGTCACGATCCGCTCGATTCGACCAGCGCCAACTTGCCGGTGCCGGAGTACAGCCAATCGGTGAACCAGCCCCTGGCAGGGCTGAAGCTGGGCCTGGTGCGCGAGCATTTCGGCCCAGGGTTGAACGGCGAAATCGAAGCCGCCGTGCGCGAGGCGGTGCAGGTTTATGAGTCGCTCGGCGCGACCGTGCAGGATATTTCGCTGCCGCACAGCAAGTACGGCATTGCCACCTACTACATCATCGCCCCCAGCGAGGCGTCGAGCAATTTATCGCGTTACGATGGCGTGCATTACGGCTACCGCACCGACGAAAAGGCGATGCTGGCGGAACTGCTGGCCGAACAGAAGCAGTACGAAGCGGCCGGCGATCGGCAGAAGCTGAAAGACCTCGACACGCCGCTGATTCGCCTCTATCGCAAAACGCGGGCCGAGGGCTTTGGCCCCGAGGTGAAGCGGCGAATCATGCTCGGCACCTACACGCTGAGCGCCGGCTACTACGACGCGTACTACTTGAAGGCGCTGAAAGTTCGCCGGCTGATCCGGGGCGACTATGACCAGGCCTTCGCCGAGGTCGATTTTGTGATTGGTCCCACCACGCCGTCGCCCGCCTTCAAACTGGGCGAAAAGACCGACGATCCGCTCTCGATGTACCTCGAAGACTTGTACACGGTGCCGGCCAACCTGGCGGGGATCGGTGGGATCAGCCTTCCCTGCGGGCTAACCAAAGCGAACCTTCCCATCGGCTTGCAGATTCAGTGCCGCCCGTTCGATGAAGAGCGTTTGTTGCGAACCGCGGCGATGTACCAGCGAGCAACCGATTGGCATACGAGAAGGCCGGCAAACTAGGAGCAGGTCAATGGAGCCGGGATGGAGTCGGTCGGAGTTTCTCGATTCCCAACTCTATCGCTCGCGCCGCCACTTGCGGATTTACAGCGATGCACCACGAAAGGGGAACGATATGGGATGCCTTGGTGTGCATTTTGCGTTGACGAGCGATGAAGTTCAGAAATTGAAGTCCTTCTCCGATGACGAAGATCGACTGAACTTCATGCAAGCGGAATTGGAGGAACATTACTGTCATGCGCAGCCGGAAATGTCCTGCGAAACGGATAAGGCATGGGATGCGATCCACCGTGCATTAACCGATGGTCGGATTGGGTACACCAACGGTGAGCCTCCCTTGAGCCACGTCATTCTGGGCGGCGAACTGTTGTACTCGGGCGATTACTACATCATGTCATTGAAGTCGCAGGAGCAAGTCCGAGAAATTGCCTCGGCTCTCGACAAAATGTCGGAAGATGATTTTCGTGTCAGATACTTTCTGATTAATCCTAGTGATTATGGGCGACCCGTTGATGAAGAAGACTTCGGGTACACTTGGCACTGGTTCGAGAAACTCCGCGACTTTTACCGTAGCGCCGCCGCCAATGGCCGGTTTGCGTTGTTCACCGCCGATCAGTAGCCGCCAACGCGAAGCGATGTTGATTCCATGCCCGAACACCCCTACGACTTGATCGTCGGTCTCGAAACCCACGTTCAGTTGCTGACCGACACCAAGCTCTTCTGCGCGTGCAGCACCAAGTTCGGCGCTGCGCCCAACACCCAGACCTGCCCCGTTTGCACAGGCCTGCCCGGCAGCCTGCCGGTGATGAACCGGCGGGCGTTCGAGCTATCGCTGGTGACGGCAATCGCCCTGAACTGCGAAATCCCCGAATTCACCAAGTGGGACCGCAAGCAGTACTACTATCCCGATTTGCCCAAGGGGTATCAGATCAGCCAGTTCGACCTGCCAATGTCGCAAAACGGCTGGCTGGCGATCGACGATCCCAAGGGGCGTTTCGCGTCCAAGCGGGTCGGCATCATCCGGGCCCACCTGGAAGAGGATGCCGGCAAAAGCTTGCACGACGAAGCGGCGGGAAAGGCCGATACGCGCATCGATCTCAATCGCACCGGCACGCCGCTGCTCGAGATCGTTTCGGCCCCCGATATGCGGAGCCAGGAAGAGACGCGGGCCTACCTGACCGAGCTCAAGCTGCTGCTCTCCTACCTGGGCGTTTCCGATTGCAACATGCAAGAGGGGAGCCTGCGGGTCGATGCCAACATCAACCTGCACATCCAGGGGCCGCAAGGGACGATCGCCACGCCGATCGTCGAGATCAAAAACCTCAACAGCTTCCGTCACATCGAGCGGGCGCTCACTTACGAAGCAGGCCGCCAGTACGCCGCCTGGCAAGAAACGGGCCGCACGATCAAGGACGCCCCCAAGCAAACTCGCGGCTGGGACGATGCCAAGGCAGCCACCTTCGCGCAGCGCGAAAAGGAAGAATCGAGCGACTATCGCTATTTCCCCGATCCCGATTTGTGCCCGGTCATCACGCCGGCCGCCGAAGTCGAACAACTGCGCACCGGCCTGGCGGAACTACCAGCCGCCATTCGCCAGCGGCTGGAAACGACCCACGGCATCACCCCCTACGACAGCGACGTGATCGTCGCGCAGGGACGGCCGCTGGTCGCTTATTACGAGACGGTGGCCCAGGTTGGCAGAGACGGCAAAAAGGCGGCCAACTGGGTGACGCAGGAGGTGCTGCGAGTTTTGAATGAGCAGAGTCTGTCGCTGGAGCAGTTCCCGCTGTCCGCCCAGGCGCTGGGAGAACTGGTGCAGGTGGTAGTGGCGGGCGAGATCGAGGTGACGCGGGCCAAGGAGGTGTTTGCCGACATGCTCGCCAGCCGGCGCAGCGCGCGCGAATCGATGCAGTCCCTGGGCATCGCCCAGGTCGATACGTCGGAACTGGAAGCGATCTGCCGCGAGATCGTAGCGGCCAATCCCAAGATCGTCGCCGACGTGCAAAGCGGCAAGCAGCAGGCGGTCGGAGCGCTCGTCGGCCAGGCCAAAAAGAAGAACCCCAACGCCAACCCCAACGACGTGCGGCGGATTTGTTTGGAGATTATTGCTGCGATGTAGCGTAGTGTTGGTATGCTCGAAAGCCCGGCGTAAAATTGCGGGAGGAGCAAATTCTCATGTCCGCTGTGCCTCCTGACCGCCGCCGAATCTCGCTGGCGGAATACCTCGCGTGGGAGGCACGTTCAGGCGGCAAGCACGAGTTCTATCGCGGCGAAGTTTTCGCCATGGCGGGCGCATCTCTCCGGCACAATCGCATCGCCACCAATATTCTCGCTCGGCTTTACCAGTCGCTTGAAGGGGGGCCGTGTGAAGTCTTTGGTAGCGATCAACGCATTCGCATCGACGCGGTCGATCTATCCACGTATCCCGACGTGTCGGTGATTTGCGGGGGCGTGCAGGTGGATGCGGTCGATCGTCACGGGGTAACGAATCCGCGGGTAATCGTCGAGGTGCTGTCCAAATCCACAGAAAACTACGATCGCGGTCGAAAGTTCGAGTTCTATCAGCACCTGCAGTCGTTTATGGAGTACGTCCTGGTCTATCAAGACGAGCCGAAAGTCATTCATTATGTCCGAGAGGACAATGGACGATGGAGCTACAAGCTTCTCGTCGGCGAACAGGAAACACTGCGCTTGGAATCGATCGACAGCGAACTTCCATTTGCCGCTGTCTATCGCAACGTCAAGTTCGGTCCCGAGGAAGAGGAAGCAGAAGACGCTCGTCGTCCGGTATGACATTGGGTTAGCGCGAAGTCGTTTAGGCGAAGTCTCAGGGGGCTGACGCCCCCCGCTCGCCTGCTCGCCAGGGCTATTCGCCTCGCTCGCCCGCCAGCTCCCGGGCCCGCAGATTGCGGAACGAAAGGTTAGTTGTCGGATCGTGCCCCTGGATTTGCAGCGTCCCCTTTTCCAGCCGCAGACCGTTCCGCGGATTGCTGTCGGGCTGGCGCTCGTCGGTCCAGTCGGTCACCTGATAGCCGTTGACCCAGACGCTGACGTGCGGCCCGTCGGCGACAATCGTTTTGCTGAACCACTCTTGGTCATTGGGAACCACCAGCCGGGCATTGACGCGGCGAAAAATCCCTCCCGTGCCGCAATCGACCGGCTGCCTGCGGTCGCCGTTTTTATAGCCGTTGTGAATTTGGCTTTCGTAACCGTTGGTCAGCTCACCCGGAATGCAGCGGAAAAAGATGCCGCTATTCAGGCTCTCGGCATGGCTGATGCATTCGAGTTGCAGCACGAAGTCACCGAATTGCTGGTCGGACTCCAGTGCGCCGCGGCCCGTGCTGGTGACGTTCAGTTCGCCCGCATCGTTCACCATGAACGTGCTCTTGCTGTCGGGATGGTTCTTCCAGCCGGTCAGATCTTTGCCGTTGAAGATGGGCGCAAGGCCCAGCGGCCGGAGCTTGATGTTCTTGAACTCGACCGAGCCGGTGTTGAGTTGCAGGCCAATATGGCCCCGGCCGATCGGCGCGGGATCGTCGTAGCTCAGCACCTCTGCGTCGTTGAGCTTGACCGTTGCCTTAGGGCCGTCGAGCGTGACCTCGAACGATTGCCACTCGCCCGCTTTTTCCGGCACTTCCTTACCCTTTTGCCGCTGGACGAAGCTGCCGGTGGGAAACGGATTGTCGGCAGGCGCGATGTTCAGCTCGTAGCACTTCGTCTTGATGTCGTCCATGCCGACGGTCGGGGCGGTACGCAAGAAGAGGCCGCTGTTGGTATCCTTGGCGGCGCGAAAATCGGCTTTCAGCACGTAGTTGTCGAACTGCACGCTCGTGCAAAGCAGCCCCTTCTCGCCCGAACTGACCGCGATCGCCCCGTCCTTCACCTGCCAGTCGGCGTCGCTGTGCGCCTGCCAGCCGAACAGCGAATGGCCGTCGAACAGGGCGATCCAGCCGGCGGCGATCTCGTCGGCGGAGAGCACCGCGGGGATCTCGGCAACCGGGGCAGTCGGCTTATAAGTCGCGGCATTGGCGGGCGACTGCTTTGCAACTTCGACGGCGACCGTGTCGGAAGCGGCCGGGCCTTCAACTGCCGGCTGATCGCATCCCAGCACGCTCGCCCAGGAGATAAGCCAGCCGCAGGTAAGACAAAGTCGGGTCATCGTTGGTAGCGCCAAAGTATTTTTAGAAGCGGTTGTCACCCGGCATACACCGGCATTGTAGCGACTTGCCTTCTCGGTTGTTGCGACCGTCGGTTCCCGCCAGTTAGGATAGCTGGACGCGCTGAACCTTTCCAATCCTGGCCACACCACTGCTATGTCCGGCTATCCATATTCTCCCCAGTCCGCTCCACCGGCCGCGAATCCGTTTGCTGACGAGCCGAATCCGTATGCCGCCCCGGTTAAACCAGCCTACATGCAGCCGTACCCGCAACAATTGCCTCCGCTGGCGGGGCTGTGGCGGCAAGGCAAGGTGCTGGTGATGCACAAGCTGGCACCGCTGCCCGACGTGTGCGTGAAAAGCAACGAACCGGCCGCGCGGCGGCTGAAGCGCAAGGTGCAATGGCACCATCCGGCGATCACCCTCTCGATCTTTGCCGGGGTGCTGGTCTATATCATTCTGGCGGCGATTTTGACGAAGCGGGCAACCATCCTGCTCCCCTTGAGCGAACCGTGGCACGCGCGGCGCAAACGCCGGCTGATCTTTGCCTGGTGCGCGGGGCTCGGCTGCCTGGGGTTAATGATCTTGGGCTTCGTGCTGGTGATTGAAACCAACGAAGGAATCTATGCCTTGCTGCTGCTGGTTGGCTTCGTCGGCAGCCTGATTGCCCTGATCGGCGGCCAGGCGGCGGTGGCGATGGTCAGCCCCAAGCGGATGACCGACGACTACCTCTGGCTCAAGGGGGTGCATCCCGATTTTCTGAATCGGCTGCCGGAATGGCCGTATCAGATTTGAAGGAGGACGTCATTTCAGGGCTGCACGACGACGATTTGGCCCGGCCGGAGCGTGGGAAGCAGCGCCAACACTTGAGGCATGAGCGGCAGCGTCTGATGAAGCTGGATGCCCGCCCCTGCCAAAACGACGATGGCGATGTGTTGCTGCGACGTTTGCTGCTGATAGCCGAGATTGCGGTCGCCCGTCAGTAAAACGTCGAACGAATTCTGTTCGGCCAGGGCGAGTAATCTGCCATTCGTGATTCCGCTCCAACCGAGTTTGGAGACGGACGTGAAAAAATGCCCGGTGAGCGCACGGCCCAGCCGCCAATTTAAGCACTCATCGATCAAGATCCGCACGTCTTCACCGTCTCCAACACTTTGCTCTTGCCCGCTTCGATGACGGCCAGCACCTGCGCGCGCTGCACCGATGGAAAGCCATCCAAAAAGTCCTCGATCGATTCGCCCCCGACCAGGTAGTCGATCAAGTTTTGGAGTGGGACACGGGTGCCGACAAACACCGGCGTGCCCCCCATGATCTCCGGGTTCGAGTGGACGATTCCGTTTAGTTCGTTGGCAGTCATGACTTTTGCCTCCTGTCATTCAGAATAGCAGAGCGGGCACCTCGTTGCGCGGCCGGGGAGATCGCGACCACTGGTCGCGGCTATGCACGCACAGCGGCAGCGGCATTAGGCCAGCCGCCGCAGCACCTCGATCCCCCGCTCGATCGCCGCGTCGCTCGCCGCGTAAGAAATGCGAAAGTGCGTGTCGCGCCGGCTAAAGATATTGCCCGGAATAATGAGCAACTGGTTCTCGATCGCCTTGGCGACAAACTCGCTGCCGCTGTCGCGCGGGGCCTTGGGAAAGACGTAAAACGCCCCACCCGGCTGGACCAGTTCGTACTTGTCGGCCAGGCCGGCGACGATCTTGTCCCGCTTCCGCTTATACTCGGACACATGCCCCGAAACATCGACGTCCAGCGCCACCGCCCCGGCCCACTGCACCGGCTGCGGAGCGCAGACGAACGTGTATTGCTGCAGCTTGACCATCGTATCGACAATCTCGGCCGGCCCGTGGACGAACCCCAGCCGCCAGCCGGTCATGGCGTGGCTTTTGCTGAAGCCGTCGATCACCAGCGTCTGGTCGTTGTACGCGGCAGGGCTGACGAACGGCTCGTCGTAGCAGAACGCGCGGTAAATCTCGTCGGAGAGCAGCACCACGTTCTTCTCGGCCGCCAACTGGGCCAGGCCGCGGATTTCTTCCGGCGTGGCGATCACGCCGGTCGGATTGGCCGGGCTGTTCAAGAGGATCAGTTTCGTGCGGGGCGTAATCGCGGCTGCCACCTTGTCGAGGTCGATGCGGAAATCGGGGTACGTGTCGATCACCACCGGCACGCCGCCGACCAACTGCGTGAGCGAGGTGTACATCACGAAGTACGGATCGAAAACGATCACCTCGTCGCCGGGATTGACCAGCGACCACATGGCGAGGGCCAGGCCCCCGCTGGTGCCGCTGCTGACAAAGACCTTGCGATCGGCGTGGCCATACTCGGCGTCGATCCGGGCTTGCAGCTTGTCGCGCAAGACGGGCATGCCCTGGGTCAGGGCGTAGGCGTTTTTGCCGCTGGCGATCGCCTCGACGCAGGCCGTTTTGATCTCGTCGGGCACGTCGAAATCGGGCTGGCCGATCGAGAGGTTGATCGGGTCTTTCATCTTCGCGGCCAGCTCGAACACCTTGCGGATGCCGCTCGAGTCGAAGGCGCGGGTGCGGTCGGCGATCAGGGACATAGGGGAATTTCAGATTTTAAGATTTCAGATTGCAGATTTGCTTGCGAATTGTAGCGTAGTCCTTAGTCCTTAGTCCTTAGTCCTTAGTCCTTAGTCATTCGCCCGCGGCTGGAGGCTGGCGGATCTGAATTTGCTTGGCGTCCCAGCCGAGTTGTTTGGCGACTGCCTGCGGATACTCCCAGCCCGCATCGTCGGCCTGATAGAGAACCACCTGCGCGCGCTCGGCTGCCATTGCCACCGCCTGGGGCATGTCGAGAAAGCGATTGACGTTCAGGAAGATTGGCCCCTCGCGGTGCGACTTCGGCAGGTCGTAGAGGTCGAGCCGCTGGATGTCCGGCTCCAAGAGCGAGGCGTAGAGGGCGATGCCGGACATGTCACGCTGAGCTTGCAGCCAGAGTGGAATGCTCGATAACCCTTTCACCGCCCGAACCGCCCGAACCGCCTGAATTGCCCGGCAGACGTCCCACGTCTGCTGCCCATCCAGCGTCTGGCCGAGCAGGTAGAACCGCCGCCGATTCTGAATCTGCTTCTTCTCGCTCTGGTCCCAGGCGGTCGGTCCGATGCCGCGCGGGCAGACGTAGCTCATCGCCCAGGGAAACGTCTCGACCATTTTTTTGGTTTCTTGCCATACCTTTTCATTCGCCGCCGGCAGATTCTCGCCCTTGAGCTGCGCTTCAAAGCCGGGCCGCAATCCGGCAAGAATTTCTTGCCAGCCAGTATCATCGAGGACGTTCAGGACATTCAGCTCTGGCTTTGCGGCACCCGCGCGGCGCAAGACGTAGAGCCGCAGGTTGATGGCGTTCTGGCTCGTGAAGTCATAGGCGGCCAGATGCACGCCGTCTTTTTCGGCGGAAAAGGCTTCCTTGAGAGCGAGCGGCTCATTGGAGTCTGGCCAGGCCCTGAAGGACTTTTGCTCAAGTGCCATTCGCCAACCATCGCGCATCTTTTCCCACCCGGCTTTGTCGGTGGGAATCGTCGGCGGCGAGGCGGCGGCCGGCACGAACGTCTCATGGATTGTCGTGTTGATCTCGTCCGCCGGAAGCTTGTCGAAGACCCGCAGTTGCTCGGGCTGAAAGAATTTCACCGCCGCCATTTCGACCGGCTGGTCCTCTCCCTTGAGGTGCTTGTTGAACCAGCGGAAGGCGTGCAGTTGCAGTTCCTGCGTGTCCTTGTGCGGGCCGGGCGAGATGTTGAGCCCGACGTTGGCCGACGCCCCTTTCAGTTCCGGCTCATGCAGGCGGTAGATGCGGCGAACCTTCTCGAACGTGCGGACCACCCCGTCGAGTGGAAAGATTCCGTCGGTGTCGGTGTTCGAAATCAACAACGGCCGCGGGGCGACGAGGGCCGCCACTTGCGGATAGTCCCAGCGATACGTGTTCACCATATACATGCAGTCGCAGTGCCCCTCGACGCAGCCATCGACCACATGATTCTGCAGGTCGGTGATTCCCGCCACGGGAACGGCGGCCTTGATCCGCTCGTCGAGGGCGGCGATCCACCAGCTATAGGCCCCGCCGCCGCTCCGGCCGGTGACGCCGAAGCGGGTCTTATCGACCTCGTGGCGCGTTTCGAGATAGTCGAGCGCCCGCACGCAGTTCCAGGCCTCGACGCCGGCCGGCGTGTAGCCTCGATTGAGCCACCACCACATGCCGTACCGGTGCGTGCCGTGATGGATGCCTTCGATCTCGCCCATTTGCAGGGTGTCGATCGTCAGACAGACGTAGCCGTTGCGGGCGAACCAGCCGCCGTGATGCTGGTAGGTCACCTTGTTGCCGAAGCTGATGCCGTCCTTCTTCACCGGGCCGTGGCCGCAGACGTACAGAATCGCCGGCAGCGGCTTTTGCGGATCGATCTTTTTGGGCAGATACAGGTTGCCGGTCACGTATAAGCCGGGCCGCGACTGGAACTGCAGGTTCTCGACGACGAAATCTTCGTGCTCGGTGCGGCCGGTGATTTCAGCCTTCAAGTCCGTTTTTTCGGGCAACGGATCGAGGCCCAGCATTTCGCGCAGTTGCCGGCGGTATTCGCCCTTCTTGGCGTTCCAGTCGGCGAGGGTTTCGATCTCGGCCAAACAGTTCGATTCAATCTCTTCGGTTTCCTGCCGAAAATACTCGGCGAGCATCCGGTCACCCCGGCTGGTGTCTGGCTTGGGATTTTCAGGCGGTTGGGCGAGTGCCGCGCAGCAGAGCAGGGGAGGGGAGAGGAGGGCGAGCAGAAGGGAGCGAATCATGGCGGGCCTCGAGCGTCCACAGGGAAGAAAGGTGGACGCATCATCGGCCGCGGGGAAGGGAATTTCAAGCTCGGCAGATTTTCCTGGTCGGCGAACCAAGGGGTGCCACGTCCCACGCCCAGTGGGCGTCCCAGTCGACGGGTGCCACGTCCCACGCCCAGCGTGGGCGTGCGCATTGCAAGTTGTCGCAGCCCTGCCGAGAATCATAATCTCCGCCACGTATCGTAATCCGATGACCGCCGAAACACCGCACCGAAAGACGATCCTCCACTACGACGGCGAACTCGACGCCCGTTCGCTAACATTCTCGTGCTATCAACGGCTCCCGTTCCTCAGCAAAGACCGGTCGCGCCTGTGGATGATGGACGCAATTCAACTGGCACGAGGGAAACATCCTTTGCACATTTGGGCTTACGCGATCATGCCCGAGCATGTGCATCTGCTCGTTTGGCCTCACGATCCAAAACTAAAAATCGAAGCCGTGCTGACCACGATTAAGCAATCCGTATCCAAGCGAGCGCTAAACTGGCTGCGGAGATACGACCCGGCGTATCTTGCGCGCTTTTCAGGTTCGTTTCATTTCTGGCAGGACGGGCCGGGGTACGACCGAAATCTTTACTCGCCGCGTTACATTTGGACCGACATCGACTACCTTCACGAGAATCCCGTGCGACGCGGCCTGGTCGAGAAGCAAGTGGATTGGCCGTGGTCGAGTGCGGCAGCTTACGCTGGCGTGCAACACGTACCGATTCCGATCAACTTCGAATCACTCCCGGAGGATCCACGATCACGATAATGGAGCATCCTGTCGCCGCTCGGCACGCCCACGAGGGGCGTGGGACGTGGCACCCGGCAAAAATCTTTCGGGTTTCGCTTTTCGCTGCCAGCGTCTGCATGCTCCGAACTATCTACGGAAAAACCTAGCGATAATGGAGCATCCTGTCGCCGCTCGGCACGCCCACGCAAGCGTGGGACGTGGCACCCGATGGTTGTTCGCTGCCCCACCGTCCCGAGCCCCGAGCCCCGAGCCCCGCAGCCTACCGTACCCGCGCTTGGAAGCGGATGATGCCGCCTTCGTTCACCTTGAGCGAGGGCTCGATCTCCCACCGCAGCACCAGCGATTCGCCGGGCAACTGGGTTTGCGTTTTGAACTCGGCTTTCAGGCTGCTTTCGGCCGAGCCTTCGATAAACTCTAGCCGCGGCATCAGATTGTCGATCACGGTCACGTTGCCGATCGGCTGTTCGCCGACGTTGTCGAACCGCAGGGTGAAGGTGACGATCTCGTCGATTTTCGCTTCGCTCTTGTCGGCGATTTTGCAAATCCGCAGCCGCGGTTTGCCGAACAGTTCGTAAACGACGGTTTCTTGCGGCTCGACCTGGCCCGCGGCTTCGACCGCCGGCTCGCCGTCGATGATGATCTGGACCGCCTGGTTGTTGGTCCAGGTAACGGCGGCGGCAACGCGCTCGGCCAGCCGCGCTTTTTCGCGGCCGTCGAACTGTCCCCGCTGGATGAGCATGAGATTTTCGTGCGGCAAGAAGGCGTCTGCCGCCAGCACCAGGCCGGTCGTCTGCTCGACGCCGACGGTGCGGGTTTGCTCGCGGAAGCTGGGAGCATTGTCCAAGCCGAGCTGCGCAACGAGTTGCTCGGGCTGGATGGCGGTTTTCGGCCCGCGGTTTTCCTCATGAACGTTCAGCTTAACAGGCTTCTCAATTCCCGCGATCCGCTCGTGCCCTTCATACAAGATGGGGCTGGCAACCTGGCGAACTGCCGCGAAACGGGGGGCATAGATGCAAACGCAGTTACTGGCGGCAACTTCGGTCTCGCCATCGAGCGTGTCGTAGTGGGCCACCGTGTCTTCTTGATCGAGGCCGACGACGGTCCAATCGCGCTTGACATGCACATCGCCATTCAGATCGCCACCGTCGCAGATGAATTCGTCTTTGGGCCAGGGGCACGAGATGCCGTCAGGCACCCAGGATAGTCCTGCATGCGCCTCGCTGGAAAACTCAAAAGCCTGGCGCGGCCCGCAGCATGGGCACGAGCCGCCTTGATGCGCGTGGCCGCCGGGCGCCGGCAGTGGCTGTCCGGTCCAAGCCCCCGCGGGGAGGCTCGGCGGAACGTGCTGCGCCTGATGCACGGGGTACGTATTGCGCGGCAGGGCAGGGGAGGGGGGCGCGTGCATAGCCGCATCCGCGGGTCGCGCTGGTTGCAATGCCGCGACCATCGGTCGCGCTGCCGGTTCGGCGGGAGCC
The DNA here is from genome assembly GCA_040901775.1 of Pirellulaceae bacterium. Lineage (GTDB taxonomy): Bacteria > Planctomycetota > Planctomycetia > Pirellulales > Pirellulaceae > CAYLLN01. The sequence continues at coordinate 10,477 of JBBDYF010000078.1, read as the reverse complement.
TCGCCCTCCCACGCCTTGCCCTCCCGTGTCGCCAGCCCGCGGCACGAGCAGAGCAGCACCAGGGGCAGCAGTAGCAACAGCGGTCGAATGGCAATCATCGCGGCGAGCACCTTCCTGGCGAGCGGAAGGCGCTTGGCCTTCCAGCGTTGTGCGGACGAATGCGAACCCGTTTACCGCAGGCGGGGAAAATTCAGACTCGGCCGGCCCATTTGCGGCGGGGCGTCGAGCGGCGCTTCCAGCCCTGCGCCACGCGGCAACACGATCGGCTGCTCGATCACTTGCAGCGGCGGGTTGTGATAGACGAACCGGGAATCGACGGCATCGGCGGTCGGCACTCGCGAACCCATTCGCAAGATCGCCACCGGGCGGCCCAGCCGATCGGCCGTTTCCATCGCATCGACGCCGGGACCAACCTCAAAATACCGCTGATCCCCCGGCTGGTCGCGGATCGGCAGGGCGGTCTTCGGCTCTTCGACGTAGATCACCCGCAGCACGTAGCTGCCGCGCAAAGCCATCACCAGTTCTTCCTGTGTCAGGACCACTGGAATGGGAAAGCGGGCCGCTTGGCCGGGGGGCGGATAGAGCCGGTCGATCACTTCGATGGTCGGAAAAACCTCGGCCCCTTCGTGGAACTCGATGTTCGAGACCTTCAGCCGATAGACCTGGCCGATCAACATGCCGGCCAAAGCTTTTGCCTCGGCGGCTTGGGTAAAGCCCCCTTCCGCCGCCAGCGAGACCAACGTCCCTTGCGGGGCGGAGATCTCGACCGGCTGGAAGTAACCCGGCAGTGGACCGCCGCGCTGCAGTTGCTGCTGTCCAATCGCTCCCGGCGGCAGGTAAGCCTTGTGCTGATAATGCACGGGCCCTTGGGCCCATGCGCCGGCGGCCAAGGCCAACCAGCTCAGCAGCGGCAAGACGAGCCGAGGTTTTGCAGCAACATGTCGCATGGGAAGATCCTGTTTGTGGGACGGATTCAGAATCCGTCCCACGGTTTGTTGCTGACGGATTGGAAATCCGTCCCACGTTACGAATATCCGTCCTACGTTACTGCTGGCCCGGCGGGCAGTATTCCGCGCCCGCGGCGCCCGGCGCGCCACCGCCGATCCGTTCGTGCATGTCCCAGTGGGGCTGCTCGAACGGCAGGCTGGGGTGAATCATCTGCTCGCGGATGTGGACTCGGTTGGCCGGCTTGGGATAGCTGAAGCCCGGCTGCTGGCGAACGTGAATCTTGAACTTTTCGGTCGGCCCCGGGATGTGCATGCGGGTGTGATTCTTCATCACGTGCTTGTTCAACCCGGCCTGGCCACCTAGCGGAATGTGGGGCGGGCCGGGCAGACCGATCGGCGTGCCGGTGAGCGGCATGCCGTACTGCGGCGCGGTAATGCCGGCCACATAGTTCGGCACCAACCCAGAGGTACCCATTGGGCCCATGCCGTAGGGCGGGCAGTAGCCCCCGTCCATCATGCCGCCGCCGTAGCCGCCGTAGCCGAGCCCTTCTTCAGCCCCGGCCAGTTCGACGTCTTTATTGCCCAGCCGCACGACCGCCAGGATCGAGCCGCGGCGGTCGGCTTCGGTGATCGGATCGACCCCCGGATCGAGCCGCGTGCTGACCAGCGTTTCGACGTTGGCCAGGGCCAGTTCCTGGAACTCCGGGTCGGGCAGATAAACAACCTTGGTGACAAAGTTGCCGGCCAGCACCTGATCGAAGTCTTCTTCGGTGATCTGCACGGGGATCGCGTTGTGGGCCAGGAAGGCTTCGCTCCGCGGCGTGGTGGGGCCGATTTCGAGCGTGGGATACAGTTCCACCCCTTCGCGGCCGCCGATGTTGGTCAGCTTCATCCGGTAGATGCCGTTCTGCGGGAAGTTCTGCCGGGCCGGCACGATCAGCGGCTCGCTGTCGAACTGTCCGACGCCGCCCACGTCCCACCGAACCTGCATCGCTTCGGGCCGGGCAAACAGGATTTGCACGGTCGGCATCGACATGGGAATCATGGCGGGGGGCAACGAGGGGGGCAGCACGCCCGGCCCAGGGCCACCCACGCCCGGCCCCGGCTCCAGCAATTGCTGAGCCGGCGGCAAATTGTGCGCTTTCGGGAACGCACATCCTGCGGCCGCGAAACTTGCGGCCAGCATCAAAACGAGCGGCAAACGGATCTTCATGCTTGTCCCCCCTCACACGCCCCGCCCGCCGCCGGAATCGTTGCCGGCGGCGGCCGAAGCCACTTCTTGCGGATGAATGGTGCTAGCTGTCCCGCCCTACTCTTCACTCGCGAAGCGAAGAGGCCGTGCGGCGTGCGCTGTTTTTGGCGTGGACCCGCCGCCGCCGGGCGAATTATGATTCGCCTGGCAATGCCGAGCCCACCGGCAGGCGCTCGCGCTTATTGCGCGCCTGCGCTGCCTGATGTCTGAGGTATTTCTCGGCCTCGAATAACGCGAATCTTTGGCAAAACCCGCACCACCCCACCATGAACCACAGCTTGCCCAGTGTGACGCGACTTGGCTTCCGTCTTGTTTGTGCCGCTTGGATCGCGCTGCCTGCATTTGGAGCGCAAGGAGCGGAAAACGAAGCGGCACAACCTGCTCCGCCCGAATGGAGCGAAGGAAATCGGATAGTCGTCCAGGCCGCCCGGCGGGTGCAGGACGAATCGGCCTTGAGCGCCGACTTGCGCTATCGGATCGACGCCTTTGGCCACGAACTGGCAGGGCAGGGGAGCTATCAACAGTTGGGCAAGGGACCGGAAAAGCTGCTGCGGATGGAGCTGAAGGTGCAGGTTGCCGATCAGGCGATCACGCGGCAAGAGATTTGCGGCCCCAGCTACTACTATATTCGCTGCGAAAGCCCGTTCGCCCCGACCTCGCTGGGGCGCGTTAACCTGCGCGCGCTGCGACTGGGTATCGCCCGCGCGCCGGCCCACATCGCTGGCAATCCAGCAGAGGCTTGGATTTTGCTGGGTGGACTGCCCAAGCTGCTGGAATCGCTCTTTCAAAACTTCGACTTTTCTCCGCCACGCGAGGACGAACTGCAGTTCGCCTCGGCCGACGGCCAGGGAGTCGAGCGGCTGCCGGTAATCATCCTGACAGGCCGCTGGAAGAAGGATTCCCTGGCGGCACTACGCAATACCGGCAAGGGCCCCAGCAAGGAAAGGGCCGAGCAACTGCCCGATGCGGTCGAGATCGTCCTGGGTCGCGCCGACCAGGTGCTGCCGCTGTTTCCGTACCGGATTACCTACTTGCAAACGGAGCCGGGCGAGAAGTCGGAGCAGGGGAGGGGAGGGGAGTCGTCGCGGCCCTTGCTTTCGCTCGAGCTGTTCAACGTGCATCGCAAGGGAAACCTCGACCCGCGCGATTTCGACTACCAGCCCGGCACGCAAGAATTCGCCGATCTGACACAGGCCTACCTGCAGCGGCTGGGCTTGGCGATCAAGCAACGCTAAGAACGCTGCCAGACGAGTCGCGCGCGCTGCGAAACCAACAGCGCCGCCACCCGCACCGCCTCGACCATGCTCGACGTTTCGGCCCGCCCCTGCCAAGCGAGGTCGAACGCCGTGCCGTGTGCTACGCTGGTGCGAACGATTGGCAGGCCGAGCGAGATGTTCACCGCCCGGTGCATGCCCAACAGCTTGAGGGCGATGTGCCCCTGGTCGTGATACATGGCGACCACCGCGTCGAACTCGCCGGCAGCGGCCCGGACCATCAGCGTGTCGCAGGGGATGGGTCCAACAAGATCGAGCCCCAGCGCCCGGCCGGCTGCCACCGCCGGAGCGATCGTGCGTGTTTCTTCATCGCCGAACAGCCCTTGCTCGCCCCCGTGTGGATTCAAAGCAGCCACGCCGATCCGGGGAGGTCGCTCCCCGTTGAGCATCGCCCGCGTCACTGCGTCGGCCAGGCGCGCGCTGGCGACGATCCGCTCGGGCAAGAGCTGCGCGAACACGTCGCGCAGGGCTACGTGCAACGTGACGTGGGCCACGCCCAGCCCGGCGCTCCCCTGAATCGCGCCGCCGGGGGCCAGATACAGCATCATGGCGACTTCCGCAGCCGGCACGCCGCACAGTTCGGCCAGCAACTCGGTATGGCCCGGATAGTGGTGCCCCGCCGCGTGCAAAGCCCCCTTATGCAGCGGCGCGGTCACAATCGCATCGACCTGGCCAGCGATGGCCAAACGGGCAGCGGCCACCAGGGCGTCGTAAGCGGCCTGTCCCGCGCGGCGGTCGATTTGCGCCCTTGGCGCTTCGAGCGCCTCGTCGCTGATCGCGGTTAGACAGGGGAGCAGCGTCGGCGCTGGCCGGGCCTCGCCCGGCGCGCGGATTTCGACGACTTGCACTTGGCCACCCAACAGCTCGGCGGCTTGCCGCATGATCGCGGGATGGCCGACCACGAACGGCCGGCAGTAGCGGTGCAGGCCAGGGGAGGCCCACGCGCCGACGATCGTCTCCGGCCCGACGCCGGCCGGGTCTCCCATCGTCACGGCAACTAGCGGCTGGTTCATTCCCGCATTCTACGAACGCCGGCTGGTTGCTTACAGCCGGAGGCGGGCTTCCCGTCGCGGGTCGGCCCCTCGTCTCGCGTCGGCGATGGGCCTAAACTGCGGTCTCCTGCCACTTGCCTTTCGACATTCGGACGATTCCTCGCCTTGGCTCGTATCTTTTCGGTGCTTGCGATTTTGGCGGTCCTCTTGCTGGCCGCGAACTTTGTCGTCGGCCTGTGGGTCGGCGATTTTAATGCCGCGGCGCGCGAGAAGCGGGACGCCGGCGAGAAGATGCATCGACTGGGCCAGCAACTGCGGCTCGATCGCGAGCGGACCTCCAGCGACTATGAGCAGTCGCGCCGCGACTATGCCGCCGCCGACGAGCAATTTCAAACGCCGCGCGGCCGGATGACCACCCACATGCTGCTGGGGGCCGCCTCGGCGCTGTTGGCGATCCTGGTCAACTGCATCACCATCACCTACTTCATCGGGACCAGCCGCTGGTGCCGCGAAGTTTGCGAGACTTATCGCCTGCCCGCCGACCTGGCCGAGCAAAGCACGCGACTCAAGCGGAGCACGTTTCCCTGGGCGGTGCTCGGCATTTTGGCGGTCATTGGGGTCGTCGCCCTCGGCGCGGCGGCCGATCCCAGCGGGGCAAACCACGAACTTTCGACGTTGTTTGTGACGCCGCACTACGTCGCTGCAATGGCCATGTTGCTGCTGGTCTTGGCTGCGTTCTGGGTGCAGATCGGCCGCATCGCCGCCAACCACGCCGTGATCGAGCAGATCTTGGGCGAGGTGCAAAGAATCCGACTCGATTCGGAGGGTTAGCTTGCATGAAAGCAGTGCTTCAGCGCGTCAGTCGGGCCCAAGTTACCGTGGCGGGCGAGCTGGTCGGCCAGATCGGCCGCGGCCTATTGGTATTGCTGGGAGTCGAGCAAGGAGACACCGAGGCCGACGCGCGGCAAATCGCCGACAAGGCGGTGCAACTGCGGATCTTCGACGACGCCGACGGCAAGATGAACCTGGCGCTGCCGGAAGCTCGGCGCGGGTCTCCCGACCCCGCCGGCGAAATGCTCGTCGTCAGCCAGCTCACGCTGCTGGGCGACTGCCGCAAAGGGAGGCGGCCCAGCTTCGTTCAGGCGGCCCCGCCCGAATTGGCCGAGCAGCTTTACGAAACCTTCATCGCCGCCGTCGGCAGTCAAGGGATTCGCGTCGCCACCGGCCGCTTTCGAGCCACGATGCAGGTCGAACTGGTCAACGAGGGACCGGTGACGCTGCTGCTGGACAGTCGGAAACAATAATGGCTCACCGCTGAATCGTCGCTTCCGGCACCGGTGCTTCGACCTGCACCCCCGCATAGCGGAGCGCCTCATCGACCACCTGCTGGGCGGTGTGCGGACCAAACCGCACCTCGTAGCCAAAGTGGTTCATGAGCATCGGATCGCCCACCGCCAGCGCGCCGAGCAGCAGCAGCTTGGCGTAGGTCGAGAAGTTGGCATACGTGTTGTTGCCCCAGAACTTGAGCGCCGTGCCGAACGACTTTTTGATGTTCAGCCGGCCGCTTCGCAGCCGCAGGCTCCAGATTTCGTCGATCAAGAGGTGTGAGAAGAAGCCGAGCGAGACCGCCCCCGCTTTGAACGAGCGGAGCGCCAGGTCTTGACCGGCGACGATCAAAAACGCCAACAGGCCGCAGGCGATGCAGGCCGGAATGCTATGCCACATGCCGCGGTGGACGGTGTAGCGTTTGAAGATCTCGGCCACGCCGAGCCGCACGGACACGTAGATGGCCGCTGCCGCCAGAACCATCATCTCGTGCGACCAGCCGAAGTTTTCGAACCGCTCGATCATCAGCATCGGCACGACGGCCGCCGCAAAGCAGCTCATCTCTTGCAGCGGGCGGCCCGAATCGCTGTCCAGGTCGGGGAGCATTCCCGAGACGCTGCACAAGCCGCCGGCGAGAATGCAGGTCTCGACCGGAGCGCCGCATTGCCACCCCCACAGTCCATATCCGATGCCGGTAACCGTGCTGACCGTGACGTGCGTTTGAAAACCGGCCATCGCTAGCACTCCCTTGCTGTCGCGCTCTTTGCAGCAGGACCACGTTCCATTAGGACCACGTGGGCGGAAACTCCCCTGCCTTGCCCTGCTCTGGTGACGAAGCGTGCGAAGCGTATCCGCCCGGCCGACCCCTTCCAAGGTCAATCGGTTGCTCTTCGCCGCCGCGCCGGAGCCGGCTATACTCGCCGGCCCTCTCTGTCGCTTTGGAGCCTCTCAATGCAAGCGTACGACCTGTTCATGATCGTTGTCCTGGTGGCAGCCGTTGCCTGGGGGGCCTGGAAGGGCTTTGCCTGGCAAGTGGCGTCGCTCGGCTCGCTCGTCGCCAGCTACTGTGTCGCCCTCAGCTTTCGCCAGCAGGTGGCCCAGTTCATCAACGCCTCGCCCCCTTGGAACATGTTCCTGGCGATGCTGATCCTGTTTCTGGGAACGTCGCTCGTCGTCTGGGTCGGCTTCAACCTCGTCGCAGAGGCGATCGAGAAGGTAAAGCTCAAAGAATTCGACCGCCAGATCGGCGCGCTGTTCGGCTTTGCCAAGGGGGTGCTGCTGTGCGTTTTGGTCACGCTGTTCGCGGTGACGCTCTTGAGCGAGCCGCAACGACAAGCGATCTGCAACTCCAAATCGGGTTATTACATTGCGGTACTGCTGGACAAGGCCGAGGGGGTGATTCCGGGCGAAGTTCACGAAGTGCTCCATCCCTACATTGACCGGCTGGATCAGCAGGTCGAACATCCGCATACCGAGGCTGGTCAGCGGCTGCCGGACCAGGCGTGGAGCGCCCTAGACGAAGTCACCCAGCGATCGAAGGAAGGCGCCTCCCAGTTTCCGATTGGGCGCGACGAGGGCGTGATCGAGGCCCAGCCGGCGGGCCACTCGATCAACTTTGGCGGCGTGACGCCGCGGATCATCATCTCAGGAGATGACGAGAAACTCGGCATCGAACTGGGGCCATAGGGGCCAGTTGCCCGCAGCGGGACGATTTGCGTATTTCCCGGCCAAAACCCAAGTTCCAACCGAACATAAGAAACATTATCGGACGTTGCGGACGGGTTCACATGCGGCAGCCTACCCCGCCGCGATTGGTCTGGCCCGCCCCGCGGCGATACAATAATCCTCACAGGAGGATCGACGAGATGACTGCCGACGAACTGATCGAGCTGCTGGAAGAACGTCCGTTCCACCCATTGCGCCTGCACCTGGCCGATGGGCGGATGCGCGAGATTCGCCATCCCGAAATGGCAATCGTTTCGGAGAGCCTGGTTGCCATCGGCATCCCGCGCGACGACGAATCCAAGATTGCGATCAAAATTACCTATTGCTCGCTGCCGCACGTCGTCGAAGCCGAGCCAATCGACGCCCCTGCTTAACGTGCTGGCGGTTGAATGTCCGCCTCGGAGAATCGCGATTCGATACGTCCTGCCAGCTCGCGGAACAGCCATGGCATCGGCTCGCGCGACTTGCCGGCCGTGCAGCCGTCGATGATGGCGAAGGCCAGAAACAGATCCCAGTCGCCAATGGCATTTAGCAGCGCCTCGAACCGCTGGGCACTGTACCGTCCCCGGTGGTGCTGCTGCCGGTACAGCGCGAACGGCTCGTCGTGATACTGCACGATCGCCAGCAGTTCGGGATCGTCGCAATGCATTGCCAGAAACGCCCGGGCGAGCGACGCGTGGCTTTGCGGATGAGCAATTGGCACATCCGCCCGCGCCTGGGGCTTGAACGTGTCGTGCGTGTGGATGAGCACCTTAAGTTTCCAAGCCTCTTGGTCTGTCACCTTGGGCCGCAAGGCGTGCAGGTTTCGCTCCAGCTCGGCGATGTGTGCGCGAATCGTTCCCTCGGGATGGCCGGGCCGCGCTTCGCCCCAGTCGAGGTTGGCCAGATACCGCGGGTCGGCGGCGATTGCTGCGAAGACCTGTTGATAGTCGGTCACGCTTTTCGTCTCGTCCCCAGTCAGGAAGTCGGCTGCTCGCCCGCCGCGGTCGCCGCTTCCAGAAACACGCCCATCTGGCGGAACTTGTCGTAGCGCTGGTCGAGCAGCCGGTCGAGCGGCTTGGAGGTGAGACCGGCCAGCGAGCGGAGCAGGTATTGCTTGACCCGCATCGCCGTCTGGTGGTGGTCGCGGTGAGCGCCCCCCAGCGGTTCTTCGATCACATGATCGATCACGCCGAGCTTGAGCAGGTCTTGCGAGGTGAACTTGAGGGCCGTGGCGGCCCGCTCGGCGTACTGGTGACTCTTCCAGAGGATGCCCGCGCAGCCCTCGGGGCTAATCACCGAGTAGTACGAGAACTCGAGCACGGCCACGCGGTCGCCGACGCCGATGCCCAGCGCGCCGCCGCTCCCTCCTTCGCCGATCACCAGGCAAATGATCGGCGTGCGGAGGCGCGACATCTCGTACATGTTCTCGGCGATTGCCTGCGATTGGCCGCGCTCTTCGGCGCCGATGCCCGGATAAGCGCCGGGCGTGTCGATCAGGCAGATCACGGGCAGGCCGTACTTTTCGGCCAGCTTCATCTTCTGGATCGCCTTGCGGTATCCCTCGGGATGGGCGCAGCCAAAGTAGCAGGCGCTGCGCTCCTTATAGGTGCGCCCTTTCTGGTGGCCAACCACCAGCACCTTGTGCTGGTCGAGGCGGGCGAAGCCGGTCAGGATCGCCCGGTCGTCGCCGAAGCGACGGTCGCCGTGCAGCTCGACGAATTCCTCGAACGCCAGCGAAAGGTAGTCGGAGGTGTAGGGCCGGTCCTTGTGCCGGGCAACCTGCACGGTTTGCCAGGGGGTCAGGCTGGAATAGATCCGGCGGGTCGTTTCGGCGATCTCGCGCTTCAGTCGGCGCAGCTCATCGTCCTGCTGGAGCGTCCGCTCGGTCGCCATTTCAAGTCCGCGGCGGCGGGCTTCCAGTTCCAGGATGGGCTGTTCGAAATCGAGGCCGGGCAACGAGGCGGGGGCTAGACTGCCGTTGGACATGGGGCTGAGCGTGTCAAAGGGTGATGCCGGACGGGAGCCGGTTTGGAACGTCGATGGGGCTATCTGCCATTGTGCCGCGTCGGGGGCGAAATGAAAATTCCAGTTCGCAGGCGAACGTGGCTCCAGCACCGTTAAACAAAGCCCTTCCGCTGTTCGTCTTGCAGCGTCAGTTTGCCGGTCGGCGCCTTGGGCATGACCTTGAACACTCGCAAGGCCCGAAATTCTTTCAGAAAGTCGTACATGCTGGCCGGCCGCTCTTCCTTTTTTTTGGCCATCATCTTTCTCAATAGATTGCTGAACTCGGTGGTCACATTCGGATCGAACACCTGGATCGAAGGAATCGGCGCGGACAAGTGCTTGGCGAGCAGTTCGTCGGCCGTCGTTCCGGTGAACGGGGCCTTGCCCGACAGCAGTTCGAACAGCACGCAGGCGTAGGCATAGACGTCGGCCCGCGGATCGAGATTTTTTCCCCGAATCTGTTCGGGCGACATGTAGCTGCGGGTGCCTTGCACCTTTTGGCCGAACGAGAACATCGCCGCCAGTCCCGATTTCTGCCGCACCGAAATGGCAAAGTCGATCAGTTTGACGGTCCCTTCGTCGCTGATCAGAAAATTATCGGGCTTTACGTCGCAGTGAATCCACCCTTCACTGTTCAGGTAGAACAACGCCTCGGCCCCTTGCTCAATGATTTTGAGCGCCAAGTGGCCAATCCGCTGCGGCCCGTTGCGCAGCCACAGCTTGAGATTGGGGTACTCGAAGTGCTCCATCACGAGAAACGGAATTTCGGCTTCGACGGCGAACTCGTAGATCCGCACGATGTTGGGATGCTTCAGCGCTTTGGCGCACTCGAACTCGTTCTTCAGCGAGTTGATTTCAGCCCGTTCTTTGCGCAAATCCTCGCGGAGCACCTTCAGCACGTAGCGCTTGGGGTCGTCCGTTTTGAACGCTTCCCAGACGTAACAGGTATGACCCTGACGAATCAATCGCACGAGG
>JBBDYF010000077.1:0-6039 GCA_040901775.1 Pirellulaceae bacterium | reverse complement strand
TCAACTTCCCCGATCCGCGGCCACGCTATCGGGAGGCTGACGCCTCCCGCTCGCCTTCGCTGGCGCTTCGCAGAAAAGCGTTTGAACCCTGCCCAACCAGAATGAAATCGGGACGTAATGGAGAACCAATTCTTTAGGCCGAGGCGGCTAGCTGGCCGCTGCGGGGCGCGGGCCGCGGAAACGGCAGCAGGACCAGTGCCGGGGCTGGTACCCGTGGTGGAGAAAGTCGGGCATCGGCAGCCAGCCATTTGCCGCACCGCGGGCACTGCACCTCGTTAGCGGCAGTCGGTACGGCGCGACGGTGAGCGTCGCAAGACCAGCAATAGTAAACACTTCCGGCGAACATCGAACAGCCTTCCCTGGCGTGAACCGCGGTGATACGAAAGCCAATGATCGACTGCCCGGCTGGGCGCGATCATGCGGGCAGCCGCCAAAATGCGTATCCCGCCGCCGGAAGCGACTCCGCGGTGGTGAGCGTTTGGCGACCTCGAGCGTCGTGACTAGGCTGGAATAGCAGCAGTCCAACACAGAGGTCAAGGCAGATGCAACTGGCGATTCTAGTGGCGGTGGTAGGCGCGCTCGCGCAGGGCGAATCGTCGTCCGACGGGCCGGTCGGCGGCGCGTTCTGGCGGGTGCTGCTGACGCTGGGGGGCGTGCTCGTCGCTCCGTTGGTGGCGGCCCTGGGATCCGAGCCCCTGGTCCGCGGACTCCGCACGAATTCGCCGCTGACGCTGGCCCGTTGCGAGCGACATTGGCCGCGCCTGCAGGCGATCGCGGTGACCTGTTGGCTGGCCATCGTGGCGGCCACGCTGTACCTCGTCGAGTGGCCGCGAGTCGTCCGCGGCAACTGGTCGCTCGGTTCGTTGCCGCTCGTCGATGAACTGTTCGTCTTGCTGCCGGTCGTCTTGCCGCTGGTCTTGTTTTGGGGCGTCGCCTCGCGTCTGCATACGGCGGCGAGCCGAGCCCTGGCCGGCGCGCGCGGTGCTGAATCGACGACGCCCAGCCTGGCAGGGTACGTCTGGCTGCAGGTTCGGCAGCAATTGGGGCTGATCCTCGGGCCGCCGCTGGTGGTGATCGGCGTTCAGGAAGTCGTTGCCTTGAGTTGGCCCGACGTTGCCACCCAGCACGCCTGGTGGCTCTATGTGCCGTTGTTGGCCGCGATGCTGCTGCTGATGCCGCTGGTGCTGCGGAGGCTCTGGCCCACGTCGCCGCTGCCGGCCGGCCCGCTGCGCGAGCAACTGATTGCGATCTGCCGGCAGCAGCATGCGGGTGTGCGAGACGTCGTCGTCTGGCACACGGGCGCTCACGTTGCCAATGCCGCCGTGGCGGGCATGTTTCGCGGCCTGCGGTATGTGTTTCTAACCGACGGCTTGCTGGCCAGGCTGTCGCCCGACGAAGTCGCCGCCGTGCTCCGACACGAACTGGGACACATCGCGCGGCGGCACCTGCCGTTGCGGCTGGCGGTCCTCGTGCTGCCGCTAGTTATCTGGCTGGCGATCTCAGCGAACTTGCCCACGGACGCCGATCGCGTGTCGCAGACGCTCGCCGGGTGGGGCTGTCCCAAGGCAATGCAATTGTCGGTGGTCTTGCCGGCCGGGCTGGCTTTGTACGTGATCGTGGTGGTCGGGCAATATTCCCGCTGGTTGGAGCACGAGGCGGATCTGGCGGCCTGCACGCGGCCGGACGGCACGCTGGACAGCGCCGCCGCGCAGTGCTTTGGCCGGGCGCTGGTCAAGGTCGTGGGCCGCAGCCGCGAAAGCCGCTTCGTTCGTTGGCTCCATCCGCCGCTATTCGAACGACTGGCATTTTTGGCCCTGGCGGTTGGCGAGCCCGCGGCGGCCGGCCGGTTTTGCCGGCGCTTGCGGGTCGTGGCCTGGGGCGTCTTCGCCCTTTACGCCTGGGCCGCGTCGGCCATCGCGGCGGCATGACAGGCTGCCGGCTGACAGGCTGCGTCAAATCGTGTTCCCGGTCGCTACAACCCCTGCCGGCGACAAGGTTTCGCTAAATTGTGCAATTCCGTCGAGCGACGATTGAGCGCTGGCGGCGGCAAACGACGAAGGATAGGCGAGCGTTGATGCCCTATCCAGCAGGGGACGGGGTTCTAGTTTTTGCACGGATCGCCCCCTTCGATTGACCGCCAAGGTGCCGCTCATGTCAGTTGCCCACCTCTCGCTCGCCGAGCGCGTGGAAGGAGCCATCGTCGCCAACCCGTACTTCAGCGCCCGCCATCTTCGGTTCGAAGCTGCCGAAGGTCGCGTAGTCTTGCAAGGAATGGTGCGAACCTACTTCCAAAAGCAGATGGCCCAGGAGATCGTCCGCCGGATCGAAGGCGTGACCGAGATCGACAATTGTCTGGAGGTCAACTGGATGTCGCCCGAGGTAGGCGATCTCCGGCTGGCCGAATAGCCCGAACTTATCTGGGTTGCTGCGGACGGTGGCCCATCACGGCAGCGGTGCGATTGGCGTAAGCCGGGAACCGGTCGAGCAGGCGGCAGGTGCGCAAGACGTCTTGGCTGGCCGCCGATAGCCCGCAGACCCGCATCATCCCGCCGTGGGCCGTGACCCGCTTGTGCAGACGGACCAGTTCGCCGACCAGCCAACTGCGAAGGAAATGCACGTCGTCCAGTTCGACGACGACGCGATGACAGAAGGCTTGCTCGAGACTGCCCCAGATGGTCTCGGCCAGGGGGAATTCGCCCATGTCACCAGCGTGCGGCGGGTTGTCACCAGCGTGCGGCGGGTTGTCACCAGCGTGCGGCGGGCAAGGGCGAATGAACAGCCAGTCGGGCCCACGGTCGATTTGGAACGACCAATCGGACGCTACTTCAAGCAACATGGCTCGCCTCCGTTGCGTGCGACCCAGAAGGGGTCAAAAAGAAATGGTTTCGCCGGTATCTCTAACCTCCAAACGCTGATTGTACGCCTCCGCGGCGCGAGAACAATACTTCCGCATTTCAGATTTTAGATTTCTGGATATGCCTTTGCCGCTAGCAGTGCGAAGCCTGCTTGCGCCGCCCCTTGTGACGGCGGCGGGCGCGCCCGATACTGGCGGACTGTTCGCCGTTGTGTCTCGGATCGTCGGCCCGCGCCCGCCTTTGCGGCCGCCGAGATCGCCATTCTTTGCGAAGGAGCCCCCGCATGTCGCGTACTGCTGCCGTCACGTTCAAAGGAACCCCGCTGACCTTGGTCGGCGACGAGGTGCAGGTGGGCCAGCCAGCCCCCGACTTCACCCTCCACTTTTTCGAAGGGGGCATGAAGACGATCACCCCGGCCGAACTCCAGGGAAAGCCGACATTTCTGAGCGTCGTGCCCTCGCTCGACACGGGCGTCTGCAAGACCCAGACCAAGAAATTCAACGAAGAACTGGCCAGCCTCAAGGACAAGGTCAACGCCGTCACGGTCAGCCTGGATCTCCCCTTTGCCATGAACCGCTTTTGCGGGGCCGAGGGCATCACCAACATGCGCGTCGGCAGCGATTACCAGAATCGCTCGTTCGGCAAAAACTGGGGCATGTTGATCGACGAGCTAAAGCTGCTGGCCCGCGGCGCGTTCGTGCTCGATGCTAGCGGCAAGGTCGTCTATGCCGAGACGGTCAAAGAGATGACCGACGAGCCGAACTACGACGCGGCACTCAAGGCTCTGAAGGGCGTGTTGTAGTTCGCCTAGCCGGCAGACTCGCTCGGCAGGTTTCCGGGGAATTCCGCCTGTCGCCCCCAGATTGAGCAAAGTGCAGTTCGACCCAAGCGGCTGCCGAATGACTGTGTGAGACGCCCGCCATCGATCCCTTTTTCGGCGGGCGCGCCCACTACTAGCATCGCGACGAAAATGGACTTTCGACGCAGCGGCCAGCTCGACGAGCGGCGACGGCGCGTGCTCAGGGACGAGCTTGCCCAGCCTGCCGACAGCGAAAATGCCGACGCCCCGCCCGCCACGGGCAGCGGCTCGGCCAAGGGGCCGGTGCGCGCCTATAGCGCCGCCGTGTTGGACGAGCGGCAGGTGCGGGCCACCGATCTGTTGCCGGTGCGGGCCTATTGGGCCGTCGTCGCCCTCCTGTTGGCCCTCACGGCGGTTGCCGCCATCGAGTGCGTTCATCTGTATGTCCGCAAGGCAACCGTGGCGGGCGCGGCGCATCTGGCCGCGCTCGATGCCCAATCGCGGGGCAGCGTCGCGGCTTGGTTCGCGTCGCTATTGCTGGCTTGCGGCGCGGTCGCCGCGCTCGTGGCCTTTGGCATTCGCAGGCATCGAGTGGACGACTACCGCGGGCGCTACCGCGTCTGGCTGTGGGCGGCGGCGGCCTTGGCCTGGGGCAGCCTCGACGCGGCCACCGGCATTCACGACGCGCTGGGCCTCTTGCTCGCGCATCTGGCCGGCCAGGCCGAAAATGCGAGCGCGCTGGCGGCGGCCTGCACGATTAGCTGGGTCGCGCTCTATACGTTGGTGCTGGGGACGCTGGCAATTCGCTTGGCGATCGAAGTCTGGTGCTCGCTGCCGTCGTTTGCCGCCCTGGCGGTGGCCGGGCTATTGTACTTGATCGGCGGCTTGGAAACGCTCGGCATGCTGCCCGAAAGCGGGCCGCTCGTGCAGTCGCTGATTCAATCGACGCTGCTCCTGCTCGCCCACGTCGCGCTGGTCGCGGCAGTCGGCCTGTATGCCCGGCACGTCTATCTCGATGCCACCGGCCGGCTCAAGGTTCACATCGATTCCGACAAAAAGAAACAGGCCAAAGCCAAGCCGCGGGCCAGGCTGAAACTGGTCAAGGACGAATCGAAGGAGACGACCGGCAAGCCCGCCACGGATCGGGCGGCGGCCCGTCCAACCGCGGAAAAAGCTGCCGGTTCGCCGCTGAAGTTCGGGCTCGCCGCGCCCGCGGGCGGGCAGCCGAAGGCGGGGGCGGCCATCGCCAAATCGGCTGCCTCATCGGCCGACTACGACGAGGACGATGAAGACGCGGAGAATGCGGACGACGGCCAGCCGCTGTCGCGCACCGAACGCCGTCGTCTGAAAAAGCTGAACCGTCGCGACGGCCAGCGGCGAGCAGCCTGAGCGGGCCCGCGCGGCGCCTTACACGAACTCGGCCGCCGTCGGCTTGATGATCAATTCCGGCACGTGGGCCCGCGGCGGCAGCAGGGCCAGCGCCAAGACCATCGCCCCCACGTCCGCGGGCAACAGCATCTTGGCCCTCCGCTCGGCGCTGACCGGTTGCGGGCGATTTTCGAGAATCGGCGTATCGACTTCGCCCGGATAAATCGTGGTGACGCGGATGTTGTTGGGAGCTTCTTCGTTGGCAACGCTAATTCCCAAGGCCGCCACCGCGAACTTCGACGCGTTGTAGGCCACGCCCCCCAGGGCCGCGGCCCGCCGCCCGCTGATCGACGAAATGTTGACGATCAGCCCGTCCTGGCGCTGGCGCATTTGCGGCAGCACGGCGTACATGCAGTTATAGACGCCCGTGGCGTTCACCCGCAGCACGCGGTCCCATTCGTCGGGCGGCATGTCGGCCATCATTCGGTTCTTAATGTTCACGCCGGCCGAGTTCACCAGGATGTCGATCGGGCCCAAGTTCTCGGCCGCCCAGGCAAACAGCCCCTGCACGCTGTCGCGGTCGGCTACGTCGCATTCGTGCGAGAGGATCGCCGGCTCCTGTTGCCACGACCGCACCGCCTGCGTTAGCACATCCACCCGCCGCCCGGCGATAGCCACGCGGGCCCCTTCCTTGGCGAGCGCCACGGCCGCGCCCCAGCCAATTCCCGTGCCGCCCCCGGTGACCAAGGCCGTCTTGCCCGAAAGTAAAGCCATCGAAGTCTCAATCCTCTCGCGAAGTGATGAAAAAATGCGTGAAATCCGCTCGTCGATTATGGAATCCAGGGTGGCAGTTGGACAAGCTGCCCTCCGGCGATGTTAGGATCCACGTAACAGTTTAGCCGTTTGAAGTTGATCTTGATGATTTATGGCGGAGTGGTTTATGACTTGGGAAGTTTACAAAACTTCGAGCGACCTGGGTCATGGCAAGCAGCGCTGTTCAACTTCCGGTAGTGGTCG
>JBBDYF010000076.1:0-6111 GCA_040901775.1 Pirellulaceae bacterium | reverse complement strand
TTCGTTCTTTTTTTGCTCGGCCGCTTTCGCCGCGGCAGCCAGCTCTTGCGCCGATTTGGTCGCCTGGTCCTTCACGGCCGTCGCCGTTTTCACCCCTTCGGTAAGCTGGGCGATCGTCTCGGTGATCTGCTTCTGCTCGGCCTCGGCGGCGGGCACGGCGTCGGGATTGCGAACGTATTTTCGCTTGGTGTCGCCCCGCATATAGAACGTGTAGATTCCCGGCTGGGTCTTCTGCTGGTTGAGCGACAGCTCGAACTTGCCGGCGGCGGTGTTGCCGTCCAGATTCACTTCTTTCGGCTTGATCTCGTTGGGCAGGCCCTCGGCGACCAGCTTGACCGCCTCTTTGAAATCGCCCCGTCGCGTCATCGCAATCGGAATCTCCACGTTGCCGCCCAGCGACGTTTCCCAGACTTTGTCTTCGCCGATCTGCACGAAGGCCGGCTCGACGTCGTTATCAATCACGCCCAGTTGCATCGTCTTCACCAGCCGAAAATCGGGCCGCTGCTGCTGGCGGTTGGGCGTTCCCCAGACGACGACGGCGTAGCGAGCTTCGCGGACGACCTCTTGCTCGCCAAGCTTTGCCTTGCCGACGACCTGGATCGGCCCGGTCCAGGCCGCTGCCCCTTCGGCGGCGACGAGCACCAGCGGAGCGCTGGTTACGTCTCCCCCCAGCACCGCCCCGACACAGCTAATGCCGGCCGGCAAGCCCTCGACGCTCAGCGCAATGTCGCCCGCGAAATCGTCTTGCCGATTCACCAGGGCCGTCATCACCGTCGTTCCTCCTTTGCGAACCGTCACCGATTCCAGCCGCGTCTGGTTCTGGTCGCGCTGACCGCCGGCCGGCTTATCGGGATGCACCAGCAACCGAAAATCGGGCTGCGCCGGGCGAATCTCCAGCCGATAAACGGACGAGGGATCTTTTCGGCTGTCGCCGAACTGGTCGCGAACCAAGAGGCGATACGTGCCATTTTCGGGCACGACGAACTTGAACGAGGGATCGTCCGAGGTGGTGTCAAAGTCGCGGCCGATCCGTTGCTGGCGGCCTGGCGCGTCGTCGGTCTGGTTGATTTCGGCGACCTGCTCTTCGCCTTTGTCGTTTTTCGTGATGCGATACAGGCCGAACGTAGGGTCGGCATCGGTTCCCATCTGGTGCGAAATCGCCTCGATCCAGTACGTCTCGCCCTTCTTGGCGTCGAACTGGACCCAGTCCCGATCGCGCTCGGGGTAGAACTGCCCCGCCATCTCGCACGGCAGCGTCAGCTTGGTCGCCGCGGCCGGCTCGTCGTTCGGCTCTTGCTCGACGACCTGGCTGGCGGTTTTGCTGAAATAAACCGTCACCGGGCTGGCGGGGCCTTGCGGCGTCGGCAGGCGATACTCGATGCCGTCCTGCCAAGCCCGACGTGGCGCAGCCAGCCCCCCGAAGTCGAGCTGCGTGGTGGCCGGCTCGTCGGCGGGCAGCGCAATGTTGACTTGCACTTTTTGCAGGGGATTGCCGGCTATCGACAGCCCCTCGGCGGGCTGGCCGCCGGGCAAATTACGGCCGTAAATGGTGTATGGATTGTTCGAGCCGGCCGGCCCGCTGGGGGGAAAGACAAAATCGACCAGCGGCGCCGCGCTCACTTCGAGACGGTAAAAATAGTCGGCCCCGCCGGCATAGACCGCGTCATACAGCTTGAGCGAGTAGGCCCCGGCGGCCGGCGCGGTGAAATCGAGGACCGGGTCTTGCCGAACGGAGTCGCGCACGCGGTCGATCTCGCGCCCCGCCGGATCGAGCAGCACCAGCGTCGCATTGAGCCGCGAGTCGATCCGCTCGGCCGCGCAATCTAGTATCACCCGCTCTCCTTGCTTCAAGTTCAGCCGCAGGTAGTCGTACTGATTGGCATCGACGCGGCCGCTGACCGTCGAACCGACCGGCACTTCGAGCGCCTTTTCGGGAACGTTATTACCACCCGCGTCAACCACCTCGTTGAGCGTGCCAATCGCGAACGCTCGCGGGTTCGACATGCCGAACCGTCCCACCGCCGTCGCTTCGTACCTTCCCGGCGGCACGTCGCCGGCAATCGTCACCGTGAACTGGTTCGGCAATGGCCGGGGCGCCGGGTCGAACTCGCTGGGCGCACCCATTTTGGCCGCGGCGGTAATTCCTGGATGGCTGAATACGAGCCGATCGACCTGTTCCAAGTCGTTGCCGTCGAGCGCAACGTCCAAGGTGGTTCCGGCCTTGCCTCCCGGCGGAAAGACACTATTAAGCTGAGTTGCCGGCAACTGGGCCCAAGCCGCGGAAGTGAGCGCCGCCGAGGTAAGCGCCACGAGCGATAGCAGCGCGCAAGCACAGAGGCGAAGGGATCGGCCAAATAGCATCGGAACCGCTCCTGAGTCGGGAGGGGAGAATGGCGGGGAAGGGAGGCGGGGGTCGATCTTTCAGTCTGATCGAGCGGCGGAGCGAGTCAATCGGGCAGACAAATGGAGAGGAGTAGCCACGGATGGAACACGGATATTCCTGATCCGTGTATCATCGTGCATTACGCAGACCGCTGCCTGTTAGTGGTTGAACAAAAACTCTTTCGTGTTAATCAAGGCCCAGACAATATCTTCATAGGCCCGTTTGGGGTCCTGCTCGTTCTTGTTGATGTGGGCCAGGGCAATCGTCATTTCTTCGGGGGCCGGATTGCGGCTGAACGCCAGCAGGTACAACTCGCGGATTTTCAGTTCGTGCGGGCGAGCCTTGTCGCCGGCCAACTGGTTCGCCTTGCCGCTACCGCTGGTGAGCTTTCCTTGGATTTCGCCCGAGTTCAGCAGGTGCAGGCTTTGGGCCAGGTTGGCTTCGCTCGAACGCTCGCATTCGCAAGCACTCGACGATTCGGGCCGGCCAAAGACGGTGAGAAAATACGAATTGAACCCATTGTCGGGCAACTGCACCGCCCGCGTGCCGCTGGGAATTCCGCCGAAACTGGTCTGCGTGCCGGTCACCTGGTCGATCGCGTCGAGCAGCACCTCGGCGTTCAACCGTTTCGGGTAATAGCGCGAGAAGTTCTGCTTGTCGTCCTGGTTCCACTCGTTCGGCTCGGCCGACAACTGATAGGTCGTCGAGCCGGCAATCGTTCGGCAGAGGTGCTTCAGGTCGAAGCCGTGGTCGATAAAGTCTTTGGCCAGCGCGTCGAGCAGTTCGGGGTTGCTCGCCGGGTTGGTCACCCGCATATCGTCTTCGGGATCGACCAGGCCGCGGCCGAAGAAGTGCTTCCAGTAGCGGTTGACCAGCGACCGGGCGAAGAACGGATTGTCCTTGGCCGCCATCCAGTCGGCCAAGGCGTGTCGCGGGTCGTTGTCAGGCGGAATGTCCAAGGCCGGAGTACCCAGTCCCGTCGGTTTGACCCCCTGGCCCGTTTTCGGATTGGGCGTAGAAGCGACGCCCCTGCGATGGAAGATTCGCTCTTCACCGGGCATATCGCCGCGTTTGCGGCCGACCTGGGCAAAAAACGACGCGAAGCCGTAATAGTCCTGCTGGCTCCACTTCTCGAACGGATGGTGGTGGCAACGGGCGCATTGAATTCGCAGGCCCAGAAACAACTGGGCCGTGTCTTCGACTTGGGCCGATTGGTCCTTCACTTCGCGATACCAGGCCGCCGGCGGATTCTGCTCGGGCGAGCCTGTGGCGGTGAGAATCTCGCGGACGAACTGGTCGTAAGGCTTGTTCTCGTGCAGGCTGGTCCGAATCCAGCCGTGAAAGGCAAAGGTTGCCGTTTTCTCGGAGTCTTGCCGTCGCTTGTTCCGCAGGATGGCGTTCCATTTGTTGGCGAAATAGTCGGCATAGTCGGTGCTGTCGAGCAGCCGGTTGATGGCGCTTTCGCGATTGGTGGGCGATGGGTCGGCTAGGAACTGCTCGGCCTCTTCCAGCGTCGGCAGGCGGCCTGCCAGGTCGACGCTTACCCGGCGCAGGAACGTGGCATTGTCGGCCACCTGCGACGACGGCAACCCCAGCGCCTTGAGCTTCTTGGTAACCAACTCGTCGATAAAATTCTTGGCCGCGGGCAGGTCATTTGTTTCGACGCCCAACGGAATCGTCGCCCGATAGACGCCGACGTGCCCCTGATAGCGGGCCATCACGGCCACGCTGCCGGTCAGTTGGCTGGTCGTGACCAGGCCGCTGACGCTCACCTCGGCCATTTCGGTATCGTTGCTGTCGAACTGCGTGGTACGGGTCACGTCCTCGCTCGATCCGTCGCTGTAGTGGGCGACGACCACGATTTGCTGCGTCCCTTCGCGTTCCATCAGGCGCTCGGCCGGTTGCACATCGATGTGAGTGACAGCCGGATCGGTCGCTTTGCCGTAGGGCATTCCCTGCTCGACCCAGCGCCTCATCAGGCGATAGGCGGGCGAATCGAACTCGATCCGCTGGCCGCCGCCGTGCGGCAATCGCGCGGTCGCCTTCAGCAGCAGCAGGCTTTGGTCCGGAGCGGCGGGGAACAACCGCCGGCCGCGCCCTTCTTTCACCAGATATTCGTAGTCTTCCTGGGGCTCGAAACCGAGCAGCGACAATCGAAAGCCGTTCTGCCCGCCCGATTTGCCGTGGCAGCCGCCGCCGTTGCAACTGTACTTGGTGAAGAGAGGAGTGATCTGGTTGGCAAAATTGATCGGCAGATCCTGCACCAGGTTGGTCACCTTCACGTTCACGCTGGCATCAATGCCAGCCTCAACCGCAACGTGAATCGTCGCTTCCCCTTCGGCGATGGGCGCGATCAGGCCCGTCGCATCGACCGAGACGATTCCCGCCGGGGTCACCGTGTAGGTCGCCGTGCGGCTGACATCGCGGGTCTGGCCGCTGTCGTACAAGCCGGTGACAACCAGTTGCTGGCCGCTGTCGCGCCCCGAAATGGTTACCAGGCCCTCTTTGGTGCGACCCGTATCGAGTTGAATCGCGGTCAGCTTGCCGGGGTCGCCCAGGCCGGGCGCCGTCGGTTTGGCGGGATCCTCGGTGGGGGTAGTGTCGGCGGCGGCAACCAATTGAAACGGCAGAGCGAGCAGTGCGGCCAAAAGGAGGGCCGCGGCGGGAGCGGAGCGCATGGTGGGTTCCTTGGCGAGGTGTTCCATCGGGCTAGGGAGTCTCCCCAGCCGTGCCAGGAAAGGTGGGCGTCCGCGATTATCGCGCGAAAGAGAACCAAATGCAAGCAAACATCTGGAATTGTTTATCGGTCGCGGTTTTTCAGGCTGCTTGGCCGCGTTGAACCGACGAGGCTGAATCGTGGATGCCTTGCGGACCCAGGAACGTGAGCATGCCCACGAGGGGCGTGGGATGTGGCACCCAGGAGGCTGACGCCTCACCGTTCACCGCGACCAATGGTCGCGGCTTTGGAGAGTGATCCGCGGCCGTGCTATCGGGAGGCTGACGCCTCCCGCTCGCCTTAGCTAATGGCGTTTGCCGAGAAGTTTGTGCTCGCGGGCTTTGCCGGGCGTTTTGTGCTTGAACAGCTTGTGCTTCTTGGCCGGCGGGCCCGCCACGGCGAACTTAGGATTGTCCTTGTGTTTCTTGCCTGCCTGGACCTCTACCGACGAGAGCCCGCCCAGGACGATCAACATTCCCAAAATCAACAGCAGCGTGCGCATGGCTGGCTCCTCGAAGGCGATGCCTGGATTGGAACTACCATCGGCTGACTGCCGGCAAAATTCAAGCCGCCAGCGCGCAGGCCGGACAACCCGGCTAAACCGGGTGTCCGGGCGCGTCAAAATGTCCGCTGGTCGATCAGGCTTCGGAAGGATCGGTTTTCCATTCTTTTTTCGCCTCGCCGCAGTCCTTGTTGAGCCGCACCGAATCGTCCACCTTCTCGACCCAGTTCATCGGGATGAAGTGGTGCTTGCCGTCGGGGCTGCTCTTTTTGGTCAGTTTGATCGCATCCCCCTCGACGTGGTCAACGTCCCCCAGCCGATTGCCGCACGACCCCATGACCGGCATGTGCTCTTTGATGTTCTTGGTCTCTGCCATTTCAAAATCCTCCGGTGAAAGCGGGAAGTAATTTCCGATGCCGAAGATTGCAGCATCTCGCGTGCCAGGTGCTCCCGTCGGTAACCGTTCACGCTAGCAGAGATTTGGAGCTTTTCGGGCAGGACGCTAAGTTG
>JBBDYF010000075.1:0-6138 GCA_040901775.1 Pirellulaceae bacterium | reverse complement strand
GCCTCGGTCGTGTCGTCCCCGATGGCAACAACGCCAGGTGAGAGGCCCGCAAGTGCAAACGCCGTCAGAAATGTTGAAACAGCTAGATTGCGTAGCATGGGACGCGGCGACTCCCTGGCACGAGTGATTGCCCGAAAGGATAGGCAATCCCTTCAGCCAGAGTCAAGTAGCGGCATTCGTCCTCGGTTTGACCCAGGGGAATTCAAATCCGGCTTGCCCCAGGCCGAGCGGTTTCGCTAGAGTCCCGGCAGTCCGGCCGAGCGACCGCTGCGGACAACCCAGGCCATTTACCGATCAAGGAGGATCCCGTGTCAAGCATTTTTAGAAGGTGTGGATTGGCGTACGTCGTGGTGTTGGCAGGCGGGTTGGTCGGGTGCGGCGGTTCAAGCGCCTTGCCGGTCCCCAGCGAGCGATTGGCGGGCAAGTGGCAGGGGCATATGATCGTGTACGATGACGCCGTGCAGGGCAAATTGACCGCCGAGGCAATTGCCGAACTGGCCCAAAAGCAATTCGGCCTCGAATTCGCTCCAGACGGCACGATGGTCACTTCCGGCGTGCTCGACGGCCAGGCTTACAGCTCGCCGGGCAATTGGGAAGCGGTCAAGCAGGAAGGGGAACTGCTGACGATCAAATCCGTGGAGCAGGGCCGCGAGCCGCAGGACGTCAACATCGAGTTCGACGGGACCGACACCTTCTACATCCCGGTGCAAACGAACGTGGCCGAACTGGGGGCGATGAAATTCACCCGCCTTCGCTAGTGAACCTGCCAGGCGGATCGACGGTCGTGTGAGCGCCGCGGTTCGGCAGCGATGGTCAGCTCACCAGTCCCTTGGTGACCATCATGAACACGTCTTCCAGCGACGGGTCTTTCTCGGCGAAGCTCCGCAGCTCGACCTTGTTATAGACCAGTTGGTTGAGCAGTTCGCACACGCCCCGGTCGTCGGTTTCGAGTTCGACCACCACGCTGCTCACATCGACCGCCACGTTGCGGGTGTGCGGGCACGAGCGGATGACCGACAAGCCAACGTCCATGTCGCCCAAAAATCGGACCTCGACCGTGCGGTTGCCCCGCAGGCGGCGATAGACGTCCTCGATGGGGCCGTGCATGAGCAGTTGGCCCCGCTCGATGATGCCGATCGATGAGCAGCAGTCGGCCAGTTCCGACAGGATGTGACTGGAAATGAGAATCGTCTTCCCCATCCGCTTCAGCTCTTTGAACAGAGCCTTGACCTCGATCCGGGCTCGCGGATCGAGGCCGCTGGTCGGTTCGTCGAGAATTAAGACCGGCGGATCGTGGACTAGCGTCTTGGCCATGCAGAGCCGCTGCTTCATGCCGCGCGACAAGCCGTTGACGAAATCGTCGCGCTTGTGCGCCAGGTCGAGCAGCTCCAGCACGTCGCTAATGACCTGCTTGCGCTTGGCCTTGCCGATTTTGTAGGCGACGGCAAAAAAGTCGAGAAATTCCCAGACCTTCATGCCGTCGTACACGCCAAAGTTATCGGGCATGTAGCCGACGCTTTGCCGCACGCCCATCGGGTTTTGGGTGACGCTGTGGCCGTTGACGATCCCCTCGCCCCGGCTCGCCTTGAGCAGCGTGGCCAGAAAGCGGATCGTCGTGCTTTTGCCGGCCCCGTTGGGGCCGATAAAGCCGAACATCTCGCCCGCCCCAATCTTCAGGTTGAGGCACTCGACGGCGCGGAAGTCGCCGTAGTCTTTGCCGAAGTCGATGAGTTCGATCATGGGGAGTTGTCAGTTGTTAGAAACCTGCGGGCACGGGGGCGTCAGTCTGCGTCGTTTCGGTCTCGATCGCGTCGGGCAAAAGATCGTCGTCCAGCGGCGGCTCGAAAAAGTCTTCCGCCACATTGGCATCGGGGGTGGCGGCGGGCAGCTTGCCGCGCACCAGATGCGCCAGCACCAGCGTATAGGTTTTGTTCTGCGGCGCGTGGGGACTGATCTGGATGCCCGCCAGCAATTCGTCGGTCCAGCCAACCAGCCGCACGTCGCCCGGCAGCAGGCTCAAGCGTTCGGTGGCCAGGCGGGCCAGCCGCGTCAGCCGAACCTGGCCCCGCTGTTCGGGGGCGTCTTTCGTGGCCGCTTGCAGCACGGGGGACTGGTCCCATTCGGGAAGCCAGAAGGCGTCGCGCAGTTCGAATTTCTTTTCCTCACTGGGGCCAATCTGCACGCGAACCTGCGGCGCCGGCGAGAACGACAGCGGACTGCTCGTTCGTGGTTCGAGCTGCGCCAGGTAGGCAGTTTGCACTTGGCCGGTCGCCGTTTTGCGAAGCAGGCCGGCATCGCGAATCGTCAGGCTGCTCGTATTCTTGATGGTCCATCCTTTTTGGTCGTCGCCAATGAGCGTCAGCATTCCTTCCAGGGGAAACATCTGCTCGCTGTGAACCATGCCGGTCGAGTTCGATTGCACCTTCACGCCCGAAAGCGTCGTGTCCCGGTCGCGGCGGAAGAGCACGTCGTTGATCGCCGCGATCTGCTGCTGGGCGACCTCCTCGGGGGGCGAGGCGAACGGCAGCGCCAAGGCGTTCGGCTCGCTGAACGCCAGCTCGTAGCTCGACGACAGCGACGTATAGAGCGCGGTATAGCGGGTCAGGTGGGCCCGATCGTAACCTCCTTGTACCTCGAGCACGGCGATTTCGGTGCGGCTGCGGGCGAAGCCGATGTCGAGCTGGGCCAGCCGGATGACGGCCACCGCGCCCACGACGGCGATGACCGGGGCGGCCACCCAGGCCCATTCGACGCGCCCCAGCACCCGAAAGACCATCCAGTTGAGCGGCACCAGGATTGCCAGATAAATCGCCAACACCTTGAGCACGAAATCGGCCCGCGGAATTTCAATTCCGGCCGCTTCGGTGAGCGCTTGGCGGGCCGCCTTAGATGCCGCGCCGTCGTCGTTCCAGGCGGCCACGCCCGTTTGCGGCGCGGCAATGTAGCCGCCGAAATGCCAGTCCTCGCTCGGCGGGTGAAAGCCGGTCGTATCGGGTCGGTGCTGCTCGTAGGGGATGTAGCCCAAGCGTCCCGTTCCCATGCCTCCCATGCCGGCGGCGCCACCTGCCATGCCCGGCATTCCGGGCATAATCTCGGGCGCAACCGGCCCCGGCTCCAAGGCGGTTACCGCCCGAGGATCTTCGGCCAGGTAGCCGATGTCGCGAGTAAAGTATCGTAGGGTTGAACCCAGCCGCGGCTCGAGCAGCATGTGCCGCAGGCCGGTCGCCGCCCAGTGAACGTCGAGGGTCGCCCATTGCGAGTGGCTGGCGAACTCGCGCGAAGGACGCCGCAGCAAGGCCGAGTTGAAGAACCCGTCGAAATTCTTCCACTGTTTGATTCGCACGTCGGTCAGCGGGAAGGCCGTCGCCACGATCCGCCCGCCGCCGACCCGCCGCTCGACCACCAGGCCCCCCGTCCCCATGACATCGACGGCCGCGACGTGCTTTTTGAAGCGGACGCCGACCATCGGACGATCTTCGCCGATCTTGATGGTGCGCAAACCGCTCTTCTTTTTTTCCGCCACGAGCGACCAGACGCAATTCATTTCGTCGAAGGCGGATTCGTCGAGCTTGACCGTTTCGGCACTCTCGGCGGGCAGGTGCGGGCCAAGGAACGTTCCCTTCAACTTGTCGAGCGAACCGGGCCCGCTGACGATCAGTTGGCCCCCCCAGTAAATCCAGTCGACCAGGGCCTGCTGCTGTTCAGCGGTAAGCACGGCTGGGTTGATGTCGTCCCAAACGATGTAGGCGGTGGTCGTCAGCGCGAGCGAGTGGCTGGGCAACGGCACCCGCTTTTCGCAGTTAGGCCGCAACACATAGTAGTATTGCAGCGTTTGATCGGGATTCGCCTCGACCTCGGGCATCCGCACGCTGTTCAGCTTGTCCAGATGCGTGTAGGCGGCCGGGTTGCTCGACAGCACCACGATCACGAACTCGTACTGCTGCATGGCGTTGGCCAGGTTGTTGGCCGGCTCTTGCAATGCGCCGCCGCGCTGGCCGCGCAGCTCGCTCCGCAGCGAAAAGACCGAACCGGCAACGCTCGGCCGCTTGGGAACGAACAGCAGCGTTTCAAAAGGCATTGTCCTCCCCTTGGGGAGCGAAGCCGGCCGCCAGACCGAGAGCCGCGAATTGGTGTTCTCGATCTCCAGCGGCTGCGGCGGGTTGGTGCCCTTCGCCTCGGCATAGGTCACCAGATCGCCCGGAAAATCGAAGTTGTTGGCCTTGGTCGTCGCGCTCAGGGCGACCCAGTGCCCCGGCTTGATATACATGCGGGGCGTTTTGTCGCTCAGCGTGGGGTCGTTGCTGGGGAGCATCCGAACCTGGATCGGCTCAAAGTTCGGCTTGGGCTTTTCCGCCTTCTTCTTCTTCTTTTTCTTGGTGGCTTCTTCCTCGTCGGCCTTTTTCTTCTTGGCCGCCGCGGTGGGATTGTTGCCCGTACAGCCGCCGCAGCCGGGCAAAGCGACGACAAAGCCCAGCAGCAAGGCCGCTACGACCAGCAGCTTGAATCCGCTGGAAGCAATCGCGGGACAGACCTTCATCGCCAACTCCCTGAAGGGGACGCATCTTGAGCCTGACACAACGCCCCAATCCATTCCCCAGCGCCCCCAATTCGCTCAAGTGTAAAGAGGCGGCGCGCGCCGCGAAAGACGCCGCGTCTTGAATCCTTGCTTACCTCAGGCCGCGCTTTAGGTCGCGATAGTCCTCCGGCGTATCCACATCCGCAAATGGATTCGTCCCGGCCTGCGAAATATTGTCGCAGGGAACCAATTCCGCGTTCTGCCGCTGGATTAAGTTTCCCAGCCCTTCGCCCGCGCCCAGCCGGCCAACCTCGCCCGCCAGACGCCACGGCAACAGCACGGGGTGGCCGCGACGACTGGCCAGCGTGGGAAGATAGACCCGGCCCGGCCCGGCCGCGGCGCGGTCGAGCAAGGCGTTGATGATTTCGGACGACAAGTGCGGCATATCGGCCGGGGCGACCAGCCACGCGTCGCCATCGGCCGTAGCGAACCGCTCGGCGATGTACGCGAGCGCGCACGCCAGCGAGGCTTTCATGTCGGCGGGCGGCGCGGCGGGAACGACCAGATCAACGCCCGCCGCCTGGACCACCTCGGCCAGCGCCGCGTCGCCCGGCCGCACCACAACAATTACACGATCGACGCGGCTGCGCTGCCAGGCGGCGAGCGTCTGCTCGATCAACGTGCGGCCCGCCACGGGCAGCAGCAGCTTGGGCCGGCCCATCCGCGTGCTCTGCCCGGCCGCCGGAACAATCGCGAACGATCGGGCCCCCATCGCTATACCTCGATCCGCTTTGGCCGGCCGGGAACCTGCCCCAGGTTGCGATGCGCGACCAATTCAGCGCAAATGCTGATCGCGATTTCCGGCACCGTTTGCGAGCCGATGTCGATCCCCAGCGGGGCATGCACCCGCTCCAGCACGTCGCGGGGGATGCCCGCCGCTTGCAGGTTGTCGAAGATCAGCTTGATCTTTCGCCGGCTGCCGATCAGGCCGACGTACCGCGCCCCCCGATTGACGACATGAAACAGCGCCTCTTGGTCGTGATTGTGCCCGCGAGTGATGACGAGGCAGTAAGTATTGGGCGTGATTTCCAGATCCGGCAGCACGCGCTCGATCGGCCCGCCGATCCGGCGCTCGGCGCGAGGGAACCGCTCGCTACTCGCGTATTCGGCCCGGTCATCGACAATCCAAACGTCGAATTCCAGATCGACCGCCAGATCGGCCACGGCTTTGCCGACGTGCCCACCGCCTACGACGACCAGCCGGCACCGCGGCAAGACGGGCAAATAGGCAACACCGCGTGCGGCGTAGGCCCTGGGTCGCGAGTCGATCGGCCGCAAGCCCTCAACAATTGCAGGCGACGGCGAGGCCGAGGCTCCCGCCGAGCCGCGGGGCCGCGATTGCGCATCGAACAAATAACTGGCCGAGGCAGAGAGTCCGCTCGCCTCGCTGTCGAACACCACCGCCTCGGTGATTCCCTGGCCCGTCCGCACCAGGTCGGCGAGTTGCTGGTAGTAGGCGACGATTTCCGCCGCCACCACCGGTTGGATCAGCACCTGCATCCGCCCGCCGCAGATCAAGCCGTCGTCCCAGCCGTAATCGCTGTCGAGTTGAAAGGTGGAGA
>JBBDYF010000074.1:0-6218 GCA_040901775.1 Pirellulaceae bacterium | reverse complement strand
CCGTCTTTCACAGAAATACCCCGCCTCCCACTTGCGATTGAGATTTCAGACCGCCGGGCGGTCTGCTTCACCCAACTAATATCGTCCTCCGTCTCGCAATAGCTCGTGGCTCCGACCATCAGAATCCTTCCACGAACCAATCGCGACGCCAGCGCATTGACTCTCACTGGCGCACCAACCCCGTCTGTTGACGTTTTGACTAAAACAAGCACAACATACGTGTCGTGTGAGACGTCCTCAAAGTCAATCATTGATACTTTTTCAATACCAATATCCTGGTCTTTCAGATATGCGTTGACAATCGCCTTACTCTGCTTCATGTCGGAGGCAAGGTCTTCGGTCATGAATCCTCGCTTAGAATCCTGAAACACTTTGGGGGAAATCGATTGTGCATTCAATCGGCGATTCGATTGTATTGTCACGTATCTTCGTAAGCTCGCTACTTATCCCTCAAGTAAGTGAGCAAGATCGATTTGGTCTAGAAAGACCGCGTGAAGCAGGTTCTGTTGGGGTTTGGTGTCATCAAATTGCTTTCGAATATCGGGAGCTTCGTCTCTAAGTAAGGCAAAGCCGAGTGGGCCACTTACCTCGACGTTCCTTTCGCTCAACTGAAATGTCGTTACAATGCCCCTGGTTTGAGAAGGCCGCGCCGCGGAAGAATCGCAACCCGCACAAATCGAGAAGAAGGATAGTGCGGCGAGGACAATGAAAATCCGTTCCATCGGTTTCCCCAGGGCAATCGAGTGTCGGTTTCCCGTGTTTTCTGGCCTGGAAGCACGCTAGCACAAACAGATTTGAACTTTGAAGTTTGTCATTGCGAGTGAACAACACTGAAAACGCCGGCGTTTAACACTCGATTGCCCTGTCGGTTTCCCCCTCCATGCAAATGAGGGCACATTTTGAGTATGGCCGGGCATTAAGAGCCGCAGCCACTTTTGCCGACAATGCTCGCGCCAAACAGCGCAGGGCGAAGAGATTTCGATGGGTCTGCTCCTGGGCCTGAGGGGCATTCCTGGCCCTTTGCAGCCAGGCATGGCATTTAAGCTGGGTTTGCGGGTCGAGTGAGTCATTTCTGGTCGTCCCAGAGGGAACCCTGCAGGCCGAGAAGACTAATTATCCCCCGCCCGCTCGAACTCCGCCGCCACCTGCTCCCGCAGCCGGGGCAGGTGGATCGACGCCCCCTCCTGGGGAAACGGGTGGGAAAGGACGAACCATTCTTCGGTGAACGAGGCCGATTCGCCCGGCGCGAGGCGCTCGCGCGGGCCGATCGGTTCGAGCTCGATCCGCGCGCCGGTCGGATACCAGACCGACAGCGTTAGCCCGGCCGCTTCGTTATAAACGCGATCCGGAAAAGTCGGAAAGCGCTTGACGAACAGCACGTCCCCCGGCATCACGTATGCCAGCCAGCCGGCGGTCGAATCGAAGCCAAGTTTCGGCTTGCGCGGTGGGGCGAGGATTTCGAGAAAGCCGTCGCGCTCGCGGATTTTCTCGTCGGTGGGGCGAACGTTGATGATCGCCCCCTCCTCGTACATGGCGTACTTATTGGGAAAGCGACTCGTCCCGGCGAGCGGCACCAGGCAGATGCCGCCCCCCGGCGAGAACGACCGCCCCCAGTGACAATACTCGTGGGTCTGCTGCGAAACATTCACGATCGTCTGCTGGCAGACCAGCCGGTTTTCGCCCGCTAGGTCGAAATCGCGGACAAGCTGCACACCGCTCGCCTCGTCCTTTTGGCTGGTCAGCCGGGCCGACGAGGGGCCGGTGATCTGGGCGGTCCACTCGCCCGACCAGAGCAGCGGATGGGCCGGCGTCGGCAGCTCGGGGCCAAAGTCAAAACGCCCAGCGCTGGCGGCCGCCTCTCCCGGCCGGCGATTGGGCTCGGCCGGATCGAACCACATGGCGTCTTTGCCGCCGACTGAAAACACGAGCACGCGACCACCCGCTTCGGGACAGAGCACTGCCCGCGCCGCGCCGCGGCGCAGTTCGATCGACCGCTGGTAGCCGTGCGAAGCAACCTCCTTGGCGCTCGGTTCGGCAAACAAAGTCGCCGGAATGACGAAAGCCGTCATCACCGCAAGCAATCGAAACAGCGGGTTCATCAGCCGTTCTCCCCAGAGGTTTTCCAAAGCACATTCGAGACAGAGTATAACTCTCCGCGCCAGCGGGAAACCCGTGGGATGAAGCGGAAAGGCTGCTAACCGCGGATTACTCGGATGTACGCGGATCATGCCTTCGCCTATCCGGGCAGCTTGGTTAGCCAGCAACACTTATCCCTACACCACCCACGCTACAATCCCCGCATGGACCAGAACCCGTACAAAGCCCCGGTAGAAACGGGTTACGATCCACCGCTTCAGCCGCCAACTGGGCATCGCGGGTGGACTTTTCTGATTCTGTTTAGCATCGCAGCGAGCTTGGTCAGCACGGCGGTCATCTCTGTTATCACCAGCCTGCTGGAGTGGCTAAAAACGACTTGCTTCTAGTTCAACAGATTTAGCGGCATCGGTTAGTAAAGCTGCCCAGCGATTAAGCATCTTTTTCAAACTGACCCACTACCGATTTCCCTCTTAGCTTGGATTCCTGTTGGCCAAGGTGTAGAATCCACGGCGTCGCGCGGCTGGGTTGTCATGCGTGCTTGGGGGGCATGGCCGGGGACAGACGCGCCAAAGCATGTTCGTGGCCCAGGGCCTCGGCCAATGGATACGTACCGCCTGCGCAGCGTCCCCTGCCATGCCGCTTTGCTCGGCATTGTCTGCGCTCTCGTTGTTGCCACGCCCGCGGGTGCGGTCGATCTGGTCGCCACCACCGGGCTCTTTCGCAGTGGACAATACGCCGAGTGCGCCGCGTCGGCTGCCGAGGGAATTGCCGAAAGCCAATTCAACGAGAACTTTCGGCTGCTCAAGATTCGGGCCGAGATGGAATTGGGACGCTACGCCGACGCCCTGACCACCCTCGACGAATCGCTCCAAAAGTTTCCCGCCAGCATTCAGCTTCGCTGTCTGGGACGCGACGTTTGCCGGCTCAATGCGCAGACCGAGCGGGCCGACAAGCTGCTCGCCGAAATTCAGGAGCTAGTGCTGCGATCCCCTTCGCGCTATAGCGATGCGGTCAGCCGGGTGACCGTGGGCCGGTTTCTGCTGAGCCAGGGGGTCGATCCCAAGGAGGTGCTCGACCGAACGTTCAATGTTGCCAAGCGGCAACAGCCGGCGTATGCCGAGGCACACCTGGCGAGTGGCGAATTGGCGCTCGCCAAGAACGACTACGCCCTGGCCGCCAAGGCGTTTGGTCAGGCAATCAAGCTCGACGCGGGCGATCCTGACGCGCACTTTGGCCTGGCGCGGGCGTTTGCTCCCAGCGATTCCGACCGGGCGACCGCCGCCTTGAATGCAGCCCTCAAGCTGAATCCCAACCACATCGGCTCGCTGTTGCTGCTGGCGGATGAACACATTGATGCCGAGCGCTACGACGAGGCGGACCAAGTGCTCGCCCAGGTGTCGCTCGTCAACCCGCACCATCCGCTGGCGGCGGCGTATCGGGCGGTGCTCGCGCACCTGCGCAACCAGCCAGAAAACGAACGCCGCTTTCGCAAGGCCGCTTTGCGACCCTGGCCAACCAACCCTGAGATCGACCACCTGATCGGCCGCAAGCTCTCGCAAAAGTACCGCTTTGCCGAAGGGGAAGCGTACCAGCGGCGGGCCCTCGAGATCGACGCGACCTACCTGCCGGCCCGCTTGCAACTCGCGCAAGACTTGCTGCGATTGGGCAAGGAAGAGGAAGGCTGGCGTCTGGCGGACGCTGTGTATGCCCATGACGGATACAACGTCGTCGCCCACAACCTGGTAACGCTGCAAGAGAGCTTGGCCAAGTTTCAAACCCTGGAAAAAGACGGGCTGATCGTCCGGATGGAGGCCCGCGAGGCCGAAATCTACGGCCCGCGCGTGCTGGCCCTGCTGCAGCGGGCGCGCCAGACGCTCTGTCCCAAGTACGGCGTGACGCTCGAGGGGCCCGTGATCGTCGAGCTCTTTCCGCGGCAGCAAGACTTTGCCATCCGCACCTTCGGCTTGCCGGGGGGCGACGGCTTTCTGGGCGTCTGCTTTGGCACCGTCATCACCGCCAACAGCCCCGCCTCGCAAGGCGAAAGCCCCGCCTGCTGGGAAGCGACGCTGTGGCACGAGTTCTGCCACGTCGTCACGCTCAGCAAAACCAACAACAAAATGCCGCGCTGGCTGAGCGAGGGGATTTCAGTCTATGAAGAGCGGCAGGCAGAAAAGAGGTGGGGACAGGCGATCGACCCGCAGTACCGCCAGATGATGCTCGGCGACGAGCTGACGCCGGTCAGCGAACTGAGCGGGGCGTTCCTCAGTCCCGAATCGCCGCTGCACTTGCAGTTTGCCTATTTCGAGTCGTCGCTGGTCGTCGAATACTTGGTCGAGCGGCACGGAATCGAGACGTTGCAGCGGGTGCTCGTCGATCTGGGCGCCGGCATGCCGATCAACGAATCGCTGGCCCGCTACACCGGCTCGCTCAAGTCGCTCGACGAGGAGTTCGCCAAGTACGCCCGCCAACGGGCGAGCGCCATGGCCCCGCGGGCCGATTGGTCCGAGCCGGAGCTTCCCCGCCGGGCCGATGCCGCCGCGATCGCCGCCTGGCTGGAGGACCACCCAACCAACTATGCGGCGCTCACCCGGTTGGCCAAGCAGCAAATGGGCGACAAGGATTGGCCTGCCGCTAAGGCCACGCTCGAAACGATGCGTGATCTTTATCCCGAAGATGCCGGCAGCGACAATCCCTATTCGCTGCTGGCCCGGGTGCATCGCGAGCTGGGCCAGCCGCGCGAGGAACAAGCGATGCTAGTCCAGCGTTGTGAGCTGTCGGCGGACGACGTCGAGGCGCTGGCCCGGCTGGCCGACCTGGCGATCGAGCAAGAGGACTGGAAACTGGCCGGGCAAACGGCCGACCGCTGGCTGGCGGTCAATCCTTTGCGGCCTGGGCCGCACCGGACGGCTGCCGCGGCGGCGGAACATTTGCGCGACGACGCCACTGCCGTCGCCAGCTACCGGGCATTGCTTCGGCTCGATCCGATCGACCCGGCCGGACTGCACCTGCAACTGGCGACTGCTTTGCAGCGCGCGGGCGATTTGCCGGCGGCCAAGCGGCATGCGCTGCTGGCCCTGGAAGAGACCCCCCGCTATCGCGCGGCGCATCGCCGACTGCTAGAGATCGTCGGCAAGCTGCAGCCGGCCGAGGAAGACAAGTCGACGGAAAAGCCGCCGGAACCGAAGGCTGAGGAAGAAAAGCCGGAGGACCAGCCATGATTCGGACGCGGCTCGTAGGGATCGTCATGCTGGGGGCCATGCTGGCAATTGCCGCGACGGCGGTCGCCCAGCGCGGCCGCAGCCGGGGCTGGTGGGACCGCGAGGTCCGGCCGGAAGACGTCGATCGCGGAGGCGTCCCTCTGTGGACCAACGACGAGCGGTTCAAGGACGACGTTTTTACGTTCGTCCGCGTGAGGTACGGCTCGTACGGCGGTCGCCGGCGGGGAGGCGGCGGGTGGCGCACCGACTATCCCGACGCCGACCTGAATTTCTCGTACCGCCTGCAAGAGCTGACATCGCTTCAGACCGATCCCCACGGCAAGATCTTGGAACTGACCGACGAGGCGCTGTTCGATTACCCGTTCCTCTATCTGATCGAGCCGGGCCGCATGTACCTGGAAGAGGCCGAGGTGCTCGCCCTGCGGCGGTACCTGTTGAACGGCGGCTTTCTGATGGTCGATGACTTCTGGGGAGACGACGAGTGGGACAATTTTTACGAGAACATCAAGCGGGTCTTTCCCGACCGCGAGCCGGTCGAGCTGCCGCTGGAGCACGAGATTTTCCACTGCGTTTATGACCTGAAAAAGAAGCCGCAGGTTCCCAGCATCCATTCCGAATGGCAGAGCGGCTACAGCTCCGATCGCCCTTGGGACCCCAGCGCGGTGGAGGTGCATTATCGCGGGCTGTTCGACGACCAGGGGCGGATGATGGCGATCATCTGCCACAACACCGACGTCGGCGACGGCTGGGAGCGCGAAGGACTAAGCGCGGAGTATTTCAAGCTCTATTCCGAAAAGTGGTCGTACCCGATGGGGATCAACATTGTGACGTATGCGATGACACATTAACTAGTTGGACAGCGCCACTTTCGGTTTGCGAAGGCGGGCTAAGTCTTAGCGTGGA